>CACWZI010000065.1 GCA_902765305.1 uncultured Eubacteriales bacterium
CTTTAGGGCCGCTACAACTCGTACAATATCGAAATGTTCGCGGCAGCCGCCATTCCTGTTCCCTGTTCCCTGTTCCCTCGTCTCCCCGACAAATCAGAAGTTGTGCTCCCAAACGAACTTGGAGGGGGGTGACGGCATGGACGCGGGACCGCGTACCTACATCTGCATCGACCTGAAGAGCTACTACGCCTCGGTGGAGTGCGTGGCCCGGGGGCTGGACCCGCTGACGGCGCGGCTGCTGGTGGCGGACGAGACGCGCTCGGACAACACCATCGTGCTGGCCGTGTCCCCGGCGCTGAAGGCCGTGGGCGTGCGCAGCTGCCCCAGGCTGTTCGAGGCGAAGCAGGCCATCCGGCTGGCAGAGGCCCGGCTGCGCCGGAAGCTGGACTATGTCATCGCGCCGCCGAGGATGGCCGAATACGAGCGGGTGTCCGCCTTCATCTACGGCATCTACCTGAAATACGTGGCCGTGGAGGACATTCATGTATACAGCATCGACGAGGTGTTCATGGACGTGACGGCCTACCTGGGCCTGTACCGGGCCCAGGCCGCCCGCGCGGGCATGGCCCCGGCCCACTTCATGGCCCTCACCATCATACGGGACGTGCTGAAAGCCACCGGCATCACCGCCACGGCGGGCATCGGGCCGAACCTTTACCTGGCCAAGGTGGGCATGGACATCGTGGCGAAGAAGGCCCCCGCCGACCGGGACGGCGTGCGCATCGCGGAGCTGGACGAGGAACAGTACAAGCGGCTGCTGTGGCCCGTCAGGCCGCTGACCGCCTTCTGGCAGATGGGCGAGGGCAAGACCCGGCGGCTGGCGAAGTACGGCATACTCACCATGGGCGACATCGCCAGGGCCTCCATCGCTTCGGAGGAATTCCTGTACCAGCTGTTCGGCATCGACGCGGAGATCCTGATCGACCACGCCTGGGGCATCGAGCCCTGCACGCTGGCCGACATCAAGGCCTACCGGCCCAAGGCCCATTCGCTGTCCGTGGGCCAGGTGCTGCCCCGCCCCTACGCCTTCGATGAGGCGCGGCTGGTGTTCGCGGAGATGGTGGAGCAGCTGTCGATGGACCTGGTGGCGAAGGGGCTGGCCACCGGCTGCCTGTCGTTCTGGGTGGCCTTCGACCCGGTCTCGCTGGAAAAGTGCCGCTACGACGGCCCGCTGTCCATCGACTACTACGGCCGGCTGCACCCGAAGCACACCGGGGGCACGGTGCGGCTGCGCACCCGCACCGCCAGCGACCGGGCGCTGAGGGAAGCGCTGCTGGCGGCCTTCGACGCCCGGGTGGACCGCCAGCTGTTCATCCGCCGGCTGGGGGTCTGCGCCGCCGACACCCACAACGACTGCCTCCAGCTGGACATGTTCACCGACTACGCGGCGCTGGAGGGGGAGGAGCGGATGCAGCGGGTGATCCTGGGCATACGCCGCAAATACGGCAGCAACGCCATATTGAAGGGCATGAACTACCTGGAGGGCGCCACGGCCCGGGAGCGGAACACGCAGATCGGCGGACACCGGGCATAGGAGTTAATGACATGGAATTTGCCTACAACGACATCATCGGCCTGCACCGTCCGGCGCACGACGGCGACGCGTTCAGCCGCCGCCATCCGAAGATGGCGCAGCTGAACCGGGCCAAGATCTTCGCGCCCTTCGCGGCGCTGTCGGGCTACGACGAGGCGGTCAGGTCGAAGCAGGTGCCCTATGTGCCCCGTCGGCAGAGGGACGCGGAGACGCTGCGGGCGCTGAACCGGGCGCTGGCGGCGCTGGAACGGGCCACCCGAACCGGCGCGCTGGCGCGGCGGAACCGGGTGGTGGCACGGGTGGAATACTTCGAGGTCTGCCGGGACCCCCACCACGCGGCCTTCGGCCGGGACGGGCTGTATCACGCCCTTACCGGCGTGGTCTGGAGGGTGGATCCGGTGGAAAGGGTGTTGGTCATCGGTGAAAGGGCCCTGCCCTTCGCCGACATCCACGGTATCACATTGTCCACTGAAAGCAATATTTCAAAATGATTAAAACCTCTTGTCATTTCCCGCCAACATTGGACTTGAGCGCCCCAAGGGCGTATAATGGCATTGTTGCCAACGAACAGCAAGGAGGATACCGACATGAACGAGCATGAAACCATCGCAGCACTTGAAGCGACCACAGACCGGGAAGAACCAGAAATCGCCAACATGGACCCCGTGGACTACATGACGCTGCTGATGGAGTGCAGGATCATACAGGCATCGTGATACAATGACAACCGCCCGCCGGCCAAAAAATGCCGGCGGGCGGTTGTCATTCATGGAAACACCATCTCCAGCTGTCCGTCCACCTGTGCCTTTTCGTGAGTGACAGCCAGCACGGCGTGGCGCAGGAGCGCTCCGGCGTCATATTGGGGATTCGTCCAGTCCGCCACCAGCTCCCGGGGCAGGATCACCGGCATCCGGTCGTGGATGAAGGCGATGCTTTGGGCGGGTTCGCGGGTCAGTATGACGAACTCGGGCCGGCCGTCCGAGATGCGGTAGAGCCCGGCGAAGTAAAACAGACCGCTGCCCTCCGGCCGGATGGCGTACTTTGTCTTTTTGCCGCCGCTTCGCTCCCACTCGAAGTAGTGGCTCGCCGGCACCGCGCAGCGGCGCTGGCGCATGCCGTCCCGGAACAGGGGCCGGTCGGCGGCGGTTTCGCTGCGGGCGTTGATGATCCGCTTGCCGTCCCCCAGCCCGTAGCCCCATCCCATGGCGAAGGCCTCGGGGGCCAGGCGCTTGCTGCTGGCGATCACCGGCACCACGTCCGTGGGAAAGATCTCGCCCGAGGTCTTGACGGGCCCCGCGGCGGGACGGTGGTTGACCTGCTCGATGATTTCCCCCAGTTCGACATTATCCCGTCCGTCGTCGATCCAGTATCTGCCGCACATATCATTTACTCCTTTTTATGGGTCAATCGATTATATTGCAGGCGTCGCCCGAAGATACA
Organism: uncultured Eubacteriales bacterium; assembly: GCA_902765305.1. GTDB lineage: Bacteria > Bacillota > Clostridia > Christensenellales > Aristaeellaceae > UBA2862. The sequence goes on from CACWZI010000065.1 coordinate 2,975, forward strand.
GTTTGCATGACGATGATTCGCCTGTCATCCTGAGCGGAGCGTCAGCGGCGTCGGAGGATCTTTGTTATCCTGCCCGGCTTGATGCCTGCCAGTCGCCGTGCGGCGGGCTTTTCGACGAATTGATGGATCAGCACCGCCAGCAGCAGCGCGGCGGCGAAGCACAATAGCGTATAGTGCAGCTGCCAGGGCATCTCCCAGGCCTGGTTGGGATCGGCGGCGGCGCGGTAGGGGGGGATGCGCCATTGCTTCAGCCGCACGGCCAGCCACTGGTGCCAGATGTAGAAGCTGTAGCTGGCGCCGCCCAGGAAGCGCAGCACGCGGTTGGAGAGGAGCCTGCGCAGCGGCCCAAAGCCGAGGCTGCCCCCCAGCAGGAAGGCGGCGCCGCAGACGCCCAGCGGCCAGCGGCGTGTGAGCTGGCCCAGCCGCAGCGCGCTGTAGTCGCCGTAAGCGGTGGCCTGCACCTTGACGGTGTGCAGCACTCCCCAGGCCCCCAGCGCGCACAGCAGCGTGCCCAGCGCGGCGATCAGGGCGCGGTGGTCCTTCCTGCGGGCCAATTTGGCGTACAGGTGGGCCGCCAGCATGCCGTCGGCATACAGGTCCAGCATGTTGGGCAGGCGGTTGACGAACATCGTGGTGTCGGGCATCGGGGCGGTCCATAGCAGCCGGAAGCTCAGCGCAATGCCGGTCATCGCGCCCCAGCACAGCAGCGGGCGGCGGTTGAACAGTGGCGCCAGCGCCGGCAGCAGCAGGTAGAACTGCACCTCCACCGCCAGGGTCCAGAGCACCGCGTTCAGCCGGGTCTGGGAGTAGCTGAAGCGGAACAGGTTGTGGATGAAGGCCAGGTGCGCCCCCAGGTCCCTGGCCAGCAGCGCGGGCCGGTCGAAATCCGGCGCAGTGACCGCGAAGGCCAGCATCACCGCCAGGGCCAGCCAGTAGCCCGGCAGTATGCGCGCCGCCCGGCGGCGCAGGTAGACCCCGGTTTCGGGGGGCTTGCCGTTCGCCCAGGGCAGGTACAGCAAAAAGCCGCTGAGCAGCAGCATCAGGTCCACGAACATATAGCCTGCCCGCACCCAGGGGTAAAAATCCAGCGTGAGGCCGCCCAGGCGCAGCGTCGGCGTCAGCCACGACTGCTGCCAGATGTGGTACCAGCCGATCATGAACGCGCAGAACACCCGCATAAAATCGCCCGCCGCCGCGTATCGGGGGGATGGGGAGGAGGGGAGGTTGGAGTGGGACATGGCAGGATTCTCCTGTTGGGTTGTTTTGAGTTGACAAATCCTGATTTGTTGCTGCGTTTGAATTAGGAATTAGGAATGAGGAATGAGGAATGGTGGTGCAAATCCTACGGATTTGTTTTGATTTAAAGTCCATTGAATCGTTGAAACACCGCGTATTTCCATTGAATAAAAGAAATCCGTCAGGATTTCCTCCTGAATTCCTCATTCTTCATTCCTAATTCCTCATTTAGGGCTTCAGCCCTACAAATCAGTATTTCTCTACCATCCTCGCGACCTCCCCGAACGCCTTTTCCGCTTCCGGGATGGGCATCAGGGGCCAGTCGTGGTTCAGGCCGGTTCCCACGCGCAGCGTCGCGTCCACGCCGGCGTCAGTCAGCTTCCCGTAGGCCAGCCGTATGTCGGGGTAGAGCAGCTCCCGGGTGCCGCAGTAGACGGTCACCGGGGGCAGGCCCGCCATGTCGCCGAACAGGGGGCTGACCTGCCAGTGATGGGTGCCGGCAGACCCGGCCCAGTATTGGCCGTGGACCTTCACCAGCTCGAGGTGGAGCATCGGCTCCACGGCCAGGTAGTCGGCGATATCCGGGTTGTCCATGGACACGTCCACCCAGGGAGAGAACAGGATCAGGCGCTCGGGCAGGGCGTCGCCCGCGCCGGCGAGGGCCTGCGCAAGTCCCAGGGCCAGCCCGCCCCCGGCGGAATCGCCCATCAGGATCGTGCGTCGGCCGGGGTTTTCCGCCGCCAGCGCCCGGTACAGCGCCGTAAGGTCGTCGTAAGCCCGGGCATAGTCGGCCCAGGGGGCCAGGTGGTAGGCCGGGGCGATCACGGTGCAGCCGGTTTGGCGGGCCAGCCGGTCCATGAAGCGCCACTGGTGGGCGTTGAAGCCGTTGACGTAGGCGCCCCCGTGCAGGTACAGCACCAGGGGGCCGTCCCCGCCGCCGTTCAGCGTGAATACCTGCATGCCGTCGCGGTCGGCTTCCTCCGCGGGAACGCCCAGGCCGTCGGGCAGGGCGGCGGCCGGCTCGGGTCCGGTGCGCCTCGCCTCCAGGCGCTCGACTTCTGCCTCGGCGGTGCGGTCGGTGGCGAACTGGCGGCGCAGCCTATATTCGTATAGTGTCGCCTTCAGCGAGCGTCCGTATACGAGGCGGTTGAGGCCCAGGGCGCAGGCGGACAGGGCCAGCGCGGAAGCGACGACGATGACGGTGATTCGAAAAGCCTTGTTCATGGCGTTTACTCCGGCAGATAATCCGGCTTGCGCTGCAAATTGGCGATGTCCAGGGCCACGCGGGCTTCCAGGCCGTCGATTTGGCGCAGGTCCTCGCCGTGCCACAGCTCCCGGTCGGCCAGTACGGCGTAGGCCAGGGCCTCGGGGGGCATGTCGTGGGACAGCGTGGCGAACACCGCCAGCGCCCCGGGGTCGTCCTCCAGGGTATGGACCTGGGTGCCTCGATAGATTTCGTAGCGCCCCTGGGCGTTGGGCCGCGCCCCGGCGTACAGCATGACGGTGGCGGCCAGGGCGAAGCTCAGCAGCCGGGGCGGTTCGAAGTTTTCCGCCGCCCAGGCGCGAAGGATCGACAGCACGGCGCGGCGGAATCGCGCCAGCAACGGGCGGACCGTGGGCAGCAGGGCGTTGTCGTTCAACGGGTTTTCGAAGCGCTCGAAGGCCTGGATCACTTGGGGGGCGAGGGCGGCGCGGGCGTCGGGATCGGCGGGCAGAAGCTCCTCTGCGTAGACGCGGCCCACGAAGGCGCGCAGCCGCGCGTGCTTCATGCAGTCCGCGAGGGTGTTGCAGCCCAGCAGCCAGCCCGGCGCGGCCATGGCGAACAGCCCGGCGTCAAAGGTGCGGCGCTTCTGCGCCAACACCGGCGAAAGATCGTCCACGATCCGAATGCCTCCGCCGTCGTCCACCGGCAGAATGTCCCGCAGCGCCGCCGGGGCCTGTATCGTCAGCGCCGCGTAGGGCTCGGCCAGGTGCAGCATGCCGTCGGCGTAGTTCATCTCGGCGCACTGGCGGGCGGCGGACTTCGCGTCGGCCCGGAAAGCCAGTCCGTCGGCCAGGGCGGGGCAGAAGGCGCAGGCGTCGCGGAGCCATTGGGCGAAGCCGGGGTCTGGGTTCAGCGCCGCAATGGCATCCCGGACCTCTCCGGCGCAGTCGGTGTCCTCGCCGAGGCAGAGCATCCACAGCCCGTTCAGCCCCGCTTCATAGCGCGCTGCCAGCAGCCTTGCGGCGCTTTCGAGGTCGGCATGGCTGTCGGGGGCCTCGGTGTCCAGCAGACCCAGAGTGAGCGCGGGGTCGCGGGCCAGCTCGGCAAGCGCATCCGGGCCCTCGGTCACGCATAGTATGGACTGGACCACGACCTCCTGCTTCACAGGCGTCTCGCCCGTATAGCCCCGCACCAGCAGCGTATAGAGGCCATCCTGCTCCCTGAGCAGCGCCGCCGGGTCCGCGCCCTCGCCCGTCCAGGGCCCTTCCGAGGGCACGCAGGCGATGCCGAGGCCCGGGCAGGCGGCGTCCAGCAGCCGGTCCGCTACGCCCAGCAGGGCCTCGCCCAGGCCAAATTGCACGGCGCGCACCCCGCCGGGCGCGTGCTCGGGAATATCGTAGCGGCGCAGCATGCCGCGATTCAGGCGTTGCATGATGGGGTGCCTCCTTCCTATGCGCCTATTCTATCATATTCCCGCCTTTTACGCAAATTCACAGGAATGAAGTTGTGTTTGCCGTTATATTGTGTTACAATGAAGCAGCAATGAAACGGAAGGGGCGCATGGCGCCTGTATAAAGGAGAGATGACATTGGAAGCGGTATTTCAATCGCAAGGGTTAATTGATTTCGAGGGCTCGATACTGCTGTGGATCCAGAACAACCTGCGTTCAGGCTTCCTGGACCCGATCATGAAGGCCATCACGATGCTGGGCGACAAGGGCCTGATCTGGATACTGATCACGCTGGCGCTGCTGATCATGCGCAGGACCCGCAAGCTGGGCGTGATGTGCGCGGCGTCGATGGTGTTCGGCCTGATCGTCACCAACCTGATCATCAAGAACTGGGCGGCAAGGATACGGCCCTATGAGATGGTACAGGGCTTGAACTGCATCGTGCCCCTTGCGAAGGATTGGTCCTTCCCCTCGGGGCACACCACCAATTCGCTGGCCTGCGCATGGGTGCTGTTCAGGAAGGCGCCGAAGAAGTTCGGCGTGCCGGCGCTGATCCTGGCCATACTGATCGCGTTTTCCCGACTGTATGTGGGCATCCACTATCCCACGGACGTGTTGGGCGGCGCCCTGATCGGCCTTGGCAGCGCGTGCCTGGCCATGCTGCTGGTTCCCAGGCTGGAAAAGCGTTTCCCGAAGCTGGCGGAGACGGTGTACAGGGTATAATACACAACGAATGGGCAGGGCCGGTAAATCCTTCGATTTACCGGCCCTGCCCATATTATAAACTATCGGAACCACACGAAGTCGCAGAACGCGATGAACGCCGCGAAGACCGCGCCGAAGATCAGCGCCACGGCCAGGGCCGCCTTGACGGCGGCCCATTTGTAGGCGCGCTTCTGTTCGTCGGTCAGCTCCCAGTCGCCCTGCGGGGGGCTGGGCTTTTCCCTTTGGCGGGAATACCAGGGCATGCCCTCCACGTTCATGTCCACGATGGTCCTGCCGTCGTCGCCCTCCGGCAGGCGGGGTCGATTGCGCCGCGCCATGGGCTACATGACTTCCTGGCCGCCCACGGCCACGTTTTCCCGCTTCATCCGCTCCATCGTCTCTTCCGCCTTCGCCTTCGCCTCGGGGGTGTCGTACAGGTGGCAGGCGCAAAAGTGCTCCGGCTCCACCTCCAGCCACTCGGGCACGGCGTACTTGCACACCTCCATGCAGTGGGCGCAGCGGGTGTGGAACTTGCAGCCGCTGGGCGGGTTGGCGGGGCTGGGGATGCTGCCCTTGAGGATGATCCGGTTGATGCGGGCGTCCGGGTCCGGTATCGGTATGGCCGAGAACAGCGCCTGGGTGTAGGGGTTCAGGGGATTGCTGTAGATCTTTTCCGTCGGCGCGTACTCCACCATGTTGCCCAGGTACATCACGCCCACCCCGTCGGAGATGTGCTCGACGACGGAAAGGTCGTGGCTGATGAACAGGTAGGTCAGCCCGAAGTCGGCCTGCAGCTTCTTCAGCAGGTTGATGATCTGGGCCTGGATCGACACGTCCAGCGCCGATACCGGCTCGTCGCACACGATGAACTCGGGGGACAGGGCCAGGGCCCGGGCGATGCAGATGCGCTGGCGCTGGCCGCCGGAGAACTCGTGGGGGTAGCGGTCCTTGTAGTATTCCGGCAGGCCGCAGACCTCCATTACCCGGGTGATGTAGTCGTCGAACTCCGAGGGATCGACGATGTTGTGTTCCCGCACCGCCTCGCCGATGATCTCGCCCACGGGCAGCCGGGGGGACAGGCTGGAATAGGGGTCCTGGAACACGATCTGCATCCGGGGACGCAGCTTGCGCAGCTCAGCCTTGTCCAGGGCGAAGATGTCCTGGCCGCCCAGCAGCACCTGGCCGGAGGTCTTTTCCTGCAGGCGCAGTATCGTCCGGCCACAGGTGGACTTGCCGCAGCCGGATTCGCCCACCAGGCCCATGGTCTGGCCCCGTTTGATTTTAAAGCTGACGCCGTCCACGGCCTTGACGTTGCCGACGGTGCGCTTGAACACGCTGGACTTGATGGGGAACCACTTGACCAGGTTGTTCACCTCCAGCAGGCAGTCGCTGCCCGCCGCGGTCCGATTCACGTTTGCCTCAGTCATATCAAAGCGCCTCCACGTCCACAGATTTCGGATAGCCCAGGACCTCGCCCTCGTCCATGAAGCGATAGCAGCTCACCACGTGGGTGTCGCTGATGCGGATCTCCGGGGGATACTTGCCGGCGCACGCCTCGCAGCGCATCTCGCAGCGGTCCCGGAAGTAGCAGTAATTGGGCATCTCCACCGGGTTCGGCACGCTGCCGGGGATGTTGTACAGCGCGTCCACCTTCTTGCCCACCACGGGCTTCGAGCGCATCAGGCCGATGGTGTAGGGGTGGGCGGGGTGGTGGAAGATGTCCTCGGTGGTGCCCTTTTCCACCACGCGCCCGGCGTACATGACCACCACGTAGTCCGCCATGCCGGCCACCACGCCCAGGTCGTGGGTGATCAGCATGATCGAGGAATTCAGCTTGTCCTTCAGGCTGCCCAGCAGGTCCAGGATCTGGGCCTGTATGGTCACGTCCAGGGCGGTGGTGGGCTCGTCGGCGATGATCAGCGCGGGCCGGCAGGCCAGGGCGATGGCGATGCACACCCTCTGGCGCATGCCGCCGGAGAGCTCATGGGGGTACATGTTGTACACACCCTCCTTGTTGGCGATGCCCACCAGCTCCAGCATTTCGAGCGTCCGGGCCTTGACATCCTCCTTGCTCATCTCCGGAAAGTGGAGCTCGGTGACCTCGTCCACCTGCTGGCCGATGCGGAACACCGGGTTCAGGGCGGTCATGGGCTCCTGGAAGATCATGGAGATGCGGTTGCCGCGGATCTTCTCCATGATGGAATTGGGGGTGTTGACGATGTTGTAGGCCCTGCCGTCGCCCTGGCCCAGGTTGAAGCGGATCTCGCCGCCCACGGTCTGGCCGGAGGGCCGCTGCAGCAGCTGCATCAGCGACAGGCTGGTGACCGACTTGCCGCAGCCGGATTCGCCCACGATGCCCACGGTCTTGCCCACGGGCACCTCGTAGCTGACGCCGTCCACGGCCCGTACCACGCCCACGTCGGAGAAGAAATAGGTGCACACGTTGTCAAATTCCACCACGTTGTTCGGGTCCTTCATCCGCGTGGTGTACAGCGATTCGTCCTTCGCCGCGTCCGCCCGGGCCTTTTCCAGCTTTTTGGTCACCCGGCGGTTGAAGCGGGTGATGCGCCGGGATTCGCTGCCTGAGATATAGGCGCTCTTTTTATTTTCGCTTGACATGTTCGGCACCTCCTATCGCTTGGCCTTCGGGTCATAGGCGTCCCGCAGGCCGTCGCCCACGAAGTTGAACGCGATGACCGTCAGGCAGATCAGCAGGCCCACGGGGATCCAGATGAAGGCGTAGTGCTGCATGGCCGAGGCCGACGAGACGGAGTTGATGATGGTGCCCCAGGTGGCCAGCGGGTGCTTGACGCCCAGGCCAAGGAAGGACAGCGTGGACTCGGTCAGTATGACGCTGCCCATGCCCATCGTGGCCTGCACGATCAGCTGGGGCATGATGTTGGGCACCAGGTGGTGGAATATGCGGTCCTTCACCTTGATGCCGGTGGCCTCGGTGGCCACCATGAATTCCTGCTCGCGCAGGGTCAGGATCTGGCCGCGCACAAGCCTTGCCACGCTGGCCCAGCCCATGATGCCCAGCGCAGCCATCATCACGATCAGGCGGATGTAGGTGTCCATGCGCATGGCGTCCATCAGCGCGCCGATGATGATCATGATGGGCATGTAGGGCAGGCAGTAGAAGATGTCCACCAGGCGCATGATCAGCATGTCCACCCAGCCGCCGTAGTAGCCGGACAGGCCGCCCATGATGACGCCCAGGAAGGCCCGGCCGCCGTACATGATGCGGGCGAACACGTCGAAGCCGTCGCCGTCGGTGCCAAGGATGTGTTCGGCGGAGGGGGCGTCGAACATGTTGATGACGTAGATGATCTGCTGGCACTTCACCACGTACTCGCCGGTCTGGCTGCGGTTGAGGGTCAGCTCGGTCTGCTGGGTGGAGACGTTGCCCGCCTCGTCCGTCACATATTCGCCGGTCTCGGTCTGCATGGGCAGCTCGTACATCAGGGTTCCGGTTTTGGCGTTGCTGGCGGCCATCTCCAGCGCCTTTTCCGTCAGCGCCTTCTTCAGGCCGTATTCCATGGTGTCGGCGCCGTCATAGCGGCGCACCGAGAAGGGGGTCATCTCCATGAACTCGTCGCCCGCGGCGTTGCGCACCAGCCAGGCGCCCTCCTCCTTCGACAGGGTCCAGCTCTGGCCGTCGGCCTCGAAGCTGCCGCCGGTGGCGGTGGCCAGCAGGGCGGCCAGGTTCAGCGCCGGGGATACCGATGCGCCGGACTCGTAGGTGCTGTTGGTCAGGCGGCTGTACACCTTCGCCCGCTGGGGCTCCACAAGCCGGTAGGCGTGCCAGGCGCCGCCGTCCTTCGCCAGGGCGTAGTCCTCGCCGTTATAGGCAAAGCCGGTGCCGTCCAGGTGGATCTCGTTATCCAGCGCGGCCTCGAAGTCCGCGTCCAGGGGCTCGCCCACGTACTGCACGCCGTCGAAGGACGCGGTGATGGCGTAGGACTTGGCCTTGCCCCGGGTGTAGGTGTAGGTCGTGCCGTTCAGCTCGAAGGTGCCGCCCTTGGCGTCGCTGGCGATGGCGTCCCTGACGGCGTCCTCCAGGCCCTCCACCGGGTCGTGGATGTAGTCGAGCTTCTTGCCGACCATGCTGTAGGTGCCGATCTCGGCCTCGCCGCTGCCGTAGAAGCAGACCTCCTGGCTGTCGGCGGCAGAGGCCAGATACACGTCGTCGGCCAGCTTTTCGATGCGATAGGCCTTTTCCTCGCCCTGGATGTAGTCCACGTCGGCGCCGGCGGAGAGCATGTTCTTGATGATGGAGTTCATCTTGTTGTTGACGGCGCGCTCCACCGATGCGCCGCCGTCGATGTCGAAGCCGCTGTAGGCGGTGTTCTCCTTGACCATGCCGTAATCGACATTGCGGGGCTCATATTTATAGAAGATCTGCTTTTGCCCGTAGGGGTAGAACAGCGGCCCCACGAAGGAGAACAGGAACATTAAAATCAGTGTCACCGAGCCGAACACAGCCAGGCGGTTGCGAATGAACCGCTTGAACACCTGCCGTCCGGGGGAGAGCACCTTTACGCGGGACAGGTCGTCCAGCTTGACCTCGCCGCTCTGGACCTGCTTGTCCTGGCTGGCGGCCTTGCGGGCCTTCAAGACCTCGTTGAGGCTGTAGCGATTGTCGCTCATGTCGCCACCTCCTCAGCTCAGCCGCACGCGGGGGTCCGCGGCGGCGTACAGCAGGTCGGAAATCAGGTTGCCCAGCAGCGTCAGTATCGATATGAAGGCCAGGTAGAACATGATAAAGGGGATGTCTGCCTGGGTCATCGACGTATAGGAGGCATAGCCGATGCCCCGGATGGAGAACAGCGTCTCGGTGATCAGCGCGCCGGAGAACAGGCCCGGCAGCGTGCCGCCCAGCATGGTCACCAGCGGGATGAAGGTGTTGCGGAAGGCGTGGCGGTTGATGACCGTGCGCTCAGGCACGCCCTTGGCCCGGGCGGTGCGGATGTAGTCGGCAGAGAGCACCTCCAGCATATTGGTACGGGTGTAGCGCATCAGGCCGCCGATGGAGATGATCACCAGCGTGATCAGCGGCAGCACGAAGTGCTTCGCCACATCCAGGAATTTTCCGAAATCAGACAGGGCCATGTAGTTGCGCCCCTGCATGCCCGACAGGTCGAACCAGCCGAGCTTGACGGAGAAAATGTATTTCAGTACCGTCGCCACGAAGAAGGTGGGCATCGAGATGCACACCATGGCGACCACCGTGGTAAAGTAATCGGTAAAGCTGTACTGCTTGCGGGCCGCCGTGATGCCCAGCGGTATGGCGATCAGTATTTCAAGTATGAACGAGACGAGGCCCAGCGCAAAGCTGTACCACACCGTGTTGTGGAATTCCACGGTGACGGGCACGTTCCACACCCAGCTGTCGCCCCAATTGCCCCGCACGGCGTTGCCGAGCCAGATCAGGTAGCCCCTGACCACGCCCTTGTCCATGCCGTACTGGGCGTTCAGGTCCTCCAGCCACTCGGCATAGCTCTTGGTCGCGCCCGGCCGGGAGGCCAGCTCCCGCGCCTTGGTTTCCACAAAGCCCGAGGGCATATTGTACATCAGCACGTAGATGATGAACATCACGAAGAACAGTATAAAAACGCTGTAGACCAGGCGCTTGGCCGTATACTTCAGCATTGTCTTCCCACCTTCTGCCTGGCCCCGCAGCCCGTGGACGCGAAGCCTTGATTGTTGTGAACGGTTAGTCGTGTGAGATTGGTTGGGTTTGGTAGATTCTGATTTGTCGGGGAGATACGGTGTCCAAAAGCCTTCCCCAGCGACCGAAGGGAGCGGTTCAGGGGAAGGTGGCGCGGCGCGAAGCGCCGTGACGGATGAGGTCGTTCTCCTGGGAGGGACCGCGTAAACTGTTGTTACCGCGGGGAACCGACCTCATCCGACCCGCTACGCGGGCCACCTTCCCCTGAAGGGGAAGGCTTTTGGTTGCGCTATCAGTCATTCCTATTGGCTTGTTATCTCCCCGACAAATCAGAATTTGTCTTTCAAATCATGAACAGTCCCCGCACGGGCGGAGGGGGATTCCCTCCGCCAGTGCAGGGCACAGGATCGTTATGGGTTAATTACTTGACGGCCAGGGTCTCGACCTCGGCGTACCAGTTCCAGTAGGGGGTCATGTCCTGGGGGATGGAGTCGATGTCCACGCGCTGGGTGGAGAAGGTGGTGCAGTCCTTGCGCTGGTACAGCGGCAGCTCGCAGCCCCAGTCCATGATGATCTCCATGGCGTCCTTGTAGATGCTCTTGCGCTCCTCGGTGTCGGCGCTGGCGCGGCCGGCCTTGATGAGCACGTCGAGATCTGCGTCATCCACGGAGTAGTGGTTGGAGTTGGTACCTTTGCCGTGGGCGTTCTCGCTGGAGTAGACCTGGGTCATGTCGGGGTCTACGTTGGCCTGCCAGGCGGCGGCCCACATCATGGCGGTGTTGCCTTCCAGGGCGTTGTTCCACACGGAGGTGCCCACGTCGTTCACCTGCAGGGTGATGCCCAGCTCGGCCAGCACGTTGCTGGCGGCCACGGCCACGCCGTAGGCGGGGTGGTCCTGGATGCCGGCGCCGGGGATCATGATCTCATAGGTCTGGGGCACGTCGGTGAACTTGCCGGCGGCCTCGTCATAGGTCAGGCCCGCGGCGATGAAGAAGCCGATGGCGGCCTGCTTCGCGGCCTCGTAGCGCTGCTCCTCGCTCATGGAGGCGTCGTAGATCGGCATGCCCAGCACGTCCTCAGAATAGGCGTTGTGATAGCCCGGGTCCGCCGGCTTGGGCGCGGCCCAGCTGGTGTTGGAGATGGGATACTGGATGACGGAAGCGCGATCGTCGTAGTAGGACTTGATGACGGTGTCGCGGTACACGGAGAACAGGGTCATGAAGCCCTTGCGCAGCGCCTTGGATTCCTCGGAGCCGGGTTCGCCGTTCATGTTCACCAGGTCGGCGTTGATGCCCAGGTAGCCGTAGCCGCGGTAGTCGATCAGCACGGTGGTGATCACGTCGCCGGTCAGTTCGCCGTTGCTGTTGGCGTCCTTGATGGCCTTCACGGTGTCCTCGCTGATGGAGGGCATGTTCAGGTCAAAGCTGCCGGTGACGATGCCGGGCACGTAGTCGGTGTCCTGCAGGACCTCCTGCATCTGGATGTACGGAATCTTGGGCTCGCCCTTGAAGTAGTGGGGATTGGCCTTCAGGGTGAGCACGTTGTTGGCGTAGCCCTCGAAGGTGTAGGGGCCGCAGCCCAGGGGCTCGGTGTTCTTCGCCTTCACGCCGGACAGGTCGCCCTTGGGGAAGCCGAAGCTGTTGCCGGCGTAGTCGTACAGGGCCTTGTCGCCGTAGTAGTGCAGGGGCGCGACATAGAAGTTCATCTCGTAGATGGCGGTGGCGTCGTATTCGGTCATGTGCACGGTCATGCTGTAGTCGCCAGTGCGGATGATGCCCTTGATGTTCGGTGCGCCCGCGCCGGTGTTGACGCCCACCTGGTAGTCGGCGCCCAGGTTGGCGATGGTCAGGGCCAGGCGGTCGGAGCCGGCGGTTTCGGTGGCCTCGGCCTCCTCCACGGTGTCATAGGCGGCCACGATGGCGTTCCAGAAATCCTGGGCGGTGGCGTCCTCGGCCAGGTCGGTGAAGCCCCATTCCGCAGCGGCCTGGGCCACGGTGGCGTCGGGCGCGGCGTAGCCGTTGGCGATGCAGTAATCCACGATCTCCTGGGCGAAGGCCGCGCCGGCCTGGTTGTTGTAGTAATCCCAGAAGGCCTTGTACTGATCCTCGGTGTACAGGGCGTTGGCCACGTAGCCTTCGCCTTCGCCGTCGCCGAAGATCTTGTTGCCGCGGCTCTCCATGCCGCTGCGGTACTCCTCCATGCCCTCGATGGGCAGGGCGTACAGGGTGGAGGACCCGTCATAGGTGGGGTCGCACTCGACGTAGATGCTGAAGATCACGTCGTCGATGTTCGCGGGCTCGCCGTCGGAGAACACGATGTCGTCGCGCATGGTGAGCTTGTAATCCACGCTGCCGTCGTCGTTCTGCACGACCTCGACGTTGCCCATGCCCTTGTATTCATAATCGGTGCCGTTGTAGTTAACGGTTTCACCGTCGATACCGTTGTTGAGGATCGCGCCGCCGCGGTCAGCCTGCAGCAGCGTTGCCTGGGTCAGGTCTACAACCTCCCGGTCGTAGGCGGTGGTGTTGAAGAAGGGGCTGAACTTCTGGCCAAAGGTGGCGGTGGAGTAAACCATGCCGCCCTCCATGCGCGCGTCAGCGCTCTCTTCGGCAGCCGCTGCCTCGGTGGTTTCCGCCGCTTCGGTGGCCTCAGCCTCGGCAGGCTCGGCGGCCTCCACGGCCTCGGTCGCTTCCGCGGCCTCAGGGGCGGCCTCCGTCGTCTCGGCCATCGCGCCGAAGCACAGCCCGCAGGCCATGATCAGTGCCAGAGCCAGCGCAAGCAGTCTGTTCAGTTTGTTCATGTTGATTCTTCCTCCTTGTGTTATTCATTAAACGCATTGCTGCGAATAATTCGATGATGGGAAGGGTGACGGCAGGTTGCCGTTACAGCGCCCTGTAGCGGCGGCGTCTACGCCGCCACAACCGTCATTCCGCCTCGCGGCACCTCAGTCGCTTCCACTGGCGGTGGCACACGACGGCGCAAGCAACCAGCACCGCCGCGCATGCGGCAAATATCCCGTCGCCGGGCAGCAGCTCCGCCCCGCGCAGGGCGTTCACGGCCTCGCCGATCAGGGCGACGCCGCCCAGCAGCGCGACGAAGAACGTGCAGGCCGGGGCCCGGTTCTCCAGCCGGTCGGCGTGCCGGTGTTCAAAGGGCGGCTTTTCCCGGAACAGGCTGACGGCGATGCCCGACGCCAGGGCCAGGGGCAGCGCCGCGAAGGCGAAGGACAGCGCGATGACCAGCGCGCGCATGGCCGCCGACACCGGCAGCAGCGCGGCCACCCACGCAAGCCATCCCGCCGCGCAGCAGGCCGCTACACGCATCCTGGCGGCCTTCACCGTCTGGCCGTCCGCCGCATAGACCCAGGGCGCGCCGATGTATTCGTAGTCCGATTTCACCCTGCCGCGCCCGTCGATGGATTCGACGATGCGGTAGTCGCCCACATACCGATTCCTCGACATAGCGCCTCCGATTTTATAATCTGCGTTACATTATATCATATAAATTGAATAAAGTCTACAATAATATATGGAAGGGGGTCCGGAAATCCGAAACGGATTTCCGGACCCCCTTCCATCGAAATATTACAAACTTCTGGCTCCCAGCATGGCCCCGCAGCTCTCCCTCACGATCAGGCTGCACTCCCGGATCTGGGAATAGGCGCTGCCGCCGTTTTTCAGGGTGCCGATCAGCTCTTCGATGGCGGTGACGCCGTGGTCGAAGGGGTGCAGGTCCACCGTGGTAAGGGCGGGGGTGAGGTAGGGGGTGAAGAACTGATTGTCGCAGCCGATCAGGGCTACGTCCTCGGGCACCCGCAGGCCCATGCGCTGCAGCTGCCGCAGCGCGCCGAGGGCCACCAGGTCGTTGATGGCGATGATGGCCGTGGGGCGGTTCTGGGGCGTGGCGGCGCTGAACAGGCGGTTCACGCAGAATTCGCCGGCCTGGGGGGTGAAGCCCGCGTCGGTGCGCTGCTCCCGGTCGGTGGGCAGGCCCAGGCGCTCCATCTCCTCGTAATAGGCCCGCCGCCGGGCACTGGGGGAGCGCATGCCGCCGGACCCGCCGATGAAGCAGATGCGCCGGTGACCCAGGGTGACCAAGTGCGCCAGCGACTTGCGCACGCTCAGGGACAGGTCGGAGGTGATGTTCACGCAGCTGACCCCCTCCACCCTGGGCCCGATGGTGACGATGGGCATGCGCTTCGCGATGCGGTTCAGCCGCCGGCGGATCTCATCCACGCCGCCCTGCTCCACCGCCGAGCCCACCAGCACCGCGCCGTCCACCGGCAGGGACATGACCCGCTCGAGGCTGATCTCCTCCGCGCCCGGGGTGAATTCCGGCTGGCACACGATCAGCGACCACCCGGCCAGCCGCGCCGCCTGCTCGGCCCCGGCGCAGAGCATGCTGTAGTAGGGATTGGTCAGATCCGAGATCACCAGGGCCAGCGCGTGCGCCTCGCCGGTCTCCTCACGCCGCTCGGCGGGAGGCCTGCGATAGCCCAGGGCCAGGGCCGCCGCCGCCACCCTTTCCCGGGCGGCCGCGCTGGCGCTGCCCCCGGACAGCACCCGGGAAACCGTGGCGATGGAAACCCCCGCCTCGCGGGCGACATCGTTGATGGTGACGGTTTTAGTTTCCATGAAAAGGCCTCCTGGCTTTTTCAATAAGTATATCACAACGATTGGAAATTTTCAATAGTTTTCCAACTGTATTTTCATCAAATGCTGAAAATTCTGCTTTTTCTTTACGGAAACTATTGACAAACAGGGCGTTCGGGTCTATAATGAAAGGCAAGATGAAAATGATTTACATTTTCACGAACCCTGCGGGCTCAGCCCGTTGAGAGAATAAAGGAGGAAACATCCATGAAAAAAGCGCTTGCTCTGATCCTGGCAGCGATCATGCTGCTCTGCACGGCGTCCTTCGCCGTGGCGGATGAGGCCCAGACCCTGACCGTCGTAGCCTGGGACGCCGGCACCACTCCCTACCTCGTGGCCCAGAAGGAAGCCTTCGAGGCCTCTCATCCCGGCGTGACCATTGAGTACGTCGACGTCGCCTCTCAGGATTACGCCGTCAAGTCCACCACGATGCTGGCCGGCGGCGATTCCAGCGATATCTACATGGTCAAGGAGATCACCGACCTGCTGAACTGGCAGGCGGCGGGCTATGAAGAGCCTCTGAACAGCTACATCGAGGCCTCCGGCTACGACATGAGCGGCTTCGCCGGCATCGAGAGCAACTACGCCGTGGACGGCGAGCAGTACGCGCTGCCCTTCCGCTCCGACTTCTGGGTGCTGTTCTACAATAAGGACCTGTTCGACGCCGCGGGCGTTGAGTATCCCACCAACGACATGACCTGGGAGCAGTACGCCGAGCTGGCCAAGAAGCTGACCGGCGACGGCAACTACGGCACCCACTACCACACCTGGCTGAGCGCCGTGGTGAACTGGGACGTGTGCGACGGCGTGAACACGCTGATCGACGGCGACTACTCCGACCTGGCTTACTTCTACGAGCTGTACCAGGACTTGGAGGACGCGGGCGCCTGCATGCCCTATGACGAAGTGAAGGCCGCCGGCCTGCACTACTCCGCCGCCTTCGAGAACGGCAACATCGCCATGCTGCCCATGGGCTACTGGTTCGTGTCCACCATGATCGGCGCCATCAAGGACGGCACCTGCAACTTCAACTGGGGCATCGTGGCCGTTCCCCACAAGGAAGGCGTCGCCGCCGGGTCCTCCTTCGGCAACCTGACCGGCGCGATGATCAACGCCAAGTCCGAGCACAAGGATCTGGCCTGGGAGTACATCTCCTGGCTGGCCGGCGAGGAAGGCTCCCTGGCTACCGCCTCCACCGGCACCCGTCCGGCGTGGGTCTCCGCGGCTGTCGCCGACGCCATGGCTTCCGCCGACGGCTTCCCAACCGACGAGGCCAGCAAGGCCGCGCTGGTGCCCGTGTACGTGGGCATCGAGATGCCCGCCTCCGAGCACTCCTCCGAGATCTCCACGATCCTGAACGAGGAGCACACCCTGATCATGACCCGCGAGAACACCATTGAAGAGGGTATCGAAGCGATGAACGAGCGCGTGGCCGAGCTGCTGGGCTGATAGGCTGCCGCAGGACACGGATACAACCCATCGGCGGGGAAGGCGAACGCTCGCCTTCCCCGCTTTTTTAAACGAAAGGAGCAAATCCCATGGCCAAGGCGCCCAAAAGTCGCTACAAGCGGCAGATGACCGGCTATGAGCGCAAGAAGGAGCTGATCGCCTATTCCTTCATCGCGCCGAATTTCATCGGCTTTGCGGTATTTACGCTGCTGCCGGTGCTGTTTTCCATATTCCTGTCCTTCGTGAAATGGAAGGGCGGCGCGTTCAACACCATGGAATGGGTGGGCCTGGGCAACTACGCCGAGATCTTCAAGACCGCCAAGGTGGCCGAGAAGGGCATCGGCTACCTGTTCAACAAGGTGGACCTGGGCATTGCCCTGAAGAACACGCTGTTCTTCACCGTGGTTACGGTGCCGCTGACGCTGGTGTGCGCAGTGGCGCTCGCGCTGGCGCTGAACCGGGCGGTGAAGGGCGCGGTGGGCTTTCGCACCGTGTTCTTCTTCCCTTACGTGGCGTCGATGGTGGCCATCTGCGTGTGCTGGCGCTTCATGATGATGAAGGACGGCCCCATCAACCAGATGCTCATGGCCCTGGGCAGCAGCTACAACAAGAGCTGGACGGCGGACAGCACCATGGCCATATGGTCCATCATACTGGTCAGCGTGTGGCGCAACATGGGCTATTACATGGTAATCTACCTGGCGGCGCTGCAGGGCATTCCCACCGACCTGTACGAGGCGGCCACGGTGGACGGCGCCAACAAGTGGCAGCAGTTTTGCCACGTGACGCTGCCCCAGCTGAGGCCCACCACGTTCTTCGCCTCCACGATGCTGATCATATCCTGCTTCAAGATCTACGACGTGGTGGCCATCATGACCGAGGGCGGCCCCGGACGCAGCACCAAGATGCTGGTCACCTACATCTACGACGAGGCGTTTTCCAACTTCAACTACGGCGTCGCCAGCGCCATCGCCATGGTGCTGCTGGTGATCGTGCTGATCTTCACGCTGGCCCAGTTCAGCATGGAAGACCGCTACGCCAACAACTGAGGGGAGGGGACAGACATGACGCAAATGACCGCGAGCAAGCCGGTGGGCGTCCAGACCCCGCCCATCATGATCGTATTGAAGATACTGCTGTACGTGGTGCTGATCGCCCTGGCGTTGTTCACGCTGATTCCCTTCGTGTGGATGCTGTCCTCGTCGCTGAAGCTGGACCGGGAGGTATTCAGCTATCCGATCCGCTGGATCCCGGAGACCTTCCACTGGGAAAACTACAGGCTGATCTGGACGAAGGTACCGCTGCTGACCTACTTCAAGAATACGGCGATCATCGCCATACTGGTCACCTTCATACAGACGCTGACCTCCTCCTTCGCCGCCTACGCTTTCGCCAAGCTGCAATTCCGGGGGCGTAACGTGCTGTTCGTCTGCTATGTGGCCACCATCGCGGTGCCGTGGCAGACCTACATGCTGCCCCAGTTCATACTGATGCGCTCCATGGGCCTGTACGACACGCTGTGGGCCATCGTGGTGCTGCAGTCCTTCAGCGCCTTCGGCGTGTTCCTGATGCGCCAGTTCTATCAGGGCATCCCCACCGAGCTGTGCGAGGCCGCCCGCATCGACGGCCTGAGCGAGTACGGTATCTGGGCCCGCATCATGCTGCCCCTGAGCCGCGCCGCCATCGCCACGCTGGTGATCTTCACCTTCGTGGGCACCTGGAACGACTACATGGGCCCGATGATCTACCTGACCCGGGACGTCAACAAGACCGTGCAGGTCGGCCTGCGCCGCTTCATCCAGGAAAACTCCAGCGACTACCACCTGATCATGGCCGTTTCCGTGTGCAGCCTGCTGCCCGTGTCCATCGTGTTCCTGGCCCTGCAGAAGTACTTCATACAGGGCATTGCGACCACCGGGCTGAAGGGATAATATTGATTTGTCGCGGAGCGACAAATCAATATTAAGGGGTTAGGTTTTAGGGGATAGGGGTTAGGGAAAACGGCGCTTCCAACAGCCTTCCCCTTCAGGGGAAGGTGGGCCGCGTAGCGGGTCGGATGAGGTCGGTCCCCCCGCGGTAACGATGGTTTACGCGCTTCCTTCCAGGAGAACGACCTCATCCGTCTTGCCGCTTCGCGGCAATCCACCTTCCGCCCAAGGGCATGGCTACGCACACCCTGAATCGGCAGCTTCGCTGCCTGGGAAGGCTTTTGGAACTGTCGTCATCCCCTCCCCGCCAAATCAGAATTTGCCGATCATGCCAAGTGTTTCGCACTGGAAATACAATGCCATGTTTGAAGAAATCATCAGGAACCATTCGATTAGGGGCATGCTTGACGCCTGTCCCGTCCCGCTGTTCCCACCGGCAGCCGACCGCGCCGCATGGGAGGGGTTTTCTGCCCAGAAGCGATCAGCGCTTTGCCGCCTGGCTGAGTCGTGGCGGGGCGAAGCCTATCCGCCGCTGCTGGCCAGCCAGTTCATGGCCTTCGGTCGGGCGGGGGATCGGGTACGCTACGAGACACCCTATTTCACCCGCCGGCGGAAGCTGTGCGCGGCGGTGCTGGGGGCCTGCGCGACGGGCGATGTGGGCGACCTGGACGACGTCATCGACGGCATCTGGCTGATTTGCGAGGAGAGCAGCTGGGTTATCAGCGCCCACAACGGCTCCGACCATCCGGGCGTGCCGCCGGCCTCCGAGCGGCTGCTGCCCGATGTGGCCAACCCCTATGTGGACCTGTTTGCCGCCCAGACGGCGATGATCCTGTCGCTGGCCTGCCAGCTGTTGGGCGAGGGCCTTGACGCGCTGTCGCCGCTGGTGCGCCGCCGGGTGAGGCTTGAGGTGGAGCGACGGGTGCTGCATCCCTTCGAGACCCGGGACGACTTCTGGTGGATGGGCGTCGTTCGCAAGGACCTGAACAACTGGACCCCGTGGATCGTGTCCAACGTGATGCTGGCCGCCTGCGCCTGGGTGGACGACCGCCTTCGGCTGGCGGCGCTGCTGGAGCGGGGCATGGCGATGCTGGACCGCTACCTGGCCATCATCCCCGCCGACGGCAGCTGCGACGAGGGCCCCGGCTATTGGAGCATGGCCGGGGGCGCGCTGCTGGACGGCCTGGCCCTGCTGGAGCGGGTCACCGGCGGGCGGCTTTCGCTGTGGAACGATGAAAAGCTGGGGAATATTCTGCGTTTCCCCATGCGCATGTGGCTGGGCGGAGACTGGTTCGTCAACTATGCCGACTGCGACGCCAGGCCGGATATCCCCGGCGAACGGCTGTGCTTCGCGGGGGAAAAGCTGGGGGACGCGACCCTTGCCGCCTTCGGGCGGCGCTTCCGTGGCGATCTGGAGGGACACCTGGCGGACACGCCCCAGCTCTGGCGGCTGCTCTCCGACCTGTTCCACGCCGACGCGGGCGGGGCGGAGGCGCTCGCGCCGCCGGCGGACGTCTGGCTGCCGGACCTGCAGCTTCGGACCGTGCGCCGGGGGAATTACACGCTGGTGTGCAAGGGCGGCGTGAACGAGGGCGGCCACAACCACAACGACTGCGGCAGCTTCATGGTGTGTGTCGGCGGCGCGCCCCAGGTCGTGGACGCCGGGAACATGACCTATACCGGCAAGACCTTCTCCAGCGCGCGCTATACGCTGTGGAATACCCGGAGCATGTACCACAGCGTGCCGCTGATCGGCGGATTCGAGCAAGTGAACGGCTGGGAGCGAAAGGCCCGGAGCGTGGAGCGCCTGCCCGACGGCCTGCGCCTGGACCTGGCCCCGGCGTATCCCGATGCGGCGGGCGTGCGGAAATGCGGGCGGACGGCAGTTTGCACGGAAGAAGGCTGCCGGATCGAGGACGTGATACGCCTCGACGCGCCACAAGCCGTGACCGAGGTGTTCCTGCTGCGCCATAAGCCCGAGGTCAGGGACGGCGGCGTCTGCGCGGGATCGATACGCATAACCCCCGACGCGCCGATGATGATTGAAATCGAAGAGATCCCCGTCACCGACTCCCGGATGCAAAAAAGCTTTCCCGGAAGCCTTTGGCGGGTGGAGTTCACCACGCGGGAAGCGAAGGAACATCGGTTGGGATTTGAGATAACGGAGCGGTAAATTCTGATTTATCGAGCTTTGCTCGATAAATCAGAATTTAGTGGTTAGTGATTAGTGGCTAGTGGTTAGTGGTGGGTCAAATCCCTTCGGGATTTGTTTGATTCAATGGGAACTGTAGAAGTATCAACGAATCTCAATACTTTTCACTAGCCACTAATCACTAACCACTAGCCACTCAAATTCTGATTTGTCGCTCCCCGACAAATCAGAATTTACAACACTACACGACAAGAGGAACCACCTATGAATAAATATGCAAACAATCCCCTGAAAACCCGCCGCGACCTCGTCCGCTTGGCGGTGGATCTGATCGCGCCGCTGCTGCCCTGCCTTTCCGAGGGCAAGGCGCGGCTGCACATCGGCGACACCGGCGCGGTATACGACGAGGCCATCGCGGGCATGGAGGGCTTTTCCCGGGTGCTGTGGGCGCTGGTGCCGATGCTCGCGGGCAAGTGCCCGGAGGCGGAGCCCCTGTGGGCGCTGTGGCGGGAGGGCATCGTCAACGGCGTCGATCCCGGCCACCCGGAATACTGGGGCGACATCGGCCCCTTCGACCAGCGCATGGTGGAGATGGCGGTGATGGGCATGGCCCTGTGCATGATCCCGGACCGCTTCTATTACGGGCTGCCGGAGGATGCTCGCCAGAATCTGTATAAATGGCTGAACCAGATCAATCATTATGACATGCCCCAGAACAACTGGCTGTTCTTCCGGGTGCTGGTGAACTGCGGCTTCCTGGCCGTGGGTCTGCCCGCGGATGAAAAGCGTCTGGCGAACGACCTGGACAGCCTGGAGACCCACTATTGCGGCGACGGCTGGTATTACGACAAGCCCGCCCAGCGGGACTACTACACCCTGTGGGCCTTCCACTATTACGGGCTGGTGTACGCCCGGTTCATGGGCAAGCGTGACCCGGAACGCGCCGCGCGGTTCATCGACCGGGCGCGGCAGATCGCCCCGCGCTTCGCCGCCTGGTTCGACGGCGAGGGCCGGGCGCTGCCCTACGGCCGTAGCCTGACCTACCGCTTCGCCCAGGGGGCCTTCTGGAGCGCCTGCGCCCTGTCGGGCGTCACCGCGGATGGACTGGGCTGGGGCGCGGTCAAGGGATTGCTGCTCAAAAACCTGCGCTGGTGGATGAAGCAGCCCATATTCGACCGGGACGGCATATTGACCATCGGCTACGGCTACCCGAACCTGATTTTCGCCGAGGGCTACAATGCGCCGGGCTCGCCCTACTGGGCCATGAAGGTGTTCGCCGTGTTGGCCCTGCCGGAGGACCATCACTTCTGGCAGGCGGAAGAAGAGGCGTATGCGCCGCCCAGGGTGCTGCTGGATGAGCAGGCCCGGCTGCTTCTGACCCGAGACGCAGAAAACCGCTCGGTCATCGCCTACACCGCGGGCAACCACGCCTACGAGCATGCCCACGAGGATGAGAAGTACGAGAAGTTCGCCTATTCCACCCGCTTTGCCTTCTCCGTGGCGAAGGAGGCGGGCACGCTGAAAAAGGGCGCCTTCGACAGCATGCTGGCCCTGAAGGGCGAACGGGGGCTGTGGCACGCCCGCAGCGGTTTCGACCGCTTCGAGCTGTCAGAGGCGGAAGTCTCCTTTGCCTGGCGGCCCATGGACGGGGTCGAGATCGAGACTCGGCTGATTCCCTGGGAGAACTGGCACCTGCGCTGCCACACCGTGCGCACGGACCGGCCCCTGGAGGCGGCGGAGGGCGGCTTTGCCGTCTGCCGGGATTTCCCGGGCGCGCGTCCCTGCGACCGGGTGCGCAGCGCGGTCTTCGCCGACGATGCCCAGGCTTCGGTTCGCTGCGATAAGGGCTCCTGCGCCATATTTGCCCTGTCCGGCTATGACGGGGGCGAGGTGGTGGAGGCCGAGCCCAACACCAGCCTGATGGTTCCCCGCACGCTGATCCCCACGCTTCGGGCGAAGCTGCTGCCGGGGACCACCTGCCTGGTGTGCGCCGTCTGCGCCACCGAGGACGGGACGCTGCCCGAGACCATACCCCAGGAGGTGACGCGCCTTGCGCAACAATGCCTGTGACGCGCTGCGCCGCGCGATCGACAAATACCGGGCCACCGCCCCGCTGGCGGCGGAGGCCGGGCTGCTGCCCTACCGGGGCGGCGAGCGCTGGCTGGCCTCGCCCTTCGACGGCGACAGCTGGTGGACCGGCGGCTTCTGGCCGGGGCTGATGTGGCAGCTGTGGGCCGCATCAAAGGACGATTGGTTCAGGGGCGAGGCCCTGCGCTCAGAGGCGCGGCTCACCGAGCAGTTTCGGTCCTTCGAGCGCCTGAACCACGACGTGGGCTTCATGTACCTGCTCTCCTGCGGCGCGCATCACAAGCTGCTCGGGGATGAGCAGGCCCGGGTGGACACCCTGCACGCCGCCAGCCTGCTGATGGGCCGCTTCAACCCCGCGGGCTTCATCCGCGCCTGGAACGAGCCGGAGCGGGTGGGCTACGCCATCATCGACTGCATGATGAACCTGTCGCTGCTGTTTTGGGCCAGCGCCGAGACCGGGGACCCCCGCTTTGCCCACGTGGCCCGCATCCACGCCGATACCACCCTGCGGGATTTCGTGCGGGCGGACGGCTCGGTGTGCCACATCGTGGAGTTCGACCCGGATACCGGCGCGCGGCTGCGGGAGCACGGGGGCCAGGGCTACGCCGAGGGCACGGCCTGGTCCCGGGGCCAGGCCTGGGGGCTGTACGGCTTCGCGCTGGCCTTTGCCAACACCGGCGAGCGCCGCTACCTCGAGGCGGCGGAGCGCATTGCCGCCTTCTTCATGGCACACATCCGCCCCGACGGCCTGACGGACTGCGACTTCTGCCAGCCCCCAGAGCCCGGGCGGATCGACAACATCGCCGGGGCCTGCGCCGCCTGCGGGCTGATCGAGCTCAATCGGCTGACCGGCAAGGGGGTTTACCTGGAGGCCGCCGGCAGGCTGCTGGATGGGCTGATCGACCGCTGCTGCGACTGGTCGCCGGATACCTGCGGCATACTGACCCACTGCACCGCCAGCTACCACGACGACGCAGCGGGCGTCCATACGAACATCGTCTACGGCGATTACTTCCTCGTGGAGGCCCTGGCCAGGCTCGCCGGAACGGACCCGGGCCTGTGGCGGGCGTGAGGGACAAATTCTGATTTATCGAGCTGTGCTCGATGAATCAGAATTAAGGAAATACCGCGCAATTAAGGTGGTCAGCTGGCGAGTGAATTTTTCGACAGATGCAATTGCAGATTTCGAAGGTTTACTGGCGGTAAATCGAGAGATGTGCCGCCGTATTGTGCGGTATTTCCTTAAGGGATTAGGTTTTAGGGGATAGGGAAAAGCCCGATTTACCGAGCGGTTCCGGTAAATCGGGCTTCTTGTTGCATCAAAACCGACGGATTACATCAAAAAAGGCTTGCCAAATGGCAGCAGCTTGTTATATAATGTAAACAGTCGGGTCAAACCCGAAGTCAGCCAACATCAAATCAAGGAGGATAACCCAATGAAGAAGCTGCTTTGCCTGCTGCTGGCCGTCGCCACGGTGCTGGCGATGTCCGTCCTGCCCGCGATGGCGGAGGGCGCTGAGATCAACATGTTCATCTCCAGCCCCGAGTATGCGGACGCCGTGAACGAGCTGATCGCGGCCTACAAGGAGGTCGCGCCGGACGTGACCATCAACTACGAGACCACCCAGAACGACTATCCCACCCTGCTGAAGACCCGCATCAACGCGGGCATGACCCCGGACATCTTCTCCACCACCTCCGGCAAGGAGATTGCGGACTACGCCGAGTATTCCTACAACTTTGCCGGCAGCCCCGCCGCCGAGGCGATGGACCCCGCCGTGTCGGCCATGATGGTCTACGGCGACGGCGAGATCCACGGCTTCGCGCTGAAGGGCAATTACTTCGGCATGCTGTACAACAAGGCCATCTTCGAGGAGGTCGGCATCGAATTCCCCAGGACCCTGGACGCGTTCGAGGCAGCCTGCGAGAAGCTGTCCGAGGCGGGCTACCAGCCCGTGACCACTGGCTTTGCCGAGTGGTGGGTGTTCAAGCACGTGATGCAGCACTTCCTGGACGCCGCCAGCGACGATCCCGCCGCGCTGGTCGCTGCCTTCCAGAAGGGCGAGGCCCACTTCAAGGACTATCCCGTGCTGTATGACAACTTCTTCCGCTTCATCGACCTGTGCGTGAAGTACGGCGACAACAAGCCCCTGGAGACCGACCTGGCGGGCGAGGACGCCGCCTTTGGCGCGGGCAAGGCCGCGATGATGACCGGCCAGGGCGCCTGGGTCGAAGCCGACGTGCTGGCCATTGACGACGCGCTGCAGATCGGCTTTGCGGGCTACCCCGTGACCGACGATCCGGCCAAGAGCCAGATCATCGGCGGTTCTGACCAGGCGCTGCGCATCAACAAGGATTCCGCGAACCTGGACGCCGTGATGGACTTCGTGAACTGGTGGTACACCAGCGACTACGGCAAGGCCTGGTTCTGCGACGTGGCCGGCGTCATCCCGCCGATCACCGACGCGAAGGTGGCCGACATGCAGATCATCCAGCAGGGCTCTGAGCTGAGCGCCACCGACGGCGCGGCTGCGCTGAGCATCTGCTACTCCTCCGACAGCTTCAACCAGGCCATGGGCGAGGCCATCCAGGCCTACATCGGCGGCACCATCGACAAGGATGCCTGCTGCGCGCAGATCGAGGCCAAGTGGGTCGAGCTGGACGGCGCCGCCCAGTAAGGCACAATTCGACTTGAACTGACCGGCGTTTCAGCCGCGCCGCATACGGCGCGGCTGATCTATTCCATTCCCAACGCAAGGAGGGCGAGAACGTGGACAAGAAATCCATGAGCCCGATGAACCGCAAGGCGCTGAAGGAGACGCTGCTCTTCACGCTGCCGGCGGTGGTCATGGTGCTCATCGCCATCTACATCCCCTTCGTCATGAGCGGCTATTATTCGCTGACGGAGTGGAACGGCATATCCCGGAACCCGGTGTTCATCGGGCTCAACAACTTCAAAACCATCTTCTCCTCGGGCAGCCCGGAATTCGTGAACGCGCTGGTGTTCACGTTCAAGTATTCCGCGCTGTTCATCGTGTTCAGCAACGTGCTGGCCCTGGCCCTGGCCGTGGCGCTGACGAAGGAATTCAAGCTCGCCAACTTCCTGCGGGGCATGTTCTTTCTGCCCTACATCATGTCGATGACCATCGTGGGCTTCATCTGGAAGTTCATATTCACCCAGGGCTTTGAAAAGCTGTACGAGCTGACCGGCTGGGGCATATGGAACCTGAGCTGGCTGGGCGACGGCGGCCTGGCCTTTTGGTCGCTGGTGATCGTGGGCACCTGGCAGTCGCTGGGCTTCTATATCGTGCTGTACATCGCAGGGCTCCAGGCCATTCCCAAGGAGGTCATGGAGGCGGCGAGCATCGACGGCGCCACCGGCAGCCAGCGCTTCTTCCGGGTGACGCTGCCCCTGCTGGGCCCGTCCATCACCACCTGCATGTTCATGTCGCTGACCAATTCGCTGAAGGTGTTCGACATCATACTGGCCCTGACCAAGGGCGGCCCCGGCGGCGCCACCTACTCCGCCACGCTGGACATCTACCGCGAGGCCTTCCAGAACAACAACTACGGCCTGGGCTCGGCCAAGGCCATCGTGTTCTTCGTGATCGTGCTGGTGCTGACCCAGGTGGTGCTTAAGATCTTTGAGAGCCGGGAGGTGCAGCAGTGATGGACAAGGTACAATCCCCGGTTCGGCGCATCGTCACCCACACCCTGTTCCTGGTCGTGATCGTGCTGCTGGCGTGCCTGTACATCTATCCGGTTTTCCTGATGGTGTGCAATTCGCTGAAGCCCTTCAAGGAGATCCTGACCAACGTGCTGGCGTTGCCCAGCCACCTGGAGTGGGCGAACTATTCCTATGTCATCGAAAAGATGGAATACTTCCGCCTGTTCTTCAACAATGTGGTGATCACGCTGCTGGGCATCCTCGGCATCGTGGCGTTCTCGTCCATGGCGGCCTATATACTGGACCGCCGCCAGACCCGGGTGACGAAGGCGCTGCACACCTTCATCATCACCCCGATGCTGATCCCCTTCCAGACCATCATGATCACCCTCTTGAAGTTCATGAACATCATCCACCTGAACGGCACCACCTGGGGCCTGGGCATACAGTACTGGGGCTTCGGCATTCCGATGGCTACGTTCATCTACTTCAACTTCATGAAGTCCATCCCCAGCGAAATCGACGAGAGCGCCATGATCGACGGGGCGACCACCTTCCAGACCTACGTGCGGATCATCTTCCCGCTGCTCAAGACCGTCACTGCCACCGTTGTGGTGCTGGACGTGATGTGGATCTGGAACGACTTCCTGTTGCCGCTGTTGATGGTGAACAGCTCCCCGTCCTCCAAGACGCTGGTGCTGGCCGCCTACAACTTCGTCGGCTCGCTGAACACCAAGTGGCACTACGCCCTGGCCGCCATGGTGCTGGCCATACTGCCCTCGGTGATCGTGTTCGTGTTCCTGCAGCGCTACATCGTCGACGGCGTGGTCGCGGGGGCGATCAAGGGGTAAATTCAAATTCAACGGAGGTTCCTTCTATGAAATTCACCAACGGCTACTGGCTGAACAAGCCGGAGTACGACCTGCATTTTGCGATACAGAGCTTTGACGCCACCATCACCGAAAGCGCCCTGCGGATCATCTGCCCCACGGTGCCCGCGGAGGGGCGGGGCGGGGTGATGAACCACCCGGCGCTGACCGTCACCTTCACCGCGCCCATGGAGGACGTGATCCGCGTGAAGGTGGAGCATTGGCGGGGCGTGGTGGATCGGGGCCCCCACTTTGAGATGCACGAAAGCCCGGTCCGGCCCGTCATCACCGAGACCGAAACCGAGTATACCTTCCAAAGCGGCCGGGCGAAGGCCACGGTCAGCAAGGCGCCCAAAGGCTGGCGGGTCACCTACACCGGCGACGATAAGCTGCTGACCGAGTCGGAATACCACGCCATGGCCCACGCCTTCTGCAGGCCCACCGGGGTGGACTACATGATCGAGTCGCTGAACCTGGACGTGGGGGAGCGGGTGTACGGCCTGGGCGAGCGCTTCACCGCCTACGTGAAGAACGGCCAGGTGGTGGACATCTGGAACGGCGACGGTGGCACCGCCAGCGAGCTGGCCTACAAGAACGTGCCCTTCTACATGACCAACCGGGGCTACGGCGTGCTGGTGGAGAGCAGCAGCGACGTCAGCTTCGAGGTGGCCAGCGAAAAGGTGGAGCGGGTGCAGTTCAGCCAGCAGGGCCAGAGCCTGACCTATGACGTCATCTATGGCGTAAATCCCAAGGGCGTGCTGGAGAAGTACGCCGCCCTCACCGGCCGGCCGGCGCTGCCCCCGGCCTGGAGCTTCGGGCTGTGGCTGTCCACGTCCTTCACCACCAGCTACGACGAAAAGACGGTCACGTCCTTCATCGACGGCATGGCCCAGAGGGATATCCCCCTGAGCGTGTTCCACTTCGACTGCTTCTGGATGAAGGACAACCACCTGACCGACCTGACCTGGGATCCCGACGTGTTCCCGGACCCGGAGGGCCTTTTGAAGAAGCTGAAGGCCCGGGGGCTGCACATCTGCTGCTGGATCAATTCCTACATCGCCCAGGAGAGCAGCATGTTCGACGAGGGCATGGAGAAGGGGTACTTCATCAAAAAGGAGAACGGCGACGTCTGGCAGACCGACCTGTGGCAGCCGGGCCTGGCCATCCTGGACGTCACCAACCCCGAGGCCCGGGAGTGGTACTGCGGCAAGCTGCGCGCGCTGATGGACATGGGCGTGGACGCCTTCAAGACCGACTTCGGCGAGCGCATTCCGGTGCGGGGCGTCAAATACTTCGACGGCAGCGACCCGCTCAGGATGCACAATTATTACACCTATCTCTACAATAGGATGGTGTTCGAGTGCATCGAGCAGTACCGCGGGAAGGGCGACGCGGTGGTGTTCGCCCGCAGCGCCACCGTGGGCGGCCAGCAGTTCCCGGTGCACTGGAACGGCGACAGCAGCGCGTCCTTCATGAGCATGGCCGAGACCCTGCGCAGCGGCCTGTCCATAGCCCATTCCGGCTTTGCCTTCTGGAGCCACGACATCGCCGGCTTCGAGCAGACCGCCACCGCCGACGTGTACAAGCGCTGGGCCGCCTTCGGCCTGCTGTCCAGCCACAGCCGCCTGCACGGCTCCAGCAGCTACCGGGTGCCGTGGCTGTTCGACGAGGAGGCCAACGAGGTCGTGAAGCGCTTCGCTCGCCTGAAGAACCGGTTGATGCCCTACCTGTACGGCGCGGCGGTGGAGGCCCATGAAAAGGGCGTGCCCGTGCTGCGGCCCATGCTGCTGGAATTCCCGGACAGCATCGCCTGTGAGACCTGCGACACGCAGTATATGCTGGGCGCGAACCTGCTGGTGGCCCCGGTGATGCATGCGGACGGCCATGTGGACTACTACCTGCCCGCCGGCGAATGGACGAATATTCTCTCGGATGAGGCGGTGACGGGCGACACCTGGCGCAGGGAGACCCACGGCTACCTGTCCCTGCCGCTGATGGCCCGCCCGAACAGCGTCATCCCCATGGGCGCGAATGAGGAACGGCCCGACTACGACTATACCGACGGCCTGGAGTTGCACGTGTTCAGGCCGGAGGACGGCGAGATCACCGTGAAGGTGCCCGATCTGAAGGGGAATGTGGCCGCGACCTACACCGTGACCGTAAAGGGCGGCGAGGTATCCGTCCGGACGGACAGCAAAAAGCCGTATAGGGTGGTCGTGCACTGAATTATAGGAAAGGGCCCTTTCTCAAATCAGGCTGTCTGCATCAATGCAAAGCCGGATAAGAGAAAGGGCCCATAATATGTTCAAGCGCTATCTATTCTTTTCTCTTGAAATCCTTATAAGGACCATCTCAAAATCCTGCCTGTTTTTTTGGACCATCGTTTGGAGCATGATGCCGGAAAACAGGGAAATAATGGCGGCCAGCATGGTGAAGCCACAGACGATCAACGTTGGGAATGACGGCACCAGGCCGGTACGGAGATACTCGATCCAAACCGGGATGAAAAACAATATGGATATCAGCGACAGCAGGGCTGCGAAGATGCCGAAGAAACTCAGGGGCTTGTAGTTGCGATAGAGCCTTGCCACAGTAAACAAAACCTTGATGCCGTCAGAAAAAGTATTCAGCTTGGAAACGCTTCCCTCGACCCTGTCCCGATAGTCAATGACAACGTTGGCAATGGACATGTTTTTATCTATCGCATGGATACTCATCTCGGTCTCTATCTCAAAGCCGCGGGAAAGGACGGGAAACGTCTTGACGAATTCATAACTGAAAGCGCGATATCCGGTCATGATGTCCTTGATATCGTTGTGGAACAACAGATTGATGCTTTTGCGCACCAACATGTTTCCGAAATTATGAAAAGGTCGCTTGTTTTGCGTAAAATAAGTGGAGGACAGCCGGTCGCCCACTACCATGTCAACGTTCCTGTTCAAAACGAGGTCAGCCATTTCCCTGGCGTTTTCTGCAGGATAGGTGTCGTCACCGTCGGTCATGATATAACATAGAGCGTCGACTTCCCTGAACATGCGGCGGATGACATTCCCCTTTCCCTGCATGTACTCATTGCGCACGATCGCCCCGGCCCTCTCTGCCAGCTCGGCGGTTCTGTCTGTGGAATTGTTGTTGTAAACATAGATCGTAGCCTCCGGAAGTACCTCTTTGAAGTCGCGCACCACCTTTTCCACGGTTTTCTCTTCGTTGTAACAGGGAATCAGCACTGCGATCCTATCCATAGTTATGCCCAGCCTTTCTGCGAAAAGTACCGAAGAGGTTATGAAACGCAGGTGCCTTTTACGGTAGTCATTGACGAAACGCCGGAAGGAATGTAAATTAAACTTTCCTTTCGCTTGCCTGCCTCTCACCCGACGTCCTTTCGAACACAAATGTTTCGTATTCAGTAGAGATTATATATGGACACATATTACAATTCAATAGTTCTGTAATAAATGTAGAACAAAAGCCCAGATTGACAGTTTCGGTCACATGTTACCCCTTACGCTTGATAGAAAGACAAGAATATGATAGAATAATCGGACACGAGAATGGGAAGGAATGCTGCACCAAGGAAAACTTGACGACGGTTATCGAAGCATTACTTTTTGTATCGGGCAATCCCGTACGCGTGGACACGCTGGCTCACGCCATGAACCTGTATCCTGAAATGGGGAGGTATTTACGATGCATGTGAACACACGCTTGCGGACAAGAATCGTTATTCTTTCCGTACAAATATTACTGTCATTGGCAGCGTCGACTGCTCTGGTGGGTTTCTATCCCACGCCGGAATTGTCATCGCCTCAAAGAGCCCTGCCCATTATTGAACTGTGCTACAATTTGCGTTATAGCTATGCCTATGCCGGAACCACTGCCGTTACGGCAGTATTCCTATTTTTTCTGTTTTTTCATCTGACCATCGACCGAAAAATCCTGAGACGACGCTATTTTGTCATCGAGCTGATCAGCTTGCTGTTTGCCGTTATTTTTTTAATGGGCAAGAGCTTCGCAGTCGACAACACGCTGCAGTCGATCACAGCCTCCTGGGGTCAGCGAGTCAAGTCCGTCTTGTTCCTGCTGGGCTTTTATGACATACTCTCATATTCAGGCTATGGTCTGGCTTATCTTTTACAGCGAGGCGCTCCGGCGTCTGCGGGTGAGGGGGAGGCAGGGACTTCGATCTTTGACCGCCGTTTTTCGGTTGTCATCACCGCGTTGGTCATCATGGCGCTTTGGCTCCCTCATATCGTATACGCCTTCCCTGGGTATTCCAATCAGGATATAGAGTGGCAATTATCCCAGTATTTCGGGTGCTTTCCAATAAACGCCCACAACCCACCGATGCATACCCTGTTCCTGGGCTTCATAGTCAATATCGGCAATCGACTGTTTGGCGCGAACAGCTGCACTTTTCTGTATATCCTGGTTCAGTATATTTGCTTTGCGTTCCTTCTGGCCTATGTTCTGAAGGTTATGGCCTCCATGGGTGCGCCGAGGTGGCTGATGGGGTCATACATACTGGCCATTGTCTTTTCTCCTTATTATACAAGCAGCGTGGCGTCAATCATCAAGGATAACGCATACGCCTATGCGTTCCTGCTGTTCATCGTGGAGGCTATCTGCCTGATTCGCAGGAAGGATTTGTCGCCCATACACTATGTGTTGTTCTGGATTTCCGCTGTGCTGGTCATATGGTTCCGCAATGAGGGTAAGCTCGTCGCAATACCCAGCCTGCTGGTCATTTATCTTCTGGCGCGGGACAACCTGAAACAGAGATGGAAGAAGGGCCACGACAGAAGGCAGCCCTTCCTGAACGTGCGCATCGCGCTGTTCTTCGTCACGCCGGTGGTGTTTGCTCTCGGGGTCAATTCAGCGATGATCAATAGCTATTCAATGGAAAAGGGAAGCATCCGGGAGGCGCTGTCCTTTCCATTTCAGCAAACCGCGCGGTTTGTGCTGGAACACGGCGAAGAGGTGACCGAGGATGAAAGGCGGGCCATAGATGCAATCCTGGATTATGAACATTTGGCAGAATACTACAATCCCCGCATATCTGACAATGTCAAAAACACATTCAAGAAGGATTCGACCACCGAGGATCTGATGCACTATCTGCGGGTGTGGTTCAAACAGGGGCTTCGGCATCCGGATACTTATGTGTGCGCAACGGTCAATCAGACCTGTTTTCTGTTTTATCCCTTTGAGGAAAACAACATCGCCTATTCACAGCCTTTGAGTGAGAGGGGCAATTCCGACGATGCATCCCGAAGGTATGCGAAGAGCGTCTGTGAGTATCTCGGTATTGATTATACAGAAGTCTCATTAAGGCGAGCCTCGATGCACGCGTGGTATATGTTCTGCTTTTCCGCGCCGGTTATCGGAGTGCTTTCACACCATTCGATTTATTGCCTGTGTCTGCTGTTCGCTTCCGGCTTGGCTATCGTGCGCAGGCAGAGGGAATGGCTGGCGGTCTCCCTCCCGCTGCTCTTGTCCGTGGCGATCATACTGTTTGCGCCAACCATCATGGGGCATCCGAGATACTCGTTTCCGATCATCTATACGACTCCGGTAATGCTCGCATGGTTGCATGAAAAGCTGATTGTAGCGAACGCTCAAAGGAGGAAATCAAAGCCTGTCCGTCGTCGATAGGGAAAAACGACGCGGTGTGTTAATTTTTTCAGAAACCAATCGCTACTTTCTTGCAATAACGGCAGTACCCTGATAGAATACCGAATGAGATTGTTTCAGCAAAGCCAAACGGCTGACATTGGAGGACTTTGACATATGTGTGGAATCGTGGGCTATACCGGCAATCGACCTGCCGCGCCGATCCTGCTGGAGGGGCTTTCCAGGCTGGAGTACCGCGGCTACGACTCCGCGGGCCTGGCGGTGCGGGACGGCGAGCGCCTGGCGGAGGTGGTCAAGGCCCGGGGCAAGCTGCGCAACCTGGCGGTCAAGACCGACAACGGCCGTTCGCTGCCGGGTACCTGCGGCATCGGCCACACCCGCTGGGCCACCCACGGCGAGCCCAGCCAGGCCAACGCCCATCCCCACGTCAGCGGCATCTGCAAGGGCTCCGGCTCCGGTCCGGTGGAGTCGGCGGTGGTGGGCGTGCACAACGGCATCATCGAAAACTACGCCGAGCTGAAGGACAAGCTGCTGAAGAACGGCTACCAGTTTTACAGCGAAACCGACACCGAGGTGGCGGTGAAGCTGGTGGACTACTACTATAATAAGTATAAGATCGGCCCGGTGGACGCCATCAACCGCATGATGGTGCGCGTGCGGGGCAGCTACGCCCTGGCGCTGATGTTCAGGGATTTCCCCGGCGAGATCTACGCCGCCCGCAAGGATTCCCCGATGATCATCGGCATGGGGGAGGGGGAGACCTTCCTGGCCTCCGACGTGCCGGCCATATTGAAGTACACCCGCAGCGTGTACTACATCGGCAACCTGGAGGTGGCGCGGCTGTGCCCCGGCGAGGTCACCTTCTTCGACCTGAACGGCGACACGATCGAAAAGACGCTGACGGAGGTCACCTGGGACGCCGAGGCTGCGGAAAAGGGCGGCTACGAGCACTTCATGATCAAGGAGATCCACGAGGAGCCCGCCGCCGTGCGCGATACGCTGAACAGCGTGATCCACGAGGGCCGGATCGACCTGAGCGCCGCGGGCCTGACGGACGCGCTTCTGGCGGATGTGGGCCAGGTGCACATCGTGGCCTGCGGCTCGGCCTGGCACGTGGGCATGGCGGCCCAGTACGTGATCGAGGACCTGGCCGGCGTGCCCGTGCGGGTGGAGCTGGCCTCGGAGTTCCGCTATCGCCGGCTGCTGCTGCCGGCGGACGCGCTGGTGATCGTGATCTCCCAGTCCGGCGAGACGGCGGACAGCCTGGCCGCCCTGCGCCAGGCGAAGCAGTGCGGCGCGCGCACGCTGGCCGTGGTGAACGTGGTGGGCTCCACCATCGCCCGGGAGGCCGACAACGTGCTGTACACGCTGGCGGGCCCGGAGATCGCCGTGGCCACCACGAAGGCCTATTCGGCCCAGCTGGCGGCGATGGACGCGCTGGCCGTGGCTCTGGGCCGGGCGAAGGGGGC
Organism: uncultured Eubacteriales bacterium; assembly: GCA_902765305.1. Lineage (GTDB taxonomy): Bacteria > Bacillota > Clostridia > Christensenellales > Aristaeellaceae > UBA2862. The sequence goes on from CACWZI010000065.1 coordinate 37,146, forward strand.
GCTGGACGAAGAAGCCTGCGAGCGCTACGTGCAGGAGCTGCTGGCCCTGCCCGACAAGATCGCCCGGGTGCTGGAGGACAAGGAGCGCATACAGTGGTTCGCGGCAAAATTCGCCAACGCCCACGACATATTCTTTATCGGCAGGGGCCTGGACTACGCCATCAGCCTCGAGGGCAGCCTGAAGATGAAGGAGATCAGCTACATCCACTCCGAGGCCTATGCCGCCGGCGAGCTGAAGCACGGCACCATCAGCCTGGTGGAGGACAACACGCTGGTCATCGGCGTGTTGACCCAGGACGACCTGTTTGAGAAGACCGTCAGCAACATGGTGGAGTGCAAGGCCCGGGGCGCCTATCTGATGGCCCTGACCAGCTACGGCCACTACAGCGCCGAGGACACCGCCGACTTCACCGTCTATGTGCCCAAGGCCGACCCCCACTTCATGGGCAGCCTGGCCGTGGTGCCGCTGCAGCTGCTGGGCTACTACACCAGCGTGGCGAGGGGACTGGACGTGGACAAGCCGAGGAACCTGGCCAAGAGCGTGACTGTTGAATGAGGAACGTAATTGAATGAGGAACGTAATTGAATGAGGAATTAGGAATGAGGAATTAGGAATGGATGAGCCCTAAAGGACTCGCTTCGCTTCGAAAATCCTGACGGATTTCTTTTGATATACGCTGACGCGAAAACCTTCCGACTTCCACCAATTTAATCAAAGAAATCCCGCCAGGGATTTTAACCACCATTCCTCATTCCTCATTCCTAATTCCCAATTTAAGGAGGTATCTATGTACACAATAACCGATCTCTACGATCTGAACCATACCCTTGCGGCGGATTATCTGCGCGGGTTTACTTACCCCTGGGAGGCACTGAAGGGGATCAAGGATTTCATACTGGCCCTGGGGCCGACGCTGGGGGAGGACTATGAAGAGGTCTCGGAGCACGTCTGGGTGCATAAGACGGCGAAGGTCTTCCCGTCGGCCTGGCTGGGCGCGCCCTGCATCATAGGGCCCAACACCGAGGTGCGGCACTGCGCTTTCGTGCGCGGCTCGGCGCTGGTGGGCGCGGACTGCGTGGTGGGCAACAGCTGTGAGCTGAAGAACGTGATACTGTTCGACCACGTACAGACGCCCCATTACAATTATGTGGGCGATTCCATACTGGGCTATTACAGCCACATGGGCGCGGGCTCGATCACCAGCAACGTCCGCTCGGACAAGCAGCTGGTGGTAGTGCACGCCCCCGAGGGCGGCATCGAGACCGGCATCAAGAAGTTCGGCGCGATGCTGGGCGACTACGTGGAGTGCGGCTGCAATTCGGTGCTGAATCCCGGCACCGTGGTGGGCCGCCACAGCAACATCTATCCCACCTCCTGCGTCCGCGGCGTCGTGCCGGAAAACAGCATCTATAAGAACACGGGAGAGATCGTAGATAAATTCTGATAAAACAAAGGAGTGAATTCATCATGCGCGTTGTCATTCAGGAGAATTACGAGAAGATGTGCAAGTGGGCCGCAGCCTACATTGCCGCGAAGATCAATGCCCACAGGGGCGACAGGCCCTTTGTGCTGGGGCTGCCCACCGGCTCCTCGCCCCTGGGCGTGTACGCCGAGCTGGCCCGCATGAACAAGGCCGGCGAGGTCTCCTTCCGGAACGTGGTGACCTTCAACATGGACGAATACCTGGGCCTGCCCCGGGAGCACGACCAGAGCTACTGGTACTTCATGTGGTCCAACTTCTTCGATCACATCGACATTCCCAAGGCCAACGTGAACATCCTCGACGGCATGGCCAAGGACCCCGAGGCCGAGTGCGCGGCTTATGAGGCGAAGATCGCGTCCCTGGGCGGCATCGACCTGTTCCTGGGCGGCATCGGCGTGGACGGCCACCTGGCCTTCAACGAGCCCTTCACTTCCCTGACCAGCCGCACCGGCGTGCGCGTGCTGACCAGCGACACCCGCATCGTCAACAGCCGCTTCTTCGGCAACGACCCGGAAAAGGTGCCCGCGAAGGCGCTGTCCGTGGGCATCGGCACGGTGATGGACGCCCGCGAGGTGCTGATCCTGATCAACGGCCACAACAAGGCCCGGGCGCTGGCGGCTTCCGTGGAGGGCGGCGTCAGCCAGAAGTGGACCTGCTCCGCGCTGCAGACCCATCCCAACGCCATCATCGCCTGCGACGAGCCCGCCTGCGGCGAACTGACGGTGGATACGTATAAGTACTTCCTGGACATCGAGAAGGCGGAGAGGCTGTAATTATGGGAAAATATTTCGGCACTGACGGCTTCCGGGGAGAGGCCAACGTCACACTCACGGCGGACCACGCCTATCAGGTGGGGCGCTTCCTGGGCTGGTACTACAGCCAGCAGCGGCGCTTCGCCGGCAACCGGGAGAACGCGAAGATCGTCATCGGCAAGGACACCCGCCGCTCCTCCTACATGTTCGAATATGCGCTGATCGCGGGTCTGACGGCCAGCGGCGCGGACGCCTACATGCTCCACGTCACCACCACGCCCAGCGTGGCCTGGGTGACCCATGCCGACGAGTTCGACTGCGGCATCATGATCTCGGCCTCCCACAACCCGTTCTACGACAACGGCATCAAGCTCCTGGACGGCAACGGCGAGAAGATGGGCGAGGACACCATCAAGCTGATCGAGGACTACCTGGACGGCAAGCTGAACGTGTTCGGCCAGCAGGTGAAGGAGCTGCCCTTCGCCCTGAAGGAGCACATCGGCGAGACCGTGGACTATGTCAGCGGCCGAAACCGCTACGTGGGCTACCTGATCAGCCACGGCCTGTACAGCTTCCGCGGCCTGCGGGTGGGCCTGGACTGCGCCAACGGCGCTTCCTGGATGATCGCCAAGGCCGTGTTCGAGGCGCTGGGCGCCCGCACCTTCGTGATGGGCGCGGAGCCCAACGGCACCAACATCAACAACGGCGTGGGCTCCACCCACATCGAAGCCCTCCAGCAGTTCGTGCTGGACAACCACCTGGACGTGGGCTTCGCCTACGACGGCGACGCCGACCGCTGCCTGGTGGTGGACGAGAAGGGCGACGTGCTCACCGGCGACCACATCATGTACGCCTACGCCTGCTACATGCAGGATCGGGGCAAGCTGGTGGACAAGCCCGTGGTGGCCACGGTGATGAGTAACTTCGGCCTGTTCAAGGCGCTGAACGAGCGGGGCATTGACGTGGTCAAGACCAAGGTGGGCGACAAGTACGTCTACGAGTACATGACCACCCACGGCTGCCGCCTGGGCGGCGAGCAGAGCGGCCACATCATCTTCTCCAAGTACGCCACCACCGGCGACGGCATCCTCACGTCCCTCAAGATGATGGAGTGCATGCTGGCCCGCAAGAAGAAGATGAGCGAGCTGTGCGAGGGCTTCCAGATGTACCCCCAGGAACTGATCAACGTGAAGGTCTACGACAAGGCCGAGGCCCAGGCCGACCCCGACGTGCAGGCTGCCGTCAAGGCCGTCGCCGACCAGCTGGGCGAGAAGGGCCGCATCCTCGTGCGGGAATCCGGCACCGAGCCGGTGGTCCGCGTGATGGTGGAGGCCGAGAGCGACGACATGTGCCTGGAGCTGTGTCAGAGGGTCGTGGACGTGATCAAGGCCAAGGGGCACGCGGTGAAGGACTGACATCATCTATAGCCTGAATCTATAACCTACAATATAAATAGAGTATTGGACAAACCACGCCTCCTGCGGTATGCTTTATTCAACAAAGCGAGCAAGGAGATGATGGCGATGACGAGGCAGCACGGAAGGCTGTTGCTGGTCACGCGGATGGCAACCGACCGAATGTGCCGGTGTCAACGCGGCAAATCACCCATCATCGATACCGACAGGAGGCTATAAAAATGTCTGATATTCGTTCTTCCAAAAACTGGGCCTTTGAAACCCGCCAGCTGCACATCGGCCAGGAGAGCGCCGATCCCGTCACCGACGCCCGGGCAGTGCCAATCTATGCGTCCACTTCCTTCGTGTTCCACAACAGCCAGCACGCCGCCGACCGCTTCGGCCTGCGGGACGCCGGCAACATCTACGGGCGGTTGACCAACCCCACCAACGACATCTTCGAGCAGCGCATCGCCTCTCTGGAGGGGGGCTCGGCGGCGCTGGCGGTAGCCAGCGGCGCGGCGGCCATCAGCTATACCTTCCAGGCGCTGGCACGGTCCGGCGAGCACATCGTCGCCTCCAAGACCATCTACGGCGGCACCTATAACCTTCTGGCTCATACGCTGCCGCTGACCAGCGGCATCACCACAACCTTCGTGGACCCGGAGGTGGACGGCAGCTTCGAGGCGGCCATTACCGACAAGACCAAGGCGCTGTTCGTGGAGACCCTGGGCAACCCCAATTCCAACCTGGTGGACATCGAGGCCGTCGCCGCCGTCGCCCATCGTCACGGAATCCCGCTGGTGGTGGACAGCACCTTTGCCACGCCGTTCCTTGTGCGGCCCATCGAATGGGGCGCGGACATCGTGGTGCACAGCGCCACCAAATTCATCGGCGGGCACGGCACGGCCATTGGCGGAGTGATCGTCGAGGGCGGCAAGTTCGACTGGAAGTCCGGCGGCAAATATTCCTGGATCGCCGAGCCGAATCCCAGCTACCACGGCGTGTCCTTTGCCGACGCGGTGGGTCCGGCGGCCTTTGTCACCTATATCCGCGCCATACTGCTCAGGGATACCGGCGCGACGCTGTCGCCGTTCCACGCCTTCATCTTCCTGCAGGGGCTGGAGACCCTGTCGTTGCGGGTGGAGCGCCACGTTTCAAACGCGCTGAAGGTGGTGGATTACCTAGCGAAGCATCCCCAGGTGGAGGCGGTGCACCATCCCTCGCTGCCCACCGAGCCCAGCCACGCGCTGTACGGCAAGTACCTTCCGGGTGGCGGCGGCAGCATATTCACCTTTGAGATCAAGGGCGATGCGGCGAAGGCGCAGAAGTTCATCGACAACCTGCCCATCTTCTCGCTGCTGGCCAATGTGGCAGACGTGAAGAGCCTGGTGATCCACCCGGCCAGCACCACCCACAGCCAGGAGACCGAGGCCGAACTGGCCCAGCAGGGCATCAAACCCAACACCATCCGCCTGTCCATCGGCATCGAGAAGGTCGAGGACCTGATCGCGGCGCTGGATGTCGCATTCAAGAGCATAGCGTAATGTAGCGGCGGCTACCAGCCGCCACCCAGGCACGACAAACCATGTAGCGGCGGCTATCAGCCGCCACCCAGGCACGACAAACCATGTAGCGGCGGCTACCAGCCGCCACCCAGGCACGACATACCATGTAGCGGCGGCTATCAGCCGCCACCCAGGCACGACATACCATGTAGCGGCGGCTACCAGCCGCCACCCAGACACGGCATGACCCGTAGCGGCGGCTATCAGCCGCCACCCAGGCACGACATACAGCCGCCACCCAGGCACGGCATACCATGTAGCGGCGGCTACCAGCCGCCACCCAGGCACGGCATACCATGTAGCGGCGGCTACCAGCCGCCACCCAGGCACGATCGCCATGGCGCCTGATAGGCGCCGCTACAGAGAATGTATTGAATATCGAGAGGAGCGACCCACATGTCCAATATCTATAAGAGCGCGGACCAGCTGATCGGCAAAACGCCGCTGCTGGAGCTGACCCACATCGAGGCGGCGGAGGGGCTGAAGGCCCGGGTGCTGGCGAAGCTGGAATACTTCAATCCCGCCGGCAGCGTGAAGGACCGCATCGCCAAGGCCATGATCGACGACGCCGAGGCCAAGGGCCTGCTGAAGCCCGGCTCGACCATCATCGAGCCCACCTCCGGCAATACCGGCATCGGCCTGGCGGCGGTGGCTGCGGCCCGGGGCTACGACATCATCATCGTCATGCCCGAGACCATGTCGGTGGAGCGCCGCCAGCTGATGCTGGCCTACGGGGCGAAGCTGGTGCTCACCGAGGGCGCGAAGGGCATGAAGGGCGCCATCGCCAAGGCGGACGAGCTGTCGAAGGAGATCGAGAACAGCTTCATTCCCGGCCAGTTCGACAACCCCGCCAATCCGAAGGCCCATGTGGAGACCACCGGCCCCGAGATCTACGCCGATACCGACGGCGAGGTGGACATCTTCGTGGCCGGCGTGGGCACCGGCGGCACGGTGACCGGCGTGGGCCAGTACCTGAAGTCGAAGAAGCCCGGGGTGAAGGTGGTGGCCGTGGAGCCGGCGAGCTCCGCCGTGCTGTCCACCGGCGTGGCCGGGGCTCACAAGATCCAGGGCATCGGCGCCGGTTTCGTGCCGAAGGTGCTGGATACCGGGGTGTACGACGAGATCATCACCGTCACCAACGAGGACGCCTTTGCCACCGGACGGCGGATCGGCCGGCAGGAGGGCGTGCTGGTGGGCATTTCCTCCGGCGCGGCGGCCTGGGCGGCCATCGAGCTGGCCAAGCGCCCCGAGAACGCCGGCAAGACCATCGTGGCGCTGCTGCCGGATACCGGGGACAGGTACCTGTCGACACCACTGTTTGAATGACATACGGATGACAACGGCGCCCGTGCCTTAGGCACGGGCGCCGTTGTCATGTCGGTCCGCCGGTCAGGCCGGGGGAAGGACGCTCGCCGGGCGGGCGGGGTTTATCGGCTGGCGCATGTATTCCGCCAGCCTGGTGAAGAAATCCGGGAAGATCATGAAGGCGATGAAGGTCAGCAGCGCGCTGATTACGATCAGCAGTATGCCCGCGATGGCGAAGCTGCGCTTGCTGGTGGATTTTGCAAATATGGCGGACAGGATCAGGAAGATCAGGTTCACGCCGGGGATGGCATACAATATCAGCGAACCCATCCAGTTCAGCACCGAGGGCTGCCTTTTGTTACTGCTTCTTGCCATGGTCAGTTACTCCTCTCCTATGGACAGCCGCGTCTTATTTTCGCGGCGATGCGCTCATACCCATATCCAACTTACATTATACATGTTCATTTACCCCGCGTCAAATGAAGTCGGGGGATGTTGAAAAAAAGTCAAAATTGCAGCCGGCACAAAGTTGCGCAAAATTGGATATATTACGACTTTGTATCGAAAAAGCAGGCACGATTTAATAGTTTCTATTTATTTTGAAATACTTCTGTAATATAATGTCAGCATAATTTAAAATCTATCAGAAAGGTGATATCCAAAATGCTGCATCGTTTACAGAAGATGATTTGCCTGCTGGCAGTTGCGCTGCTGGTTGCCTCCACCATGACGCCTGCGATGGCGAAGACCGTCACGGCAAAGGTGAATTCGTCCTCGGCCAAGGTGTACAAGAAGGCCACCCACTCCTCAAAGAGCGTAAAGCTGAAGAAGGGTCTGACCCTGAAGGTCACCGGCGTTTCCGGCAGCTGGGCCAGGGTCAAGCTGAACGGCAGGACCGGCTACATGCCCAAGAAATATCTGTCCACCACCTCGTCCAAATCCAGTTCCTCCTCCAAGTCGAAGAAGAGCAGCAAATCCTGGAAGTCCAAGGTCGTCAAGATGAACTGGTTCAAGGGCGGCAGCAACGTGCTGAAGAAGGGCCACTACGGCACCATCTACGACATCGATACCGGCATCAGCCTGCGCATCAAGCGCATGGGCGGACATTACCACGCCGATGTGGAGCCGGCCACCGCCGCCGACACCGCCAAGCTGAAGCGCGTGGCGGGCGGGCACTTTTCCTGGGGCTCCGAGGCCGTGATCCTGAAGGCTGGCGGCAAATACGTGGCCTGCGGCATCAATACCCGGCCCCATGGCGACCAGACCATCTACAACAACCACTATGACGGTCAGTTCTGCCTGCACATGTCCGGCAGCATGACCCACGCCTCAAGCAAGGAAAACAGCCATCACCAGAGCTCCATCGACCGGGCATATCGGTGGGCGCACAGGTAGGCCAGAGCCATAAACAGGGTACAGAGCACGAGGGAACAGGAATGGCTGGACAAAGCAACGATTCCTGTTCCCTGTTTTGCACTATGAGAGGAGGGTTGGCGTTGAATCGATTTTTCGCGCTGCTGTTGTCTTTGGCCCTGCTGTGTGCCTGTGCAGTGGCCGGGGCCGAGGATTACGGCTTTTACCGCATGGACCGGGACAGGCGCGAGGCCTGGAAGGGACAGATCGCCAACCTGAGGCTATTGACCAAGGGGCAGTACAAATTCACAGAGCCCAAGTCCCGCTATCACATCGATCCCGATTATACGCCAAGCACTAAAGGGCTGGATCAATTGAACATATCCGGTAGCGCCCAGTTTTCCGAGCCGCAGTTTCACCAGCTGGCGAAGACGCTCCGAAAGCTGGCGAAGGGCAAGCGGGTCTACGTGATCGACCTGCGACAGGAGAGCCACGTGTTTCTCAACGGCAATCCCATCTCCTGGTATTCCGAGCACAACTGGGCCAACGCGGGCCTGACGCTTTCCCAGATCCGGCAGGACGAGGCGGAACGCTTCGGTACCCTGGTGGGCCGGACCATCGACGCCTACGGGGTCGCCCACGACATGAAGAACGGGCACACCAAGGTCACCGTGCACAGCTGCGTCATGGAACAGACCGCAGTCGAGGATGAGGGCTTCAGGTATCTGCGATTGCCTGCGCCGGATCTGAGCTGGCCTCCGGCGGACTTGATCGACGAATTCATTGAATTTGTCAAGAGCATCGACATGGCTCAGGTCTGGCTGCATTTCCACTGCCATGCGGGAACGGGGCGCACCGGCATATTCATGATGCTGTACGACAAGCTGAAGAACCCGACCGTGTCCATGGAGGATATCGCCATACGCCATGTCCTGACCGGCAGCGAGTATCCGCTGTACAGCTCCGGCAGGATCAGCTTCCACGGACTGCTGAATGCCGAAAAGGCCCGCATGATGCCCCTTCTTTTTCAGTATATCGACGAGAACCGGGATTCGGATTATGCGGTGCGCTGGAGCGATTGGCTGGCGTCGCGTACATCGCAGTGACGCGGAATTGTTTTCGGATTTGTAAAAGAATAGACTTTATTTGTACCACATTCCCGCCCGGGAATGTGGTACAGTATACGTGGCTACAGATCATTAATAATAAGGAGATATGCGATATGAAAGTGACCGTTTGTGCGCTGCTTGCAGTCCTGCTGGCCTGCCTGCCGGTGGCGGCGCTGGCCGGGGCCCCGGTGGACAAGGCGGTGGTCGATCGCTTCACGGATACCTGGGTTTGCGAAGGCACCGAGGGCTATGCCGCGGAGATCTGGTATGAGGATGGCGCCTTCCGCTGCAGCGGCACCCGCTTCATCACCGTGAACGAGGGCTACAGCTTCGAATTCGAGCACTGCGATTACGATGCCCAGGCCGATGCACTGGTCTGCGCGGGCGGTGTGCTGCGCCATGAGGCGTACAATGAAGCCGAAGGCAGGATCACCGCCGAGGAGCTGGCCTCCGGCTTCGGCGCGACGCTGACGGTGGATGAGAACCGTCGCCTGCATTGGACGGGCTCCGGCAACGCGATTCCCGACCAGCTGTTCGCCAGCCTGGACGAGGTGGGTGAGGAATCCTGGTACGATACCCACGACGACGATGAAGATGACGACGATGGCGATGACGACGGCGATACCGATGCTGTCGGCAATGCCGGCGATGTCTTTTTGGGCGATTGGATGTGCGAACGGGCCACGATCTACATAGACGAGGATGACGGCGTCTATACCGTGCGCGTCACCTGGGGCGCCAGCGCCTTTGAACGGGTGGTCTGGGATTACAGCTGCGCCTTCGATCCCGCCACCGGCGCGCTCAGCGGCAGGGGCCGGAAGAGCACCGAGACCTATGACGAAGCGGGCAACCTGACTGCCACCGAGGTGGAATACGCCGACGGCTCGGCTACATTTACGATCGAGGGCGACAGGCTGCTGTGGAACGACGCCAAGGAGGACGCGGCCCAAGGCATGCGCTTCGAGCGCATCGTGCCCGAGGGGGACAACTACGAGGGCGAGGACGACAGGGACGACGATTGAATCTGACTGAACGCTGGCGGAGGGAAAAAGCCCCTCCGCCATAAATATCCCCTTGACAAATAGCCCCAGGGGGTATATAATACCCGTGAAATACCTGCCAGGGGTATAGAAGCGAGGTGAATATCGTGAGCGACGCGGAGCATCGGGCCGCTGAGGCGGTGGGCTGTCCGGCCTGTCACCAAAGGCACACCCCCCGCAGCGAGGAGGAGCTGCGCCAGCTGAAGAATCGGTTGAACCGCATGGTGGGCCAGCTGAACGGCATCGGCAGGATGCTGGATGAAAACCGCTACTGTGGGGATATACTGATACAGATCAGCGCGGTGGAGAAGGCGCTGCAGGGCTTCGGCTACAGCGTGCTGAAGAGCCATATGGAAAACTGCGTGGTCGAGGAGGTCAGGAACGGCAACCCCGACATCATGGATGAGACGCTGGAACTGATGAAGAAGCTCAAATAACGGGAGATCAATCTATGACATTCGATGTAAAGGGCATGACCTGCGCGGCGTGCAGCGCCCACGTGGAGAAGAGCGTGCGCAAGCTGGAGGGCGTCAGCGACGTGGCGGTGAGCCTGCTGACCAACTCGATGGAGGTCCAGTTCGATCCCGCCGCCGTCACCCCGGACGCCATCTGCAAGGCGGTGGCCTCCGGCGGCTACAGCGCCTCTCCACGGGGCGAGGCTGCGGCTACCGCGCAAAAGGCCGAACGGCCCGACCACAGTGCCGAATTGAAGGCCATGCGCAACCGGCTGATCGCCTCCTTCGCGTTGCTGATCGCGCTGATGTACGTGGCGATGGGCCACATGCTGCATTTGCCGATGCCCGCGGCACTGCACCGGCCCATGTTCAACGGCCTCATACAGCTGCTGCTGGTGATCCCGGCCATCGTCATCAACCGGCACTACTTTGTAAACGGTTTCAGGGCGCTGTTTCACCTGGCCCCCAACATGAACAGCCTGATCTGCGTGGGCGCGACGGCGGGCCTGGGCTACAGCCTGGCGGTGCTGCTGGGCGTGGCGCTGAAGCTGGACGCGGGCGAGCGCGTGGCCATGGCCGACTACTACTTCGACGCCAGCGTGATGATCCCCACGCTGATCTCCGTGGGCAAGTACCTGGAGGCGAAGGCCAAGGGCCGCACCAGCGAGGCCATCTCCCGGCTGGTGGACCTGGCGCCCCGGAAGGCCAACGTCATCCGGGACGGCGTTGAAATGGAGATTGACGTTAGCGCTCTGGCCGTGGGCGACGTGGTGATCGTTCGGGAGGGCCAGACCGTGCCCACCGACGGCGTGATCCTGGAAGGCCACGGCAGCCTGGACCAGTCGATGCTCACCGGCGAGAGCGTGCCCGTGGACCTGTCCGTGGGCGACGAGGTGGTGGGCGCCACCGTCAACCGGGGCGGCAGCTTCACCTTCCGCGCCACCAAGGTGGGCGAGGACACGGCGCTTCAGAAGATCGTGCGGCTGGTGGAGGCGGCGGCGAACTCAAAGGCCCCCATCTCCCGGCTGGCCGACCGGGTCAGCGGCGTGTTCGTGCCGGTGGTGATGGGCATCGCGCTGGTGACGTTCATCGTGTGGCTGGCCATCGGCGGCGGCGTGCCCGCGGCGCTGAAGCACGCCATCGCGGTGCTGGTGATCTCCTGCCCCTGCGCGCTGGGCCTGGCGACCCCCACGGCCATCATGGTGGGCACCGGCAAGGGCGCGGAGCTGGGCATCATGATCCGCTCCGCCGCCTCGCTGGAGATGGCCCATTCCATCGACTGCGTGACCTTCGACAAGACCGGCACGCTGACCCAGGGCCAGATGCGGCTGACCGGCGTCAACGCCGGCATCGACAGTGGCGAGGCCCTGCGGCTGGCGGCGGCGGTGGAGAAGCTGAGCACCCATCCCATCGCGGCGGCCATCGTAGCGGCGGCAGGCGGCGATCTGCCCCCGGCCAGCGACTACGAGACCCTCCCCGGCAGGGGCGTGGCGGCCACTGTCGAGGGTCGGCGCATACAGGTCGGCAAGGCCGGCTGGATGGCCGAGCTGGGCGTGGACACCGCCCCGATGACCGCCTGGGCCGACGAAATGGCGGCCTCCGGCGCGACGGTGATGTTCGCCGCCGAGGGGAGGCGGTTGCTGGCGGGCTTTGCGCTGGCGGACACCCTGCGGCCCACCAGCGCCGCCGCGGTTGCCGACCTGAATGGGCTGGGCGTGCGCACGGTGATGCTCACCGGCGACAATGATCGGGCCGCGAAGGCCATCGGCAATCAGCTGGGGGTCAGCGAGGTGCGGGCCCAGCTGCTGCCCCAGGACAAGCAGGACGTGATCGCAGACCTCCAAAGCCAGGGCAAAAAGGTGATGATGGTGGGCGACGGCATCAACGACGCCCCGGCGCTTGTGAAGGCGGACCTGGGCGCGGCGGTGGGCCAGGGCACCGACGTGGCCATCGAGAGCGCCGACGTGGTGCTGATGCGGGACGACCCCCGGCTGGCAGCCGGCGTCATCCGGCTGGGCCGGGCGGTGATCCGCAACATCAAGCAGAACCTGTTCTGGGCGTTCTTCTACAACCTGATCGGCATCCCCATCGCCGCCGGCGCGCTGAGCGGCCTGGGCATCGAGCTGAACCCGATGATCGCCGCCGCCGCCATGAGCATGAGCAGCGTGTGCGTGGTCACCAACGCCCTGCGGCTGCGCGGCTTCCACCTGGACCTGCCCGACGCCGGTCCCGCCGCCTCGGCGGACGGGGCGCAGCCCATGGTCATGGTCCATACCGAACTTTCAACCGTGGATTCCAATGACAATAAAACCAATATCAAGGAGGATAATACCATGAAGAAGACCGTGAAGATCGAAGGCATGATGTGCCAGATGTGCGTCAAGCACGTGAAGAGCGCTCTGTCCGCCCTGGACCCCAATGTGGAGGTCTCCCTGGAGAACAAGTGCGCCACCGTCGACGAGAGCGTGGCGGACGATGCGATTGTGGCCGCCGTGAAAGAGGCGGGGTACGAGGTTGTGGCGTAAACAGGCACACGCTGAAGCATCCCCATGCCCTTCACGGTATGGGGATGTTTTACTAACAAAGCAAAAAGGCGGCAAAGCCCTTGACAAGCTTGCCGCCAATGCTGTACAATAGAGTTGCAGAGGGAAACACCCCCACCATAGTGGAACCTATGGGAAAGCCGCCTCCGAGTAATTGCAGTTACCCGGAGGCATTTTTCATCTAACGCTTAGAGCCGAAGTAAATCGTCAATGCGAGACTTGCAATAGCAATCAGACCGAAGAATAATTCGACGTTCGTCATACTATCACCCCCCGCCTTTTGTAATCAGCGGGGGCGCTTCCGGGCCATTGTCCAGCACGATGATTATATCATAGAATAGGATCCATCGTCAATAAAACCATTAAATGACTCCGTGGTAAACTACAGATCAGGACTCTAAGCTGTAACAGTCTGGGACTGAACAGATACCCCCCAATAATGGACGGCATTGCGCTTGCGATCGAAAAATGGTATAATGCAAGACGAGATGGAATGATGGTTAGGCCGCCTTTTGGCTGGAGGAGGAAACGCCATGGAAAATCGGGACAGGTGCCCCCATTGCGGGGCGCTGATACTGTCGAACGAGAAGTTTTGCGGCCAGTGCGGCGTGCCGCTGACGGGCTCCGCCGATACTGCGGGCACTGCCAACACCGGTGAACAGACCCCGGCGAACGCCGCCCTCGCCGGCTCCTCCGGCTGGCAGCCGGGGACGCGGCCCCGCACCATCGAACAGCTTCAGGACTTCTGCGCCTACAACGAAATGCCCCTGGAGCGGATGCGCTTCTTCGTGGGCGAGGACTACAGGGAGGCCCGGGCCTTCGGCATCTACGGTGACAGCGGCCGGTTCGTGGTCTACAAGAACAGGTCCGACGGCAGCCGGGTCGTGCGCTACGACGGCCCGGACGAGGCCTACGCGGTGGGCGAGCTGTACGACAAGCTGCTGGACGAGTGCCACCGGCGGGACATCTGGCCGGACGGCAAACCCGCGGACCTGGAGAAGCGCCGGAAGTCGGAGAAGCGGCGGCGGATCGCCATCGCGGTGGTGGTCGTGTTGCTGGTTGGCACCCTGGGCTACATCTTTTACCGGATCGGGGCGAAGATGCACGCCTATGACGGCTACTACCGCTTCGAAAGTCCGGGCATCTACTACTGCTACGGCGACGATTGGTATTACAGCGACGACAGCGACTGGGTGCGGACGGACGACGTACCCTATGACAATTACGACGACCGGGCCGACTATTACATCGGCGACACCTACGACAGCAGCTGGGGCTACAGCGACTTCGAGCAATCCCAGGCCTGGGCGCAGATCCAGGAGGAGAGCCGCACCTCCTCCGACGACTATAACAGCTGGGATTCTGGCGACACCGACTGGGATTCGGACTGGTAATCACAACAAAACAGGGACCGGTTCAAAATGGCTTTCATTTTGAACCGGTCCCTGTCTGTGCGGAGGCTTATTCGGCCTTGGCCACGGCGGTGATGTGGGGGTTGGCACCGTTGTACCAGTACAGGAAGCCCTGCAGGTCCACCACGTCGCCCACGTTCAGGGCCTCGACGGCCTTGTAGACGTCGGTGTCCTTGCCGCAGAGGTAGAATTCCACGGTGAACTCGAAGGTCTGGCCGTCCTTGCTGACCTTGAAGTACAGGTCGTCGGTCTTTTCCTCGGCGTTCTTGTAGGCGAAGGCCGCGCCGCTCTCGTCATAGGCCTCGACGGTCATGCCCTTGAAGGCCACCAGCTGGTTCATCTTCTCGGCCAGCGCGTCGCTGCCCAGCAGGTCGGTCACGTCCACGGGCTCGGCGATATAGGCGTCGCCCTCGATGAACTCGAAGCTGGACACGTCCACGATCTCCACCTCGCCGGACCACTCGCTCTTAAAGCCGGTGGCGCGGAACTTCGCGCCGGGCACCAGCTTGGCGGCGTCCTCCTCGCTCATGGGCACCTCATACAGGAAGTAAGCGCCGTCGGCGTCGGCGGCATAGACGGTCACCTTGCCGTCCCACCAGTCCTGATGGGCCTGCACATAGGCCTCGATGGTCACTTCGTCGTCCACCGCGGCGGCGGCATAGTCGGCATAGGTCATCACAGCGCCCTCGGCCACGGCCAACGCGAGCATCGACAGCGCCAGGGTCAGCGCCAGAACGGCAACCAGGATCTTCTTCATTGTCATTTCCTCCTTGATGTAGATGGGCGGGCAGTGTATGCCCTGGGGAACGGTTTTATTATACACCTATTTGGGTGGATTGCAATGGGGATGATGGATTTAACAGAATGAATGTACCTCTATCTACCTTCTGGCAATTGGTTTAGAGGCCTTGGCGTGAAGATTACACATTGCATTTGTCGATGAAAGATGTTATACTTTAACAAATAGTATTAAAACAGCAAACGGGAGGAACAGCATCATGCCTGACGTGAAGAAGGAACAGGAGCGGGACGAGCTGCACCGCGCGATTTGGGCGATTGCCGACGAGCTGCGCGGCAGCGTGGACGGCTGGGATTTCAAGAATTACGTGTTGGGCACGATGTTTTACCGCTATATCAGCGAAAACCTGTCCACCTACATCAACGACGGCGAGCGCGAATCCGGTGACGCGGATTTTGATTACGCCGCCATGTCCGACGCCGACGCGGAGGAGGCGCGGGAGGGCCTGATCGAAGAGAAGGGCTTTTTCATCCTGCCCAGCGAGCTGTTCTGCAACGTCTGCGCAAGGGCGGCGCAGGACGAGAACCTGAACGAGACGCTGGAGACTGTCTTCCGCCACATCGAGGACAGCGCGAAGGGCAGTCCGTCGGAGAACAGCTTCGCGGGCCTTTTCGACGACTTCGACGTGAACAGCAACAAGCTGGGCGCGACGGTGGCCAAGCGCAACGAACGGCTGTGCAAGCTGCTGTGGGGCGTGCGGGACATGCGCCTGGGTGAGGTCAAGAACCATGACATCGACGCCTTTGGTGACGCCTACGAATACCTGATGACTATGTATGCCAGCAACGCGGGCAAGAGCGGCGGCGAGTTCTTCACCCCTGCCGACGTCTCCGAACTGCTGACCCGCCTGGGCACGGTGAGCAAGACGGAGATCAACAAGGTCTATGAAAGCAAAGTGCAGACTATGATACAATTCAGCGATTGCCTTGCTGCCTGAAAAATTGGAGGGTGCAAATCCGACTCAGGGGGTGCATTTGGCACAGGAGGGCGCAAATGCATTACAAGAAAGGCTGAATTTTATGGTCATATAGCCCTTCGCAAAGAGCTGGAGGCCGGCAAGGGTGATGCCCTGGCATACGACGACAAGCTCGTCCGGGACTTCATCGAGAAGATCGAGGTCTTCCCGGAGATGATGCGATTCACCATGAGGACCGGAATGGTGACAGAAGTGGAGATGTGAAAGCGCAGAAGCGGGGCCGTTCCTTTCGGGGAGCGGCTCATTTTTCATTTAACCATAGCAAATTAGCGGTTTCAATTTAAGATACAGAAACAAGTCGTAGACGTGAACAATAAAACGGTTGACAAGTCAACACAAACAAAATATAATTGACATATCAACTATATAGGAGGCTTAGTATGAATCAGGCAGGAACATACATATCGGTACTAATGCGCCAGCTGAATCTGTTTTTCAGCCACGAACTTTCTGAAGTGGAAATAACAGCTTCAGAGCTGATGTATCTTTCCCAGCTTTATACAAGAGACGGGCTGACGCAGGATGAAATGGCAACGAAGATTTCTGTTGATAAGGCCGCTACGACGCGAACCATACAGGGTATGGAAAAGAAAGGCCTTATTGTCAGAGATTCAAACGAGAAAGACCATCGCTCCAAGTGTGTTTATCTGACGGATAAGGCAAAACAGATGGAAGAACACATACGCGAGATTCAAAAAAAGTGGTCGGATTATATTATGCAGGATATGACAGTATCTGAAGCGGGACTTTTCGCAAAGCAGCTGAAGCAGATGTCAGTCCGGGCAAGAGAAATAAACGAGTAATGGAGGTGCCCATTATGGATATGAAACAGGCAATGAAAGAACGGCACATGGTCCGTAAGTATACTGACAAGCCTATCCCTGAGGAAATTGTGGCAAAACTGAATGAACGGGTAAAGAAAAATAATGAACAGTACGGGCTTTCCATTCGTCTGATCACGAATGACGGCAGTGCGGTTCCGGGGATAATCAAGCTGATCCTTGCGAAAGGGGTGAATAATTTCTTTATTATGGCAGGTCCGGAAGGTTCTGATGAACTGTGCGGTTATTGCGGCGCTGATCTGATGCTTTATGCGCAGACACTCGGACTAAATACATGGTGGGTCGGCGGCACCTACAACCGTAAAGGCGCTCAGGAGAAATCCGGAAACGCAAAGCCGGTCGGAATCATTGCGGTAGGATACGGTCAGACACAGGGTACTCAGCATAAGTCAAAAAAGGCATCCGATGTCAGCTCATATGATGGCAAGGAGCCTGAATGGTTTAAGGAAGGCGTGAATGCTGCTCTTCTTGCTCCAACGGCTCTTGATAAACAGGCATTCACGATTACCGGAACAGAAAATAAAGTATCTATCACCTGCGATAACGGCATTTTTACCGGAGTTGACACCGGGCTTGTTAAGTACCATTTCGAGCTTGGAGCAGGAAAAGAAAACTTTGAATGGAAATGAGATAAGGCCGGCAGATAGATTACGAGATAGTATGGTGCGACTGCCGGATTTTTCATAACAATACAGTTGACAAGTCAATTGAATAAGGAGGAATCATAATGGGTATTTTAAAGAAAAACAACGGTCCAATGTCAAAAGGTCCGAGCATACAGTCTATTTCAGGAGACCATTGGTCTGCGCTTAAGTTTACGGACGGTATCATGACGGATGCGATCATGAAGCATGTGATGGGACTCTGCTATCTCGGCATGGCTGACGCGGGAGAAGCCCTGGAAGTGGTAAGTCGTTTGGATGACAAGGAGACCGGAAGTTGGGAGAATACGTGGGCTGAACTTGCATCAAGGCTTAATAAAAGGGCGCAGAAGTCTGAGGCCAATGATAAGAAGGTGAGCGCATCTACGGCATATCTTCGTGCATCCACATATTACCGGATGGCAACCATGTATATGGAGAACGTACATTCACCAGTGATGGAGAAATATACGAGACAGTGCTTTGACTGCTATGAGAAATCGCTGGAGCTGTCAGGTTATCCCGGAAAATATGTGGAGATTCCTTACGAGGGAACTTATCTTCCGGGACATTTCTATACATCTCCTTATGCGAAAAAGGATAAGGCGCCGGTTCTGATACTTACACCTGGCAGGGATACCTGGGCGGTGGATACAAGGTGGATGTTTGATGCGGCATTGAAGCGGGGAATACACTGCCTTGCCTACGATGGCCCGGGACAGGGGTATGCCCTTAGATTTCAGGATATGAAGTTCCGCCCGGACTGGGAAAAAGTGATGGGTCCCGTACTTGACTATGCTGAAACGATAGACTGTGTTGATATG
>CACWZI010000066.1 GCA_902765305.1 uncultured Eubacteriales bacterium
AGAAATCCGTCAGGATTTCTACCTTCCCTAACACCTAAAACCTATAACCTAAAACCTAACTACTGATTTGTCGCAGCGCGACAAATCAGTAGTTGTCAGGCTCTTCGTCAATATCGCTCCGGGCATTTCCCTGGCCGCTGCCGCGGCGGCTTCGGGATCTTCGAACGCGCCCACCACAGCTGAGCCGCTGCCGGTCATGAAGGCCGTGGCGGCGCCGAGGGCGCGCATGTGCCCGATCAGCTGCCCGATCTCGGGCAGCAGCGAAACGGCGGGAGCCGTCAGGGCGTTGGCGTTCAGGCGGTCGATGTCGGAAAAACGCCGCGCCGCCACGGCTTTCGCCAAAGTATCGGTGTCCAGCGCCACGTCCGGATAGCCGCCCCTGTCCCATAGCGAAAACACCGCGCCGGTGGAAAGCCCGCCGCCGGGCACGACCAGCACCAGCGGGATCTCCGGAGCCTGCGCGATCGGCGTGATGGCTTCCCCGATGCCCCGCACCACGGCCAGTCCGCCGGTCAGGCAGAAGGGCACATCCGCGCCGAGGCCCAGGCCGGTCTCCAACAGCGCCTCGTCTGTTAGCCCCAATTCCCAGAGGCCGTTCAGCGCCCGAAGGGCTGTCGCGCAGTCGGCGCTGCCGCCGCCCAGGCCCGCCCTTGCGGGAATGCGCTTGGTCAGCCAAAGCCTTGCCCCATGCCGCGTGCCGGCACGGCGGTTCAGCGCCATGGCCGCCCGAAGCACCAGGTTCTCCTCCCCCGCCGGCGCGCCGTCCACGGTCAGCGAAAGCCCTTCAGCGGGTTCGATCTCAAGGGTATCGTGAAGCGCGATGGCCTGCATCAGCATGTCCAGCAGGTGATACCCGTCCGCCCGCCGCCCGGTGATGTTCAAGGCCCAGTTGATCTTGGCATGGGCGTTATAGCTGTATGTCATTGGAGGTACTCCTTCGGTAAATACTGATTTGTCGCCACGCGACAAATCAGTATTTGAGGTTTTAGGGGTTAGGTTTTAGGGGTTAGGGAAGGAGGAAATCCTTGCGGATTTCTTTTTATTCAAAGGACCAAGAAATGTTGGAACGTTTGCTGTTCCACTTTTATAAAACAAATCCGTCAGGATTTGACCCTTCCCTAACCCCTAACCCCTAAAACCTAACCCCTGAATTCTGATTGATCGAGCATAGCTCGATCAATCAGAATTTATCCATTGATCAGCTGGAACTGATTCCCCATGACCTCAACGATCTCATAGTAGCTGGCGACCATGCGGTTGTAGTTCTCGTCGTCCATGCCGGTGGGGCGGTTTTCCAGATAGCGGCCGGAGGGCAGCACCTTCACCGCGCCGTTCTGCTTCCAGGTATAGGTGGGAATATAGCCCACGTTGTCGACGGTGAACCGGCCCCCGGGCTGCTCGTTGACGGTGAAATCCAGTATCAGGCCGTTGTCCGTATATTGGACGATATGGTCGCTGATGAAGTTGCCCATGCAGAACATGGTCAGCACCTGCTTGTCCACCCCGTCCACGGTGACGGACTGGAAGCCCATGGGCTGCACCTCGTGGGCGTGGCTGCCGATGATGATGTCCACGCCGGCCTCGGCCAGCTTCTTCGCGTACTTCTTCTGGCTGCTGTCGGGCTCCCGCACGTATTCCGCGCCCCAGTGGGGCCAGGCGATGATGACCTCGGCGCCGGCGTCCCGCAGCTTCTTCACGTCGGCCTTGAAATCCGCCTTGCTGATATAGGGCACCAGGTCCACGGCCTCCTTGTCCACGCCCCGGTTTTCCATGCTGTTGGTGCTGTGGGTATAGGCCAGGAAGCCGAACTTGATGCCGCCCACCTCGCAGATCACCGTGCCCGCCTTCTCCGCCTTGGTGCGGTAGGCGCCCACGTGGGCGAAGCCGTACTTCTCCACGTTGTTCACGGTGTTCTCCACGCCGCCGCTCCAGCGGTCCAGCATGTGGTTGTTGGCCAGGGTCAGAAAGTCGATGCCGTAGTCCTTCAGCGGGGCCAGCGCCACGTCGGGGGCGTTGAACTGGGGATAGCCGGAATACTGGGACTTCTTATACTTGCCGATGGTGCCCTCCATGTTGCCCATGGTGTAGTCGGCGTCGGCCAGCTGCTCGGCGATCATCTCGAACTGGTTGTGGAAGTCGTAGCCGCTGTCCTTGGCGTAGACCAGCTGGCTCTGGCAGAACATGATGTCGCCCACCGCCCGCATGCGCACCGAGCGCAGCGAGCCGTCGGGCCGCCGGGTGGAGACCACGTGGTCGATGGCCTGGGGCAGCTCGGGCACGGGGGTGACCTCTGCGGCGAGGGCGGCGGCGTCCCCGCCCTCATCCCCGGACGGGGCGCTGTCCTGGGCGGCGGACTCGGTGTCGGTCATGGCCGCCAGGTCCGGCAGCGCGCTGTCGCCGGCACTGTCCGCCGCCACCGCCTGGGTCGCGACGGGCGCGGCGGTGGCCTCCACCATCGCGGTGACCGCGTCGGGGCTGCCCTTGGGCTTGAGGATCAGTATCACCGCCGTGATGATCAGCACCGCGATGCCCGCGATGATGGCGATGGCGATCCGGTTCTGCCGCCGCTGGCGCATCAGGGCCTCGTACTGCTGGCGCGTCAGCCGCCGGGGAGCATTGGGATTGGGCCTGTTTTGCATATGTATTCCTCCGAAGCGGGCATTTCCCGCCTGTCATATCATACACGATGTACTTACACATAACTACCCTATTGTAGTTATCATAAACCCTTTCATGGAATAAATCAAGGGAAAAATGGGGAAAGTAGGCTTTGAAATATCAGTCGCAAAGGAGTTTCCGATGTTCACCCTGTTTTTCCGCGGCGCGCTGCTGTATGTCGTGATGATCGTCACCATGCGGGCGCTGGGCAAGCGCCAGCTGGGCGAGCTGGAGCCCTACGAGCTGGCCATGACCATACTGCTGGCCGACCTGATCTCCTCGCCGATGGAGAGCGTCTCCACCCCGCTGCTGCACGGGCTGCTGCCGGTGGCGGCGATGTTCGTGGTGCACGGCGTCATCACGCTGGCCTCGATGCGCTGGGACCGGTTCCGGGCGCTGGCCTCGGGCAAGCCGGCGCTGGTGATCAACCGGGGCGTGATCGACCGGCGGGAGCTGGACCGGCTGTGCCTGAGCCTGTCCGACCTGCTGGAGGGGCTGAGAGGCGCCGGGTTCCTGGACCCGGCGGAGGTGGGCACGGCCATCGTGGAGGCCAACGGCGCCATCACCGCCTTTCCCGCCGGGGGCGAGCGTCCCCCCAAGGCCTCGGAGCTGGACATCGCGCCGGGCTACGAGGGCCTGCCGCTGGCGCTGATCACCGGCGGGCGGGTGCAGCCCGGCAACCTCGGGATGACCGGCCGGGACCGGCGCTGGCTGGAGCGTTTGCTTGCGGCCCGGGGGCTTGCGCCGAAGCAGGTGTTCCTGGCGTCACTGGACACCCACGGGCGCATGACCCTGCAGCTCAACGGCGGGGAGCTGATGCGCTTTTCTGCCATGGACGAATCGGAGGTGTGCTGGTGACATGCGGCGAACGCTGATACTGACGCTTACGGTGCTGGCCTGCGCGCTGGCGGTGTGCGCCCTTTCCCAGGCGACGCTGAACGGCACCGTGGAGGACGCCCGGCAGCTGCGCGCCCAGGCCCTGCTGGCCGAAAACGGCGGCGACGCCGATCGCGCCGGGGCGCTGCTTTCACAGCTGGCCCAGCTGTGGCAGGACAGGGC
Organism: uncultured Eubacteriales bacterium; assembly: GCA_902765305.1. Classification (GTDB taxonomy): domain Bacteria; phylum Bacillota; class Clostridia; order Christensenellales; family Aristaeellaceae; genus UBA2862. The sequence goes on from CACWZI010000066.1 coordinate 3,718, forward strand.
CGGCCTGCTGGAGAAGCTGGCCAGCCACGACGCCCTGCACGACGTGTCCGCCGCCATCGCCGAGGCGAAGATCTGCCTGGAATGCCGGGATCACGACGACTTCCTGCGCACCATGTCCACCGTGGAAATGGGCCTAAACCACCTGAAGGACGAGGAAGCGGTCAGGTGGGAGAATTTGTATTGACAGGGGCGGGAGACCGGAGTAGAATAATTAGAAATGAGGAATTAGGAATTAGGAATAGTGGTGCAAATCCCTACGGGATTTGATTTATTAAGTCCTGATACAGCGAGGCATTCACCCATTTTATCAAAGAAATCCGTAAGGATTTCCTCATCCATTCCTCATTCCTCATTCCTAATTCCCAATTCAAACGAAGCGTCAAATCAGAATATACCAAGGAGCCTTCTATGCCTTCCAAAGCCCACAACATGACCACCGGCAGCATCCCCCGGCACCTGGTGCGGTATTCGATCCCCGCGATCATGGGCGACCTGTTCCAGGTGACCTATAACACCGTGGATTCCGTGATCGTGGGCCAGTTTGCCGGGGCGGGGGCGCTGGCGGCGGTGGGCGTGGCCAGCCCGCTGATGAGCGTGGCGATGTTCTTCATCATCGGCATGGGCATCGGCGCGTCGGTGCTGATGAGCGAGTTCTACGGCGCGGGCGACATGCCCCGGCTGCGGCGGCAGTTCGCTACGACGCTGGCCATGGGCGCGGCCTTCAGCCTGCTGATCGCCCTGGGACTGTTTGTGCTGACGGGGCCGCTGCTTCGGCTGTGCCATACCCCTGAAGCCATCTTCCCGGACACGGCCCGCTACCTGCGCGTCGTGGCCCTGGGCATGGTGGTCACGTCGTTATACAATATATTGGCGGCAGCCTCCCGCTCCATCGGCGACACCCTCACCCCGCTGATCTGCCTGGTGGCCGGTTCGCTGGTGAACGTGGGGCTGGATCTGCTGTTCGTGGCCCGCTTCGCCTGGGGCGTGGCCGGGGCCGCCTGGGCCACGGTGATCTCACAGGCCCTGTCGGCGCTGCTGTGCGCCTGGCTGCTTCGGCGCAACGAACCGATGCTGTTCGCTGGACAGGGGGATTTCAAGCCGGACCGGGCGCTGTTCGGCCGCACGCTGCGCTTCAGCGCCCCCAGCGCCCTGCAGCAGGCGGGCATCTATGTGGGCAAGCTGCTGGTGCAGTCGGCGGTCAACCCGCTGGGCGTCAGCGCCATCGCCGCCTTCAACGCCGTCAACCGCATCGACGACTACGCCCTGATCCCCGAGCGTGACATCGCAAACGGCGAGACCGTGCTGGTGGCCCAGAACCGCGGCGCGGGCAAGGCTGACCGCATGCGCTGGGGCTTCCTCGCGGCCATGGCCCTGGAGGTCGCCTATGGGCTGGTGGTGTCCGTGGCGGTGTTCGCGCTGGCGGGGCCGCTGATGGGGCTGTTCGTCGATCCCGGCGAGGCGGAGGTCATCCGCCTGGGAACGCGCTACCTGCGGCTGATGGGCCTGTTCTACATACTCCCCGGCATCACCAACGGCCTGCAGGGCTACATGCGGGCCTTGGGCAAGCTGAAGCTGACCATGGTGGTCACCTACGGCCAGATGTTCACCCGGGCCGCCTGCACCTTCCTGCTGATCGGTTCCATGGGCCTGGACGCGGTGCCGCTGGCCTGCGTCGCAGGCTGGGTAATGATGACGGTATGGGAGGTCGGACTGATGATCAAGTGGAGGAAAAACGGCCATGACTGACGCCGATTTCATGCGCGAGGCGCTGGTCGAGGCGCGACTGGCCGCAGTCGCCGGCGAAATGCCCGTGGGCTGCGTGATCGCCCGGGACGGGGAAATCGTCGCCCGGGCCCACAACGAATGCGAGGCCCGGCGGGACGCCACCGCCCATGCCGAGCTGCTGGCGATCCGCCGGGCCAGCGCCGCGGCAGGCGACTGGCGGCTGAACCGCTGCACGCTCTACGTCACGCTGGAGCCCTGCCCCATGTGCGCCGGGGCCATCGTGCAGGCGCGGGTGGGCCGGCTGGTGTACGGCGCGGCGGACCCGGGCCAGGGCTGCGCCGGCAGCCTGTACCGCATCTGCGAGGACCCGGCCTTCCCCCACTTCTGCAAAAGCGAAGGCGGCGTGATGGCGGAGGAATGCCAGGCGCTGCTATATGGTTTTTTCGAGCGAGCCCGGAAGAGGCTATAATCTTAAGGCAACACTTATCTTCCTATATTATCGCTTTGATACGATTCAGGAAGCAAGATTCCGCGTCTGTGTATTGTTTCAGCTTTTCTCGTATTTTCTGCCCGTTATGTTTTGTGGAGGCAACTTCCGTTTTGTTACTTGAACTTTGGCGTTATTTATGGTATGATTCCTGATGGGATCGTATCTGGTTGATGTATTTTTTGATTTGCCATCTATAATTATTCACCAGATCAGGATCATTGTCCTCTTTTCCCGCAATAGTACCGGCATCAGTGGACTTTCACCCACTTTTCATTTGGGAAGCATGGTCGTTACATGCAGCCTTGAGGAGTAAAGTATTTTATGCCAACAATAGACAGAATTCCGACGCTACAGTATATGGGCAGCAAAAGTCGAATGCTCGAAGAAATCTGTACGCCCGTAATATATAATCAAGAGATACAACAGGTTGTCGATCTGTTTGCAGGTACAGGAAGTGTCGGATATGCCCTCGCACCTTATAAAAAAATCATCAGCAATGATATCGAGTATTATTCATATGTATTGAATTCAGCCATTCTTAATGGCTGCCAGTTGAGTTCCCTGGAATTGGAAGCCCTGCTTAAAAGCATAGATCAGAAATGGAGGATTAGCAAGCGCTTTCTTAATAGAGAGATTACTGCGGAAGAGAGCTTCTTGGCCTCTCCTTTGTCTGCCTATGAGGAATACGCGACTTTCTCACATGATACCCCCAGTGTCTTTCATGTTGACTCTAATTCTCAAGGATTCGAAGGTCTGAAAGCCTTGGTACAAACAGTAACCCCTGGCGCGCCGAATCAGGAAGTTCCGTTTCCGTGCTTATTTGTGACCTATTTCTCAAATGCGTATTTTGGAATTAAACAATGCTGTCAAATTGACGCTATAGCTTCGACAATAGCAGAATTACCTGATGAACAACAGCGCTTTACTTTGCTTGCCGCGCTCATGACGGCTACAAGCGCTACCGCTTCATCTACGACGCACTTCGCTCAATTCTTGACAGTCAAGAATAAAAACACATTTAGGAATATTAAGGAAAAGAGAAGCACTGATATTATACAGTTGTTTAAAGATGCCCTAACCAGGTTTGAAGACAAAGGGCTTCTGAACAAGGCAGATAAAAAACATGACTGCTTCAATATGGATTTTGAGGGTTGTCTGCGGAAAATAGATATCGATGAGCATACACTTGTGTATGCGGATCCACCCTACTTCAAAGAACACTATTCTCGGTACTATCATGTGCTGAATACAATGTGCTTGTACGATTATCCGCAACTGGCCATCAATCCACAGAACAAGCAATACGCTGTAGGAAGATACCGCGCAGATAGGAATATTTCGGATTTTGGCAAAAGATCAAAAGCATTGTTTGCCTTTGGCCGATTAATCAATGCCTGTGCGGATAGAAAGGCCAATCTTCTGATCAGTTATTCTGAAAATTCATTGGTCAAGATCTATGAATTACTTCGACTGACAAAAACACGATACAGCGTATCTGTAAAGAAGGTTACCCTTAAGCATTCAAGCCAAGGAAGAGCTACCGAATCTGATCAAACTGTAAAGGAGTTCCTGTTTCACTGTTCTCTACCTGACAGCCGAGAACTTGAAATCGAAAAAACCGCAAATTCCATCCGAACAATCAAGCCGGTTGTGGACAATCCTGGTGGTTTCATTCATAATTATATGGCGAGAAAACCTTATAATGTCGTATCCGCTATCATTGAAGGTTTTTCTAAGCCAAAGGATTTCGTCTATGACCCGATGTTTGGTTCAGGAACTGTTCTAATTGAAGGTAGTAAACTCGGCAGGCGTGTCATTGGAACGGACATAAACCCGATCGCTAAAGAAATTTGCTCGATTTCGCTCAGCCAATGGGATTTGGCTAAGATCAATGCATTGATTGATCAATTCGTTAAGGAAGTAGAGGTTTCCTGCTCTGATGTTTATACCTTTACTTCTGAGGGTGAAATGCGCGTCATAGAGCGTTGTCATTTTGACTATAGGGACAATGGGTTCGTTCCCACCGCGTATTGGTATAAAACCATAGTCGGCAGTAAATGGAGTGGACGAAAGAAGTGTGATGCATCCACATCTTTTCGCGAGAATTACGATTTACTTCGTCATGAATCCCTTGCAAGGCTTCATGATCGCCCGCTTATACCCAATTCCAGAATTGCAATCAAAGAAGGCGCTACGGTCTTCAGCTACTTCTGCAATCGGAATATCATTGCGCTGGATAGGATTCTATCTATTCTGGATCAGTACAAGAACAACTATGGATATGAGGTTCTCAGGTTGCTTGTGTCATCCTCCATCAACCTGATTAAACTATCCGACAAAAAAGCCTCCAGTCAAATGCCTTACTGGTTACCTAGGAATAACGCCACTTCACGTAATGCTGTATTCATCATTCAACAAAAGGCAAAAGCAATGAAAGACGGCCTTAGGTATCTACAAGACCATTGCCAATCCTTCATCGACAATGGCAAGGCGTTCATCTACAATGATCCTGCGCAAAGAATCAGCTGCGATAAACTGCCAGACGATAGCGTTGATCTCGTGGTAACGGATCCACCTTACACGGATCAAGTTCCCTATCTTGAATACAATCAGCTGTGGCTATACCTCCTTGACATGGATGGAATGGTGAACTTCGATGACGAACTGGTTGTATCTGATGCTCCGCGGAGAAACAAAGATCAGCAGGATTTTGACACTGTTTTTAGTGCAATCATCGAGCGGACAGCAAAATGTCTGAGAGAGATGGGTGTATTCGTGATGTTCTATCATACTTTCGACTTGAAATCATGGTCTAATCTTTTGACCATGATGAGAACAAACGGATTAAAATACGTCTATCAGATTCCGACACCAACGCCCCGAAAGTCATTTAAAACCATCATGTCTCCTCGAAGTACGCTGGATGGAAACTATGTGTTGTTCTTTGTTAAGGATCCGCATGGTATTAATAAGACCTTTGGTGGCGATTTATCAGAAGCTGTCGATATGGCTATCGCGTGCGCGGAGAGGATCATTCGGTCCCAGGAGAACGTAACGACGCAAGATCTGTATGATCAAGGAATGTTGAAAGAAGCATTTGAAGAGGGTTATTTAGAAACGCTATCAGAACGATACAGAACTTTTGCGGATATCGTCAAGTATAGATTCAAATATGAAAACGGCTATTGGGAGGTGTCAGAATAGTGTATTGGCTTCTTGACTATGAAGAACAGGATAGAATACGTGAAACCATCCTTTCACTTCATAATACTTTGGCCTTGCCCCACAGAAGAGTGCAGGAAGACCAAACCTTTCCGTTTGTCGGCAGGAAGGATCGAGGTATTGCCGCGACAATCATTGAGTCATTGTCCCCGGAGGGTGGAATGGTTTGCGACCCCTTTGCAGGCTCAGGAACCTTTGTTTACTCAGCCCTCGATTGCAATCGAAATGTTAAGGCAAATGAGTGGGAGCCGTATGCGCATGAGATGATGACCGCGCCGCTGACAGAGCTTCCTACACTATCTGAATATAATGAGGCCCTTGCTTCCTTTATTAGCTTTGTCCTTCCGGTTATGCAGAGAATCTATGAAACAACTTGCCCTGAATGCAACGAAAAGATCATGTTCGATGGAATATTCTTTGACAGAAGCCCTGAAGAATACTTCAATCCGACTTTGCATGAGAGGCTTGGCCGGAACAATCATGAAAATGTAATCTTCAGGGGAAAGTATAAGTGTCCCAAGTGTGGATGCAAAGAAAAGAACTATGATGATAATGACGAAGCCGTGCGGCAAGGGCTTGATCAGATAGAGTATTCATTTCCCGATGTGCCAATCATTGAAAACTCCAGGCTCAATTTCACCTCGCCCGACTTTACTCGCTATGGATCGCTGTTTTCAAAACGTCAGAAAATAGCGCTATCCACCATGTCTTCGGCAATACTGAATTTATCAGGAAAATCCAGGAAATTCTTCTATGATACCTTCCTTTCGATCATTCATCTTGGGAAGTATACTGATTACAGGAGCAAAAGTCAGGACAACCATTGTCCCGCAAACCGATTAAAGGAAACAAATCTTTATTATCGTTATCTTGAAAAACTAAATGAACGCTGGGATTATATTACAAGATTTCGTAAAGAAAATGATACTACCAAAGCCGAAGTGTCTTTTTCGGATTTCAGGGAATTCCTAAATGAGATAGAATCAGGAAGCGTAGACCTGTTGATGACCGACCCTCCATTTGGAGACACAGCGCAGTATTTTGAACATGCGCAGAGAGTGCATCCTTTCATTCCCTATTCATTGATGAATGATAAAGAACGACTTGCAAAGGAAGTGGTCATCAGCAATGCCCCCAGTAGGGAAGATAAACATGGTGACGAACAGTTCATGCGTGATATTGAAGAACTGTTTATGTTAGGGTCTGCTGTGATTAAGGAACACGGCTATTTTGTATTGTATTTTCGTCCGAAGCAGAGTAGCTGGATCTCTAATCTCAATCAGCTAAAGCATTTCGGGAGAAAGCATGGACTGGAACCCTTGATGGCTATATCTCTGGAAATAAAGGATCCCTCCATGCGTGCATTAGCCTCTGCCGCGTGGACATTTAGTAAGGATACCTGTTTTGTGTTTCTGAAATTGAAAGAATCTGAGCGGAGATGGTATGAGGGAAACGTAGATGTTGACGAATTGGTCTATCTGGCTGCGTCTAAAGCAGCGTCAGACGAAGGGAGACCATTTGTTGTTTCGAAATTTTACGGTTCCCTACAAACTAAATTGCGAAGTGAAAATCTATCAAGACTGTCATCGACCGTGTATCAAAGGCGTTTTCTTGATACGCTGTTACGCTATGCAAATAAAGATGGAGCACAGTATTATCTGAAAGGCGATTCCCCTTATGATTTCATCAATCGTGAAGAAGATGCAGAACTCAGGCTGCGGGAATTTGCGCCATTGGTTTTAGAGGAATTAGGCGCCAATGGCAAAGGGTTTTCCTTTGAAGACTATGTGTTGCGTCTTTCAACATATCTTGATAATGGCAGTCGTACAATAGTTCAAAGACTAAAGGTTGTCAATCCCCTTATTTCAGAGTTCGCAGAGAGGATGACATACAAAGCAGCCGATTCAGGCACGGACAAAGAGCAATTATTCCTAAAGCAGTATATTCCGCCAGAAGAAGATGCCGGGAAAACCAGTCTGTACAACATGGATCCTTATGATTTTGAGCGTCTAGTTGCTGACTATTTCGTCAAACGGGGCTATGTAAAAGCAGAGACAATAGGGGGATCTGGCGACAGAGGTGTCGACGTCCTTGTCACAAACTTATCAGGAGATTATGAGTTTATCCAATGCAAGCGCTATAGAAAAGGCAGTAATATTGGTTCTACCCCAATCCAACGAGTCGATAGTATGCGAATCAGCAGAGGAGCTGTAAAAGCTTGGGTATTTACTACCTCTGATTTTACCCCAGAAGGAATTGATGAGGCTCGTATCACAGGGGTAAATCTTGTGAACGGCGCAGAATTGATAAAGTCTTTGGAGCTTTACTATCCAAACAAATACTGTCTGTAAAGGGGGATACGAATATATTTTCTCTTCCTTGCCAGAATAGCATTTTCATACAAGACAGTTCCGAGGACGGAACGGCGAGTGGAAGCTTTTGTAGGCGCAATGGAACCACAACGAAGTATTACAGTCAAGAACGATCGGAAGGAATACTGGTCTGAAAAGAAAAATGAATTCAATTTATCCATGGCTCTTATGTAGCTAACCTCCACGGATAAGATGCTCATCGAGGGGGCTGCGGCCTGCCCTCTCCAGATGCATAGCGGAAACGCTGTGCTGAATCGGATAAATATACATTAGTATGCATTATTTATGCATTTATTTAACTGAAACAGCGCCCATCAAGGCTTGACTTTGCATAAAAACGGCCTATAATATACACAGTCGAACGAAAACAAGCGCCCACGGGCGACAAGGAGCGATAGCTATGAAGAAGAAGACCAACAAGGCATACAAGAAGATCGTACTGGCCTACTCCGGCGGGCTGGATACCAGCATCATCATCCCCTGGCTGAAGGAAAACTATCCCGGCTGCGAGGTCATCGCGGTCTCCGGCAACGTGGGCCAGGTGGGCGAGCTGGACGGCCTGGAGGAGAAGGCCCTGAAGACCGGCGCTTCCAAGCTGTACGTCGAGGACCTGAACAAGGAATTCATCGAGGAGGTCGTGATCCCCTCGATGCAGATGGGCGCGAAGTACGAGAATACCTACCTGCTGGGCACCTCCTTCGCCCGGCCCATCATCGCCAAGCGACTGGTGGAGATCGCCAAGGCCGAGGGCGCGGACGCCATCTGCCACGGCTGCACCGGCAAGGGCAACGACCAGGTGCGCTTCGAGCTGGCCATCAAGGCCTTCGCGCCGGACATGCCCGTGATCGCCCCCTGGCGCATCTGGGACATCAAGGGCCGTGACGAGGAGATCGACTACGCCGAGGCCCACAACATCCCGCTGAAGATCAGCCGGGAGACCAACTATTCCAAGGACAAGAACATGTGGCACCTGAGCCACGAGGGCCTGGAGCTGGAGGACCCCGCCAACGAGCCGAAGTACGCCGGCAACATGGAGATGGGCGTGACCCCCGAGGAGGCCCCGGACGAGGGCGAGTACGTCACCATCGACTTTGAGAAGGGCTGGCCCGTGGCCGTGAACGGCGAAAAAATGGCCCCGGTGGACCTGGTGTGGAAGCTGAACGAGCTGGGCGGCAAGCACGGCATCGGCATCATCGACATCGTGGAGAACCGGCTGGTGGGCATCAAGTGCCGCGGCGTCTACGAGACCCCCGGCGGAACGATCCTCTACGCCGCCCACGAGAAGCTGGAGCAGCTGTGCCTGGACAAGGCCACCCAGCACTACAAGCAGCGCATGGCCCTGGAGTACGCCGACCTGGTGTACAACGGCCAGTGGTACAGCCCCCTGCGGGAGGCCATGACCGCCTTCTGCGAGAAGACCCAGCAGACCGTGACCGGCACCGTGCGGCTCAAGCTGTACAAGGGCAACATCATCGGCGCGGGCATGACCAGTCCCTACAGCCTGTACGACCCGGAGATCGCCACCTTCGACGAGGACAACGTCTACGACCAGACCTGGGCCGACGGCTTCATCACCCTGTACGGCCTGCCGACGGCGGTGTTCGCGAAGATGAAGGCGAAGAACAACCTGTAAGATAACAGGGTCAATCCAATCATTCAGCCTGGCTTCTTTGTTAAAGAACCAGGCTGAATGATTGGATTGGCTTCACATCCATCAGATGGAGGTATCCCATGACCATCCGGCATTCCACCCCCCAGGACCTTGACCGCATGATGGAAATCTATGCCCATGCCCGCTCTTTCATGGCGGCGCACGGCAACCCGAACCAGTGGGGGCCCACCCAGTGGCCGCCCCGGGCACTGATCGAGCAGGATATCCGCGAGGGGCACAGCTATGTATGCGTTGGCGACGACGGCAGGGTCGCGGGCACGTTCTATTTCATCCAGGGCATGGACGTCGAGCCCACCTACCGAAATATCACCGACGGCGCGTGGCTGGATGACAGCCCCTACGGCGTGGTACACCGCATCGCCACGGACGGCTCCGCGCGGGGCGTCGGAGCCTTCTGCCTGAACTGGGCCTTCGACCAGTGCGGCCATATGCGCATCGACACCCACGGGGACAACGCCGTCATGCAGCGCCTGCTGGGCAAGCTGGGCTTCATCCACTGCGGCACGATCCATGTGGAGGAGGACGCCTTTCCCAGACTGGCCTACGAAAAGGTCCGGGCATGAGCGGCGCAAGCCTGGACGGGCTGCTTCACCGCTACCGGCAGGACGGCGGTTTTCGCGCCCGGGTCGGGGCAATGGGCTCCCTCGCGGCCTCGGCGGCCTTCGCGCTGTACAACGGCATTGCCGGTCTGGCGTACCGCGCGCCCTGGAACGGCAGCATATGCGTCTATTACCTGCTGCTGGCCGGGATACGCGGCTATCTTCTGGTCAACCAGCGCAGGCTTGCGGGGCTGCCCCGGTCGAAGGCGCGTCGCATGGAAAAACGCGCCTGCGCCAACGCCGCCGGGGCGCTGCTGGTATTGAACCAGGCGCTGATCGCCCCCATCGCGCTGATGGTGCGAATGGAAAGGCCGGTGAACATGGGGCTCATCCCCGCCATCGCCACCGCGGCCTATGCCACCTGGAAGATCACCCTCGCCTCGGTTCGCTACCGTAGGCGAAAGCGCAGCGCGGACGGATTCACGGCCCAGCTGCGCACGGTGGGCCTGGTGGATGCGCTGGTATCGGTGCTGACGCTGCAAAACACGCTGATCATGGTGAAGAGCGCCGGCGGCGGACGCTCGATGCTGACCCTGGCCGCCCTGACCAGCGCCGTGATCTTCGCGGGCATTGTGGCAATCTCCGTCGCCAACTGGCGGCGGAGGAAAACTTGGCCATTAGCTGGTTGACGATTTGCCGCGAGGGGGACTGCACGTCGCCGAATCGATTGCAGAAGAGAATACTTCCTCTTGACAAAGGACCGTCCCTTTATGTGCCCTGTCATTCCAGAAACAGGGCTTTCACGCAATCCTGACCTTTATACAACACGCGATCTATGTTGACAACGTTGTTCCCCAGGTGATAGTAAGCCAGATAGTTTCTGTAGGTGACGAACCGATAATCACTCTCTATGTCGATAAGCACATTCAAAGGCGTGCCGGAAAGAGGATATTCAGACATCCTGTCAATTGCGTCCATGACACCGTTGACAGTATTGATCGCCGCGTCCGGATTTTTCAGTTTAAAAGCGATGTATTCCCAGATGTTGTCAAGATCAGCCAACGCCTCTTCAGAATAATGGATTTTAAACATTCGCCTTCTCCCTGAAGTGCTGGCGAACCTGCTCAGCCGTCAACCATCCCTTTTCCTCTCCGGATCTTCTGCCCTTATTCAATTCATTGATCAGTTTGATCTCAGCTTGCATCCGCTCGTATTCTTGTATCTCCATAATGGCATAGCAGCCGCGCCCATTTTTCGTCAGGAACACAGGGGCATCCTTTTGCACTTCCCGCAGCACTTCCGTATAATTCCGCAGATCGGAAATAGGCTTGATGTTTGGCATAACTTTCACGTCCTCTCATGATCCTGACACCAGTATATCATTCTTTGCTGTAAAATACAACTGCTAATTTGCAGCGATAATCAAGCAGGATAGTATCCACGTTAACGCACAGAGCCTTGCGGCGCGCTCCACGATTGTGTATAATGCAGGCAATCCAAATAAGGGAACAGCCGGAAAAGACAGGCGCTTATACGATGGCAATAATCTATGAACGGCAACAGGCATGAGTAGATCATAGGCAGAATAACAACACACATCCGGCAAATGATAAAACGGCAAAGGAGTATATACCTATGAAACTTTGGGCAGGCCGCACCGGCGGCGACGTGGACGAGAGGCTTTCGGCCATCAACAACTCCATCGGCTTTGACAGCCGCATGTACAAACAGGACATCACCGGCTCCATCGCCCACGCAAGGATGCTGGGCAGGCAGGGCATCATCGAGGCGGAGGACGCCGCCCAGATCGTCGAGGGCCTGAAGGGCATACTCGCCGACATCGACAGCGGGGCGCTGGCCATCGACATGGAATGCGAAGACATCCACACCTTCGTGGAGGCCACGCTGACCGAGCGCATCGGCACGGCGGGCAAGAAACTGCACACCGCCCGCAGCCGCAACGACCAGGTGGCGCTGGACATCCGCATGTTCCTGGCGGACACGATCGACAAACTGACCAGTCTGGCGAAGGACCTGATCGCCGCCCTTTGCGACGTGGCGGAGAAGCACCTTGAGACGGTCATGCCCGGCTACACCCACCTGCAGCGGGCCCAGCCCATCACGCTGGCCCACTGGCTGATGGCCTATGCCCAGATGCTGCTGCGGGACATCTGGCGGGCACCACCTACCCCCTGGACCGGCAGTTCGTGGCCGAGCAGCTGGGCTTTAACGGCATCAGCCTGAACAGCCTGGACGGGGTCTCCGACCGGGATTTCGCGCTGGAGCTGCTCTCGGCCCTGTCCATCATGATGATGCACCTCTCCCGCTTCTCCGAGGAGATCTGCCTGTGGTGCAGCTGGGAATTCCGCTTCGTCACGCTGGCCGACCGGTTCTCCACCGGCTCGTCCATCATGCCCCAGAAGAAGAACCCCGACATCACCGAGCTGGTGCGGGGCAAGACCGGGCGGGTGTACGGCGACCTGATGACCCTGCTGACGGCCATGAAGGCCCTGCCCCTGGCCTACAACAAGGACATGCAGGAGGACAAGGAGGCCCTGTTCGACGCCATCGACACCGCCGAGCTGAGCCTGTCGGTGCTCACGCCGATGCTGCGCACCGCCACCTTCCATCCCGCGAACATGAAAAAGGCCGCCGCCGCGGGCTTCATCAACGCCACCGACTGCGCCGACTACATGGTGTGCAAGGGCGTGCCCTTCCGGGACGCCTACGGCGTGGTGGGCAAGCTGGTGAAGTACTGCATCGACCGGGGCGTCACGCTGGAGGAGCTGCCCCTGGCCGAATACCGCCAGTTCAGCCTGGTGTTTGACGTGGACGTGTACGAGGCCATCGACCTGCTCACCTGCGTCAGCCAGCGCAATATTCCCGGCGGCCCCGCCCCGGAGGCGGTGCAGGCGACCATCGAAGCGACAAGGGTACGGCTGGGATAGATGCTTGACTGGTCGCAGCTATTCCTGTATAATCAAATCAGAGTCATAGGAAAGGATGTGACAGGCATGGCGATACCGGCATCAGTGCTTGAAGATTGGGAAGCCCTGACCGAGGAGGATCGTCTCAAAGCCCAGAGCTTTATTCGAGTCCTGTTGCAACAGCGCAGGGAAACTGAGCAATCCAATGATCGTCCCTCATTCCCTCTCGGCGTGTGGAATGGTGGTCTTCTTTACATGTCCGACGACTTCAACGAAACGCCTGAGGGCTTTGAGGATTATACATGATATTGCTCGATACCTGCGCATTGATCTGGTCACTGTTCGAGAGCGACCACCTGTCCACACTCGCCAGGCAGGCACTTCGGGAGAATGATCGCGCAGTCAGCATCGCGTCCCTATGGGAGATGTCGATCAAGATCACGCTGGGAAAGCTACACCTTTCAAAGAGCATCACCGAGATCGCCAAGTTATGTGAAGCGTCGGGCATCGTAATATTGGCCATCACGCCAGAGGATTGTGAAGTCATACAAGCCCTGCCACTCATCCACAAGGATCCTTTTGACAGGATCATCATGGCACAATCCATCCGTACAGGCGCAGACATTATCACCGACGATGACAAAATCCGCCAATACCGGATGATAAAAACGATTTGGTAGCTCCATGTCAAATCTTCGTGAAGCAGGGCCGATGTCAATCAAAATCACTTGACATCGGCCCTGCTTTTGCGTATAATATACAGGCTGTCAAGTAATTTTGCTTGCGGAGGCGTATACGATGGCGGACATGGACGAGCGGGTGGCGCTGAATTACCTGCTGGATTTCTACGGCCCGCTGCTGACCGAGCACCGCCAGGAGGTGCTGCGCCTGTACTGCGAGGAGGACCTGACCCAGCAGGAGATCGCCGACCAGCTGTCCATCACCCGGCAGGGCGTGTTCGACAGCCTGGCGAAGTCGAAGCGCCAGCTGAACGGCTACGAAGCCAAGCTGGGCCTGGTGCGGCGGCACCTGGAGCAGACCCGGACGGTGGAGCGCTGCCTGAGGCTGCTGGAAGGCGTAAAGGCGCTGCCCGGGGACGCCCCGGCGCTTCGGGAGGCCAGGAACGCGCTGGCCGCCATCCTGTCGAAGGACTGACTGAACCATACAGACCATACGGTTTGCGGAGGATATTTCATGGCATTTGAAGGATTGACCGACAAGCTACAGGGCGCCTTTAAAAAGCTCAACAACAAGGGCAAGCTGAACGAGGCCGACGTCAAGGCCGCGATGCGCGACGTGCGCATGGCGCTGCTGGAGGCCGACGTCAACTTCCTGGTGGTCAAGGATTTCGTCAAGAAGGTGACCGAGCGCGCGGTGGGCCAGGACATCATGCAGAGCCTGACGCCCGGCCAGCAGGTCATCAAGATCGTCAACGAAGAGCTGACGAACCTGATGGGCGGCACCAACGCCCGGCTGACCTACTCCCCCCAGGCCCCGACGATCTACATGATGGTCGGCCTGCAGGGCGCCGGCAAGACCACCATGTGCGGCAAGCTGGGCAACATGCTCAAGAAGGACAACAAAAAGCCCCTGTTGGTAGCCTGCGACGTATACCGCCCCGCCGCCATCAAGCAGCTGCAGGTGGTGGGCGGCCAGGTGGGCGTCGAGGTGTTCGAGCGCGGCCAGGGCGACCCGGTGCAGATCGCGAAGGAAGCCATCGAATACGCCCGTTACTACGGGCGCGACCCAGTGATCATCGATACCGCCGGCCGGCTGCACATCGACGAGCGGCTGATGCAGGAGCTGCGGGACGTGCGCGCCGCCGTCAAGCCCCAGGAGATCCTGCTGGTGGTGGACGCCATGACCGGCCAGGACGCCGTGAACGTGGCCAAGACCTTCAACGAGCAGCTGGGCATCGACGGCGTGATCCTCACCAAGCTGGACGGCGACACCCGCGGCGGCGCGGCCATCTCCGTGCGCTCGGTGACGGGCAAGCCCATCAAGTTCTCGGGCATCGGCGAAAAGCTGACGGACATAGAGCCCTTCCACCCCGACCGCATGGCCAGCCGTATCCTGGGCATGGGCGACGTGCTGACGCTGATCGACAAGGCCCAGGAGAACTTTGACGAGCAGCAGGCCATCGACCTGACCCGCAAGATGCGCACCAACAGCTTCACGCTGGAGGATTACCTGGAACAGCTGAAGCAGATGAACAAGATGGGCAGCATTACCGACCTGCTGAAGATGATCCCCGGCGTGGGCAGCAAGATCAAGGATGTGGACATCGACGAAGAAGCGGTGTCCAAGGCCCAGAAGAAGAACGAGGCCATCATACTTTCGATGACCCGCATGGAGCGCCGCAATCCCGACATACTCAACGCCAGCCGCAAGCGCCGCGTGGCCGCGGGCAGCGGCACCACCGTGCAGGACGTGAACCTGCTGCTCAAGCAGTTCGACCAGGCCCGCTCGATGATGAAGAGCATGATGGGCGCCGGCAAGCGCGGCAAGATGCGCATTCCCTTCGGGAAGATGCCGAAGTTCTGATAAATATCGGTCAAAACCGTATTTATATACAACTTTCTGATACAAAACAAGGAGGAATTCCCAATGGTCAAGATTCGTTTGAAGAGGATGGGCATGAAGAAAAAGCCCTTCTATCGCCTGGTGGTCACCGACAGCCGCAATCCCCGCGACGGCCGCTTCATCGAGGAGATCGGCTATTACAACCCCGTGTCCAATCCCGTTGAGCTGAAGGTCAACGACGAGCGCGCCAAGTACTGGCTGGGCGTGGGCGCACAGCCCACCGACACCGTTCGCGGCCTGCTGAAGAAGGGCGGAGTCCTGTAAGATGTTGGATCTGGTCAAATATATCGCCCAGGCCCTGGTGGACAAGCCGGAGGCCGTGGATGTCCGCGAGGTCGAGAATGAGGACAGCATCGTGATCGAGCTGCGCGTCGACCCCGACGACATGGGCAAGGTCATCGGCAAGCAGGGCCGCATCGCCAAGGCGATCCGCACTGTGGTGAAGGCCGCTTCCGTCAAGGCCGAAAAGCCCGTGTTCGTGGAGATCATCTGATTGGGCACATCTATCCTTCGCTGCATTCAGCTCGACAGCAGTTCCGCTGTCACGCTGAACAGGGCGAAGGATTTTTTCTCATATGCCGTTTCAAGACGCAGGCAAATACTGATTTGTCGCAGGGCGACAAATCAGTATTTGAGGGGTTAGGGGTTAGGTTTTAGGGGTTAGGGAATATAGCGGGATCAACCCAAAACCTTCCCCTTCAGGGGAAGGTGGGCCGCCGCAGGCGGGTCGGATGAGGTCGGTCCCCCCGCGGTAACGACAGTTTGCGCACTTCCTCTCAGGAAAACGACCTCATCCGTCTTGCCGCTGCGCGGCAATCCACCTTCCCCTGTACCGGCAGCTTCGCTGCCTGGGGAAGGCTTTGGGTCCGTCGTCATCAGCTGCGACAAATCAGTATTTGCCGTTTCGCTGACGATTATAGTATCCCATCAAGCCATAAAAATATCTTATACGTCATATCCCTCTCCCGCCGCTTGCCTGTTATTGATCACTCCGCCAGTTTTATCTCCCTAATCCCCTCTGAATCCATCGGAATTGCATAACTGCATATTCCCCCGCATCACGGCCCACGGCGTTTCATTATGAAAGTTATGCTGTGTTAATTTGCATTTTTTCATCTTCAACTTGCAGTTTTTCATGACTAACCGCCTATGTTAGCCATATATAACCGCTTCATTTGTCTGTTTTGCATTTTTTGGCCTTCGGATATTGCATTTTTGGCGTTTTAGGTGTATAATAGTCCTAACAATAAAACAGGAGGTACTAAACATGGCATATCAGATCAGCGACGAGTGCGTCAAGTGTGGTGCTTGCGCAGAGGAGTGTCCCGTTTCCGCCATCTCCGAGGGCGACAGCAAGTTCGAGATCGATGCGGATATCTGCGTGTCCTGCGGCGCCTGCGCCGGGGTTTGCCCCGTTGGCGCGCCTGCCGAGGCCTAATCGCCTTGCATAAAAAAATCCCGCTGCGGCGGGGTTTTTTTATTATAGGAATTTCCCATCGTTTACATCTGACGAAAGCGTTTCGATATTCTCACAAATCTATTTCACGGCAGGAAAACAGGCATGGAAATAGAAAGTATTAAGGATGGTTTTTTGTCGGCCTGCGCCGGCGTGCCGTTTCCTACAGAAGATTTACAAAGGACCTACGAGGGCTTTCATGCGAGCAGCGACTCAACGGAGGATCGTCAACGCCTGCGCGCGCGTACTGTGTGTCGCGCTGGCGCTGTTTGTGTTGCCTTTTGCCGTCGCTCGCGGGGAATCCAGCGGCATGCTCCGGGTCAAGCTCACGCGGTTGGGCTCCCCGGCCTCGGTGACCATGCAGGCCGATTGCGACTACACCCTCGCCGCGGACCCCGCGGTGCGCATCCCTGCGGGCAGTGAACTGACCCTCTCCGCCAAGGGGGGCAACCTGACGCTGACCATGGGCAGGCGCAGCGTGGGCCTGGGCGCGTCCGCCCGGCTTCGCCGGGGAGGCACCGGCACTTCAGGCATGGTCTTCCTCTCCCCGGCCCTCTCCAATCGCTTCTGCGGCGACCTGGTCCTGTCTGCCTCCGGCGGCACCGTCTCCGCGATCCTGCGCATCTACATCGAGGACTACCTCTACGGCGTCGTGGGCAACGAAATGCCCCCATCCAGCGGCATCGAAGCGCTGAAAGCCCAGGCCATCGTGGCCCGCAATTACGCCCTGCAGCGCAAATCGGCCCGCAACGGCTCGGGTTACGACCTATCCGATTCCGGCGACGCCCTGAGCTTCAGGGGCTACAGCGACGCCTCGGAATACAGCGGCGTGGTGAAGGCCGTGGACGAGACCCGCGGCCAGATCGCCTGCTACGGCGACAGCCCCGCCACCTGCTACTTCTGCGATTCCAACGGTGGCCAGACAGAAGCCTCGGCCAACGCCTTCAACGCGGCGCTGCCCTACAGTCAGGTCATGGACGATCCCCACGACCTGGAGGGCGGCGGCGTCAAAAAGGCCGCCACACTGCGCCGGGACGCGCAAGAACTGGACGAGCGCCTGCAGGCCGCCCTCGATTCCGGCGTCGCCGACGCCCTCAGGCAGCAGGGGCTGACCCCGGAGGGCGCCCGGATCGACGCCATCGAGGCCATACAGCCCGTAGAACCGCGCTATGAAGCGCCCAGCAAGCTCTATCGTGCGCTGGTCTTCACGCTGTCCGTCACGACCCGCGACGCCGTTACGGCCCGGGTGACGGTGCGCGTGCCCACCTACGGCGCGCTGGAGCAGTGGTACGACCTGAGCATCAACGACGACGACAACGAGACCGTCTGGGTCAGCCAGGGCGAACAGGATTTCGAAATCACCTTCCGCCGCAAGGGCAGCGGCGTGGGCATGAGCCAGCGCGGCGCGATCGCCATGGCCCGCAAGGGCCTGTCCTGCGAGACGATACTGGATTACTACTATCCGGGCGTCAAGCTGCGCCGGGAGGCACTGAGCGACAAAGCCCAGGAGAGCGCCGCGGAAGCAGCGCAGAGCGCCTCCGGCACCCAGCCCATCGCCTCGGCCCGTCTGAAGCAAAAAGCCCGGCTCTACGAGAGCGCCGATGCCTCCGGCCCGGCTCGAACCACGCTGCCCGCGGGGGCCGGCGTGACGGTCTACGCCGTGCGGGGCGAGTGGGCGGCCATCGGCAGCGGCAAGCTGACAGGTTTCATACACACAGACGCGCTGACCGCCTTCGCGCTGGCGGGCGCCACCGCCGCCCAGGTGCCGGGCGAGACCTACGCCCGCATCAGCGGCAGCTCGGTCAAGGTGCTCCAGCTGCCCGTCAGAAGCGCCCTGGCCGTCGACACCCTCGAAGCAGACACGCTGGTGCGGCTGAACGCCTACACCGACAAATGGGCGCTGATCGCCACGGCCTCGGGCGTCGAGGGCTTTATCCCCCGCAGTGCGCTGACCCTGCAGGCCGGCGAAGCCTCCGATAACGCGGGCGACATCGTCACCGCCCAGGACAACCTGTTTGGGCTGCTGACCGAACGGGCGGGCCTGTACGTCAACGCGGACGACTCCGTGGACCCACAGCAGTTTCTGGAGAAGGATGCCCGGGTGCGCATACTGGCCTACAACGACACCTGGGCCCAGGTGCGCACGTCTGACGGCACAGCCGGCTTTGTGAAGCTGGCGTCGCTGTCCGCCGTGCAGCAGGTCGCCGCCACCGGTAGCGCGGCCCCCGAGGGCGGCGAGATCGTCGTGGTCAGGGACAGGCCGACGCGCTTCGTCAGCGCCGACGCACTGTCCCTGTTCAAGAGCTACTCCACCGAATCCGACATACTGGCCACGCTGAACGCCGGCGAAAAGGTGCGCCTGGGCGCCTACAACGACAAGTGGGCCTGTGTTCGCGTCCGGGGCATCACCGGCTTCGTGCTGCGCAGCGGGCTGTCTGAGGACCCGCCGAAGGCCGCTACCGACGCCATCGAGGGCGGCAGGATCACCACTGTCAAGGGCAAGCGCTATGCCACCGTCACCGCCCAGAGCGCCCCGCTGTATCCCTCCTGGAACGAGGACGACGCCCCCATCACCCGACTGGAAAGGGGCACAAGGGTCCAAATCGGCGCCTACAACGGCGCATGGGCCTGCGTGAACGCAGAAGGCGCCATGGGCTTCATGCGCATCGACGCGCTGGAGCTGACCGAGGCCCAGCCCACAGAGGATTCCGGCGTGAACTACCTGGAATGCGACGCCGTGGTCACCGCCGAAGCGGCGCTGTACAGGAGCGCCGATCTCGGCGGTACCCCCCTGGCCGAATTGCCCAAGGGCGCGGCAGTGCACGTCTATGCCTTCAACGCGCGCTGCGCCTACGTGGATTACGCGGGGCGACGCGGCTTTGTCGCGCTGCGCTATCTGAAGAAGAACGACTGATTTTGAACCCGCCCGTCAATGAAAGGAAACCCATGAAAATCAAGACGACCCTCGCGCTGCTGGCCGCACTGTCCCTGGCCGGCAGCGCACTGTCAGAGCCCGTGGATACCGAGCTGCTGGTGGAGATGACCTCGGAGCAGAAGCTCCACCTGGAGCAGAGGCTTTCGACACTGGGCTTCTTCAGCGGTGAATGCGATTCCAGCTACGACGCCGATACCCGGGCCGCGGTGGAGAGCTTCCAGCAGGCCAACGGCCTGGAGGTCACGGGCCTCGCGGACGGCGACACGCTGGAGCGTCTGGACAGTGCCGACGCCGTTTCCCGTCAGGATTACCTGACGCGCTTTGCCAATGCCTATGCCCAGATGACCGCCCTGGAGATGGGCGCAGACAGCAATGACGTGCTGGTAATGCAGCGCCACCTGAAGGATTATGGTTATTTCTCCGGCGAGCCCTCGGGCAGCTTCGACGATGCCACGCGACAGGCGGTGGAGAGCTTTCAGATGGTCAACGGCTTGCCCATCACCGGCGTAGCCGACGGCGCGACGCTGATGCGCCTGATGGCCGATTCCCCCATCACCTGGCCCGCCTTCCTGACGGAGATGAGCGCCAGCGAGGGCGACACGGGCCTGAACGTGTACGTGCTGCAGAGCCGCCTTGCCCAGATGGGATACTTCACCGGCAGCCGGACCGCCTGCTTCGGGGAACTGACCCGCCAGGCCGTACAGCGCTTCCAGCAGGATCTGGGCCTGGAGGCCACCGGGCAGGCCGACGCTGCCACATGGGCCGCGATCTATTCCCGCTCCGGCACGGCGGACATCCCCGGCGACACCATGAAGCCCGGCGATTCCGGCGACGACGTAAAGGCCGTGCAGACGCGCCTCAACGCGCTGGGCTTCTTTGACAACGCCATATCAGGGGTGTACGGCTACGCCACGGAAACCGCCGTGCGGCTGTTCCAGAGCGCCGCAGGCCTGGAGGTCACGGGCCTGTTGGACGGGGATACCTCATCCCGATTGATGGCGGACACCGCGCCGAACATGCTGGACGGCGGCGTCCAGCAGCGCTTTGCGTCCATGCTGTCCGAAGCGGACGCCAGCGTCAAGGCGCGCATACTCGACATTGCCATGGCCCACATCGGCGCGGCGTTCGAAGGCGAAGAGGACGACCTGTACCCCGGCTTCAGCTTCGTGCAGTACGTATGCGTGGCGGCAGGGCTGCCGGTCACCATCCCCGAAGACCTGATTGGCATGGCCAGCCAGCAGATGCAATCCATGGACAGCATCGGCGCCGGAGATATCGTCGTCTTCCAGAGCAACGGTGACAACGTCGTCAACATGGTCATGGCCATCGGCATCGGCGACGGCAGGGTCATCGGCACCAGCGAAAGCGGCGGGTGGGCTGAACCCAGCTACATGGAGCAAATGAACGGCGCGACGATCTATTGCTGGAGCGGAAGCAAATCCTGATTTATCGAGGTCTCTTCATGTCGACTACGCTTTATCCCGGCGAGCGCCTGGATGATTTGCAGACGGGTGGTCTGAAGCTGATCCAGCGGCCCGACGCCTTCCGCTTCGGCACGGACAGCGTGCTGCTGGCGGACTTTGCCGCGCCTCGAAAGGACGAGGTCGCCGTGGACCTGGGCTGCGGCACAGGGGCCATCGCGCTGCTGATGGCGGGGCACCAGCCGCGCATGCGCGTGGACGCAGTGGAGCTCCAGCCGGATGTCGCCGACATGGCCGAACGCAGCGTCGCGCTGAACGGCCTGCAATCGCGGATGCGGGTATACTGCCTGGATATGCGCGAAGCCTGGCGGACGCTTGGCGCGGGCCGCTATTCCCTGGCGGTCTGCAATCCGCCCTACGGACGTAGCGGCGCGGCGCTGGAGAGCAAGACCGAAGCCTTCCGCATCGCGCGCCACGAGGGCGAGCTGACCCCTGCAGCCGTCGCCAGGTCCGCTGCGATGCTGCTGAAGAACGGCGGACGCTTTTGCGTCATCTACCCCGCTCCCCGGGCATACGAGCTGATGCGGGCCATGGACGAGGCCGGCATCGCGCCCAAGCGCCTGCGCCCCGTACACGGCGTTGAAGGTCGCGCCCCGAAATTCGTGTTGCTGGAGGGCGTCAAGCAGGGCGGCGAGGGCCTGCACTGGCTGCCGCCGCTGGTGCTGCGCAATGAAGACGGCAGCTTCTCAGGGGAATGGCACAGGATATACGGATATTGAAATAAACGCAACTGTTCTGTCCAGGCAGAGGGAAATGTAGCGGCGACGCCTGCGCCGCCACAGTGGCGGCACGGGGCCGCCGCTACAGGCGATACGTTTGATTGGACCGGGCAGATACAAATAAACAAGAATTTACTTGTAAACGGGCACAAATCATACTATAATGGGCATGTAATCGACGCCATTCTCTGCAAGACATATGGAATGCTTCACAGTCAGAGGATCAAAGGAGGTTGCTGCCATGATTACCTATCAGAATCAACAGAGCCACAGCGTGCGTGAATTCATGCGCGGGGGCAGGAAGCACGTGGAGCTGACCAAGCTGTCGGCCCAGCTTCCCGAAAACATGCGCATGTTCAACGTGCTGACGCTGATTCCCGGCGCGTCCATCGGTTATCACGTCCATGAAGGCGAAACGGAGCTTTTTTATTTCCTGGAGGGCAACGGTCGCGTGCAGGATGACGACCGGTTCTTCGACGTCAGCGCCGGCGACGCCATGGCCACCTTCAGCAGCCACGGCCACGCGGTGGAAAACACCGGCGATACCAACCTGGTCATCCTCGCAGCCATCGTATTGGATTAAGGAAATACCGCACAATACGGCGGCACATCTGGCGGTGCCTTTTCCGACATCTGCTGCTTGCAGATTTCTCGATTTACCGCCAGTAAACCTTCGAAGCGCCGCCCGATCGGGCGGCGCTGTTTTTTTTGCTCAATTACTTGACCAGATGACTGTACTGGGCGGATACCCACAGATCTTTGCCGTTCTTGCGGATGCCGTAGAACCAGATACCGCGGCTGTCGATGCCAACCCTGAATCGGTATTTCAACTTGTCACCCTTGTGCAGGGCAGGGACGACCTTCTTCTGCAGGGCCGCAACCTTGTGCATCCAAACCGTCGCGTCCGCCTTGACGTGATCGTAGCAATCGGCTGTCACATCATCGATATAGTAATGCGCGGTTTCACTGGACATGCCCTTGCCCAGTTTTGAATAGGTGACATAGATGTCGACCATTCCGAAATCCGCTATGATCTGTCCCTGGGGATTTTTGAAGTTGACGTCCTTCCAATACTTTTTGGGATCGGAGATCAGCTTCAGGTTGTCAACCTTGAACCAGCCGGTCTTGCTGGCATCGAGGAAATTCAACTGCATCTTGACCCACCTGGAACCGCGGGTGCAAATCACCTTCGCCCAGGAGCCCTTGCTTATGACGGTGTCGGTCTTGTTGCGGTCATGAGGGCCGGAATAGAGGTACGTGTTCCCGGTAAACTTCAGGTGGTCGCCCTCCTTGAACTTACAGGCCGCCATGGCAGTGCCTGTAAGGGCGAGCACCATCGTGAGAACAAGCAGCGCGGCAACGAATCTCTTCATTGTCTTCATAAGTATGCCCTCCTGTATTTTTTCCTGTGGGTACAGCCGCCCGAGCTTCGGATTGCCACAGCTTACGGTGCTGTGTGAAGATCCTTCACGTTACCGGCAGCACAATACCCCACGCAGTCATACTGCGCGCCTCAATGGTGCTTGGATTATAGCAAAATTCAAATTGTAGATCAATATATTACGAAATATTTAATATTATTGCCATAATATGAATGTATTTTAAGCAAGTGTTACCGCATCTATTCGGTATCTCATTATTACTATGAAGCTTTCTGTGGCGGCAGATTGCCGCCGCTACGGCGCGTTGCGGGGTTGTAGCGGCGACTATCAGTCGCCATGCCAGCCTTCTGTGGCGGCAGATTGCCGCCGCTACGGCGCGTTGCGGAGTTGTAGCGGCGACTATCAGTCGCCATGCAGCCTTTCTGTGGCGGCAGATTGCCGCCGCTACGGCGCGTATCTTTCGTTGTAGATGCGGCGTCTACGCCGCCATGACGGATCATCTACGTGTTGCTTTCATACAACAAAACGCAGGGGCTGCCTCAAACGACACTTTACTGTCGTTTCAGGCAGCCCCTGGCTTTAGGCTTCAATCACTATCTGCTGGCAGTCCGCGGAACCGCCATTTCCGTCCGCCCCACCGAACCCCTCGGGGTTCGGTGGAAGCGGTCGATCGGTTCGATCAAAACCCGTGAACCTAAGGATGCTGCTCAGGCTTTTGGATGGGCTCTAACCCACACATCAGCCTTTGCCTCTGCGAAATCATATCGCTAAGTAAATTACTTGACGACCTTGCTGTAAGCGCTGGAGACGTACAGGCACTTGCCCTTGTACTTGATGCCCCAGAAGATCAAGCCGCGGGTGTCCATGCCGTACACGCGACGGTAGGTCACCTTGTCGTCCTTATGCAGGGCGCGGCCGTAGCTGGCGCTCAGGCTGGGGCTGTAGTGCATCCAAACCTTGGCGGTAGCCTTGACGTGCTTCTTGCAGTAATCGGTGAGCTGGGTCAAGCCGGCATCGGGGATGTTCTTGGCAACAGTCTTGGACTTGCCATTGCCGCCATTGCTGAAGGTCACAGCGATGGTCTTGTGGTAATCCTTCTTGACAGTGTCAAGGTCGCCCTTCTTGAACCAGTAGCCCCAGGCATACAGGCCGGTAGCCACTTCGTAGGTGTTGCCCAGATCCTCGGTCAGGTAGCCGGGGGTCAGCTGCAGGAACACGTAATCGCCCTTCTTGGCGACAACATAGGCGGTAGAGCCCTTGCGGACGATGACCTCGGGGTCAGAGACCTTCTTGTAGGACTTCGGCTCGGAATAGGCATAGCCGTTCTTGGTGAACTTTACATAATCACCAACGCAGATGGTTTCAGCAAAAGCAGAGCCGGTGAGAGCCAGCACCATCGTCAGAACGAGCAGCGCGGCAACGAGTTTCTTCATGATAATTCCCTCCTAAAAAACTTGAACTTCGGGCACGCGCCCAGGCCGATGAACATCGCCACAGATCCGCGGTCTGCGCCAGTCTTCATTACCCTCGGCGTTGGATGCCCCCGCGCAGGAAATCCTACGCGTCCCTCATTGGTGTATGAATTATAGCAAATTTTAGTGCCGAGGTCAATACGTCTTGGGAAAAGTCATAATATTTATACAATTGTAATATATTATGGTTTTCCGAAACAACACCACGACAAAAAGTAGATCTACTTATGACAGAAATCAGACAAGGCGATTCCAGGTTCCTTCCATCGTCGCAAAGCTTGCGGCTTTGCTTGGCGGCCTGTTGCGGCGCGAAATCCGTTCTTCAGGGCTGCCGCAACAGTGACAGCGAAAAAAACCGCCCCTTTCGGGGCGGCTGCGCCGCTGATCACACCGTCAGCCGATGATCTTGGTATACTTAGAGGATACCCAACCCTTGTGGCCGTGGAAGCTGACCTTGTACCACACCACGTCTCGGTCGTCCCAGCGCTTCTCCTCGAGGTAGGGCACGGAATCGCCCCGGTACAGTACGCCATAGTCAGCCGTGTCCTTGTCGGGATGCTTGCGCACGTAGGTGT
The DNA here is from genome assembly GCA_902765305.1 of uncultured Eubacteriales bacterium. Classification (GTDB taxonomy): domain Bacteria; phylum Bacillota; class Clostridia; order Christensenellales; family Aristaeellaceae; genus UBA2862. The sequence continues at coordinate 29,268 of CACWZI010000066.1, forward strand.
CGCCGCTGACCGCCTTGACGCGCCTGCCGCTGCTGCTCTTGCCGCCGCTGACCTCTTCCATCTCTTCGATGCTCAGCTCATTGATCTTCATGTTCTCGTTGTTTTCCATAATCGTTGCCTCCTTTATTCAGGTTGATCGTCATTGCTCTCAAGCGAACCCATTATACCCTATCCAGGTTCATCAATGTACAAAACAAATGGGCTTTTGTTGGGCATTTCCTGTCCCGCAGCAGGGTTGGCGGCCCCGCCGCGCTTCCCTCGCTTGCAGGGCCAGTATAGCAGGGGCGGCGTCACAGAAGCGTCACACGAACAAATACTGATTTGTCGCTCCGCGACAAATCAGTATTTGAGGGGTTAGGGGTTAGGTTTTAGGGGTTAGGGGCGGACGTTGGGGTGTTTGGATTCTGTTCTGACAGAGGTACGAAGCGGGGTGTTAAGGAGCTATCACCCGTCTGGCCTACGACAACACCCGGCTATTTCCTAAAACCTAACCCCTAAAACCTAACCCCTGATTCTGATTTATCGAGCACGCTCGATAAATCAGAATTTACACGTCCCCCGCTTGACAACCTCCGCCCGCAGGCATACAATATTACTGTAACCGCTGGGGGCGCCGAAAGGCTGAGATGGGCTTTGCCCGGTCCCTTGGAACCTGAAGTGGATAATCCCACCGTAGGGAAGCGGGCTGCGCCGGCTTTGGCGCGCCGTTTCCCGCGTGTACGATCGTACAGGCGGTTTTTTATGTCCATAAATACAGGAGGGGGTGCCCATGAAGAAAACCTCCCGGGCGGCGCTGCCCGTGCTGGCCATCGTCGCGCTGCTGGCGCTGTGGGAGGCGCTGGTGCGGATCATGAAGGTGCCCTCCTACGTGCTGCCTGCCCCCACGGCGGTGCTTTCGGCGCTGTGGAAGGACCGGGCGGCGCTTATGCAGCATTCCTCCGTCACGGTGGCCGAGGCCCTGATCGGCATGGGCATATCGCTGGTGTGCGCGCTGGCCCTGGGCATGCTGATGGACGTCAGCGAAAAGGTGAAGGCCATCGTGTATCCGATACTGGTGGTCACCCAGACCGTGCCGATGATCGTGCTCTCCCCCATACTGATACTGTACCTTGGCTTTGGCGCTGCCCCGAAGATACTGACCGTGGTGCTGATGTGCTTCTTCCCCATCGTGGTCAGCTTCGCCGACGGCATGGCGCAGATCGACCCCGGCTACGTCAACCTGATCCGCACCTACGGCGGAAGCCAATTGCAGGTGTACACCCTGGTGAAGATCCCCTACGCCATGCCGGCGCTGTTCTCCGGGCTGAAGGTGGCGGCCACCTACTCCATCAGCGGCGCGGTGGTGGGCGAATGGGTGGCCTCCCAGGCCGGCATCGGCTATTACCTGCTGCGGGTCAAGAACAGCTACGCCCTGGACAAGATGTTCGCAAGCGTGCTGGTCATCATATTGCTGAGCCTGATGATGAATGGGCTGATCACGTTGCTGCAGCGACTGTGTCTGCCTCATTTATATAGGAAAAGAAAAGGGAGGAAATGAATATGAAAAAGACGATCTGCATCCTGCTCGCCGCCATGCTGGCCCTCGCGTCCCTGGGCGCGCTGGCCGAGGCGCCCACCGACGTCACCGTCATACTGGACTACATCCCCAACACCAACCACACCGGCATGTATGTGGCGTTGGACAAGGGCTACTACGCCGATGCGGGCCTGAACGTGGAGATCATCGAGCCCACCGAGGGCGCCACCAACACGCTGGTGGCCGTGGGCAAGGGCGATTTCGGTATCGCCTACCAGGAGGACGTCACCCTGGCCCGGGCCATGGACGAGCCGCTGCCCATCCGCGCCATCGCCGCGCTGATCCAGCACAACACCTCCGGCTTCGTATCCTGGGCCGGCAAGAACATCACCTCGGTCAGGGACTTCGAGGGCAAGACCTACGCGGGCTGGGGTGGCCCCGGCGAGGAGGCCGTGCTGCGCGCCGTGATGGAGGCCGAGGGCCTGGACTTCTCCACGCTGAACATGGTCATCTCCGAGGGCAGCTTCACCGCCCTGGAGAAGGACGTGGACCTGATGTGGTTCTTCGAGGCCTGGGACATGGTCACCTGCCAGATGAACAACTTCGAGCTGAACTACATCCCCGTCCGTGAGCTGGACGCCCGGCTGGACTACTACACCCCGGTCATCATCACCAACGAGGCCATGATCGCCGAGCATCCCGACACCGTGAAGGCCTTCCTGGAGGCCACCCGCAGGGGCTACATGGACGCCATCGCCGATCCGGCGGGCTGCGCCGCCATACTGAACAAGTACGCGCCGGACTACGACCTGCAGTTCCTGACCGTCTCCCAGGAATACCTGGCCGACAAGTACATGCAGGATACCGACCGCTGGGGCGAGATGAAGCAGAGCGTGTGGGACGGCTACACCGACTTCATGGTGGAATACGGCATGCTGGACGCGCCCATCGCCGCCGACCAGCTCTACACCAACGACTTCCTGCCCGAGGCTGAATGATATGAAGCTGAAGGTCGACAACATCGCCTTTCGATACGACGAAGAGCCCCTTTTCAAGGGGCTCTCGTTCGACGTGGAAGCGGGCGAATTCGTGTCCATACTGGGGCCGTCGGGCTGCGGGAAGTCCACAGTGCTGAACCTGCTGGCGGGCATACTCACCCCCGAGGGCGGCAGCATGCTGGTGGACGGCGCGCCCATCAAAGGCATGAGCAGCCACTTTGCCTACATGCCCCAGAACGACCTGCTGTTTCCATGGAAGACCATCCTGCAAAACGTCTGCCTGCACGGCAGGCTCCACGGCACGGAAAAGGCCGCGCAGGCCCGGGCCCGGGAGCTGTTTGGCCTGTTCGGGCTGGCCGGATATGAGGACGCCTGGCCCAGCGACCTGTCCGGCGGCATGCGCCAGCGGGCGGCGTTTCTGCGCACGGCCCTGTGCGACGCCGACATACTGCTGCTGGACGAGCCCTTCGGGGCGCTGGACGTGATCTCCCGGGGGGACATGCAGGACTGGCTGGTGTCGATGAAGCAGCACCTGGGCCGCACCTGCCTGCTGGTCACCCACGACATCGACGAGGCCATCTTCCTCAGCGACCGCATACTGGTGCTGGGGGGCCGGCCCGCCGATATCCGAAGCGAATACAGGGTCGTGGAGGCCCACCGCACCCGGGACTGGCTGTACAGCCAGGGCGAGCTGCGCCACAGGCTGCACGACAGCATCCGGGGACTGGAGGCAAGGCCATGCTGATCGACGCCCACGCCCATTACCACCGCCCCGACGAGCTGCCCGCCCGCCGGGGCGTGCGCACGCTGTTCTGCGGCACGAACCCCGAAACCGCCGCCCAGGTCCTTGCGCTGCGCGGGGATGGCCGGCTGGCCAGCTGCGGCCTGCACCCCTGGCAGGCCGACCGGTTCACCGTGGCGGACATGCTGCCCTATATCCGGCAGAGCGCCGCCCTGGGGGAGATCGGCCTTGACAGCGTGTGGACGGATGTGGACATGGACATCCAGCGCAGGGCGTTCACGGCCCAGCTGGACCTGGCCCAACGGCTCGGCATGCCCGTCATACTGCACACCAAGGGCATGGAGGCGGAAATCGCCGACGCCCTGCTGCCCTATTCCATGCCGAAGCTGGTGCACTGGTATTCCTGCGGGGAACACCTGGAAAAGTACCTGGCCCGGGACTGCTGGTTCACCGTCGGAGCGGACCATGCGTCCAACCCTGCCGTACAGGCCGTGCTCAGAAGTGTCCCGACGGACCGGATCATGACCGAGACCGACGGCCTGGAGGCAATCGCCTGGGCCCTGGGCCGGGACGTTGTGTCGGAGGAAATCAAAGCGGTCATCGAAGGCGAGCTGAAAGCGATTGCCAGCGTCCACGGCATCAGTGTATTCGAGGCGGAAGACCGGGTTGAAGAGAATTTTGCGCGGTTTTTGGGTACAAATAATGATTCAAACTTCCCACACCGAAAATGCGTGAAAACGCCTGTCAGTACGGGGAAGTAAGCGAAAAAATAGTCAGGAAGCGCCTAATAGAGCACGAAAAT
>CACWZI010000067.1 GCA_902765305.1 uncultured Eubacteriales bacterium
TCCACCTGTTCCCATCCCGAACACAGAAGTTAAGCCTCAGCACGCTGATAGTACTTGGCTGGAAACGGCCCGGTAGGGTAGGTCGTCGCCGGATCTCACCGAGAGTCATTCGCATGAGTGGCTCTCTTCTTTTATTTTCAGCTAAGGTATATATTTCATAATGGATTTCGTCAATGACGAAGGAAATGTCATATTCATTTGCTACAATACATCTGTATAAGTATAGCGCAAAATCGGGAAGTGGTATTTGAATGGCCCTGAAATATGATTGCTGCCTGTTTGACTTCGACGGTACGGTGGCCGATACCGGTGAAGGCATCCGCAGGAGTGTGGCATACAGCCTGGAAAAGATGGGCAAACCGGCGCTTGATGAAGCGACGCTCTCTCGGTTCATTGGGCCCCCGTTGCATGACAGCTACGTGGAGTACTGTGGCATGAGCGACGACGAGGCTGATACAGCCATCATGCGATATCGGGAACGTTATGTGGATATCGGATTGTATGAATCACAGCTCTATCCCGGTATCGCATCGCTGCTCAAAGCGCTGCATGAAGCCGGCGCATATGTTGGAATAGCTTCCGCTAAGCCCCAGTTTATGCTGGAGCGCCTGGCGGCTTATTATGAGGTTGATCGCTGGCTGGACACCATCGCAGGCGTGGGGCTGGACAGGCATTCCGCCGACAAGCGGGACCTGATCCTCCGCGCACTGCCGCAGGGTATGGACGTGGGAAAGGCCTGCATGGTGGGTGATCGGAAGTTTGATATCGAGGCAGCCTGTGCATTGGGCCTCGGGGCGATCGGCGCGAATTACGGCTATGCGCTTCCGGGAGAATTGATTCAGGCCGGCGCGGATATCGTTTTTGACAGCGTGGAGGAACTCGCCCGTTATCTCCTCAGTGACGCTTGATTGAGGCGAGAATGTGATAATTATGGCAAAGAGACGGCAAGTGCCACTGTAGTGCCATCGGCCTTGAAACTCAAAGTTGTGTTTTTTCGTCAAAGTGGCATAATGGCCGATAAGACGGCTCTTTGTTGGAACAACAGCGAACGGGGCAGATAAAGTACGCCCGACGACGAATCAAGAAAGAACCACACCGGCAAACGAGGGGTGAAATATATGGCATATGAAAATCTGTGCATGTACTGCTTTGAGGACATGAACGGCCAGACGGTCTGTCCCCATTGCGGCCGGGATTCCCGTGCTGCCGTGCCGCAGATTCAGATGCTGCCCGGGTCGCAAATCTATCACGGCCGCTTTCTGGTCGGACGCGCCCTGGGCCAGGATGCCACGGGCATCGTCTATTCCGCTTTTGATACGAAGAAGGAAAACCGCCTGCGCATTCGCGAATACCTGCCAAGGGATTGCGCCGAGCGCCTGAACGACGGGGCTGTGGTGCCCGTGGCGGGCATGGAGGATCAGTTTGAGGCGGGCCTTAAGAAGCTGCGCGCCAGCGTTGAAAACGTGGAGGATCCCCGCAAGCGCCACTTCTTCTTTGAGGAAAACGGCACGGGTTATATCGCCCAGCGCAAGTCCGCCTCCGCTGCCGCGGAACACGACCGCGAGCCGGAGACGGAAGAGGATCGCGGCGGCAAGGGCCGGGTGCTGTTGTTTGTCGGCATCGCCGTTGCAGTGCTGGTTGTGGCCGCCGTGCTGCTGATCACTGTATTCAACGGGGCGATGACGACCACCAGGGACATCACCCAGAGCCCCACGCTGGATCCCAGCCAGATATGGATTCCGGAAACCACGCCCACGGCGACGCCCTACGTGGCGCCAACCTTTGCCGCGCTGGTGGACCCGGAGCTTTCCTGGATGGACTATACCTATGACGGCGACGTGGAGCAGGAATACCAGCAGGTGCAGCGCGCCGCGGCTACGCCGGTTCCCACGTCCGCGCCCACGATCAGCTCAGGGGATACCCAGCGCTATAAGCTGGTCAACGGCGATTCCAGCCGGGAGGAGATTCGCGCGCTTCAAAAGAGGCTGTACGAGCTGGGCTGGCTGGAGAAGCGTCAGGTCACCGGCAAGTACGACACCGCTACCCGCCAGGCGGTCCGGGATTTCCAGGCCCATGTCAACGACCATTACAAGCCCAGGGAAAGGCTGAGTGTGGACGGCGTGGCAGGTCCCAAGACCCAGCAGTGGCTCTACGAAACCGATGTGGCAAGGCCTACGGCCAAACCCAGTCCGAAGGTGACGCCCAAGCCGGATGAGGGCACCGTGGACGAGAGTGCCTCGGCAAGCCAGGTGCGCCGCGTACAGCGCCAGCTGATCGTGCTGGGCCTGTTGCCGGAAGGCGCTGACGACGGCAGCTACGGCGCGACCACCGTGGCGGCGGTGCGCCGCTTCCAGAAGCGCGTCAACGAGCTGGCGGGCTATGACGTGCTGGACGTTACCGGTAAGCTGGACGCCCAGAGCCTGGCCTTCCTGGATTATTACGCAGAGGAGTGGCAGACGCTGCGCAAGGCCACGGCAGAGCCCACCGAGGTGCCAGATCCCACCCGGAAACCGACGCCCACGCCCACTACCAGGCCCGTGGAAATACTGGAGGATGTGATCAACGGCCAATCGTCCAAATCAGACATCCGCAAGGTGCAGCAGCTGCTGGTGGATATCGGCATGTTGCCCGGGGGCAGCGCGGACGGCGTGTACGGCAGTGCTACGATCTCCGCCGTGGCCGACTTCCAGCAATGGGTGAACGACCAGCGGAAGGAGGAGATCCTCACCGTGAACGGCGAGGTGGATCAGCTGACGCTGCTCTATCTGCAGTACTGCAAGGATCACGGCATGATGCCCTATGGCACGCCGACGCCGAAGCCCACCAAAAAGCCGACGCCGAAGCCCACGATGGAGCCCACGCCCGAACCGACGGAGGTAGTGCTCGAACAGGTTCTGGACGTCGAGCCGGACCTGGATGTCGACGTGGATTCGGACCGCGTTGAGGATCAGGCGATCGAGCTGGAGCAGCCGTCTGAGAGCGGCGCGATCAGCGTCGGTCCGGCCTCCGACCGGGAATCCATACGCTATGTTCAGGAGATGCTCAGTGCGGTCGGCGCAATGAACACCAATGGCATTGACGGCGTCTATGGAAAGGGCACCACCCGCGCGGTCAAGCGCTTCCAGAAATGGGTGAACAGCGTACAGGGCGCGGGCACCGTGCCGGAGGACGGCAAGGTGGACGACAGGACGCGGCAGGCGCTGGAGTATGCCTATGAGCAGGGCATCGACATCACCGAAGCCGCCGATGCGCCCACCGCGTTACCCACCGAAGAACCTGTTGACGAACCCATCGAGATGCCCACTGCCCAGCCACTGGAGCCGGAGGAGTTGCCGGTGGAAGAGGCGGAAGGCGCGCAGGAGATCACAGTGGACGGGGATTCCGATCCTGAATCCATCCAGTATATCCAGGAAATGCTCAGCGCCACGGGTCTGCTGTCCGAGGACGATGTGAACGGCGTGTACGACGAAGCCACGGCCGATGCGGTGCGCCGGTTCCAGGACTGGGTGAACAGCGCAGGGGGCAGGACCGTGCTGGATGTCAACGGACGAATGGACGACCTGACCCGTCAGGCCCTGGAGTATGCCTTCGAGCACAAGCTGCGGGCCGAGCCGGAAGTGGCGGAGCCCGACGATGGGCTGGAGATCGAAGACGAAATAGACGCGGAACCTCTGGAACCTGAGATATCCGAAGCATCGCTCGAGTCCGTGGGCTCAATCGGCGCCATCGACATCGCCTTTGGCGACGAGCTCTCCGACGGAAGCGTGATCAGCATCCCCGAGGGCAAGATCAACGTGCGCTGGCGGGCCGAAGGCGACGTGGCCAGCTATGCCGTATACGTGACGGACGGCTCCGGCGCGTCCATCGTGGAACAGGCGGGCATCCGGGACACAGGCTTTACGATCGATACCCGCCGAATGAACGCCGGCGAGGTGTATACACTGAGGCTGGGCGTGCTGCCACAGGGCGGCGGAGAGGACGACGTCGTCTGGCAGACGGCGCGGTTTATGCTCCCTGCGCCAGTGGCGCCCGAGGTGGAGGAAACCCCGGAGCCTGAGCCGGAGCCCACGCAGGAACCCGAACCCCAGGTGGGCGTCGTCTCCGCGCCTGAAATCGCCATTGCCGGCATTGCCGCGGACGACGGCCCGATCGTCATCGAGGCGGACAGCTTCGAGCTGCGCTGGTGGGCCGACGGCGACGTGGAGACCTACTATGTGCGCGTCACCGATTCCAACGGCAGCGACATCATGGAGCCCCAGTTCACCACCAGGACCACGGTTTCACTGCGGACGGTCAATATGAGCGTCGGCGAGGTTTACACGCTGTCTGTCGGGGCCGTGCCGGTGAACGGCGGCCGGGAGGACATGGTGGTCAGCCAGGCCCAATTCGTGCGGCCTGAAGCGGCCACGCCGGAGCCCACTGAAGTGCCCACGCCCGCGCCGCAGGTGGCCACCGTCGGCACGCCGGTGGTGACGGTGGGCGGTTCCGCCTACCAGAAGGACGGCATCTCCTATATGACGGACAGTTCCATCATCATCAGCTGGAATGCCGACGGCGACGTGGAGAGCTATACCGTCTACGTGGAGAACGAGGTTGGCGAGCGCCAGGAGCTGGGCGCGACCACCGACACCAGCCGAACGGTCAACGCCCGCAGCCTGCCGGCGGGAATCTACACCATCTATGTGGGCGCACTGCCCCGGGGTGGCGATAGCAGCGACGTGGTGTGGGGCACCACCCACTTCGCCATTCCCGCGCCCGAGGTCGAAAGCGGATCGGAGGCCGAAGCGCAAGAAGAGGGCGCGCCATCACAGGGTGAGACCGAGCAGGAAGGAAGCGCCGCGCAGGCGTCTGCCACCGTGGATGGCGCGGCCATCGGCGCGATCAGCAGCGCCAGCGACGCCGAGATCATCCAGCAGCTTCAGATGAAGCTGTACAGTCTGGGCCTGTTGTCCACAGAAGGGTTGGAGCCCGGCGTTCTGGATAGCCAGACCCTCCAGGCGGTGGCCCAATTCCAGCAGCGGATGAATGACCAGTACGAGGCCGGCCTTGAGATCGTCGATCCGGCGGACCCTGACGCCGTGGTGGACGCCGTCACGGTCAGCGCGATATTCTCGAATTAGAGTATTTATCAGCGCATCTTCGGCGCCCTGTGCGGCATGACCGTCGGCGAATACGTCCGCGCGCGCAGGATGACGCTGGCCGCCCAGGAGCTGTCGGGCTCGAACGCCAAGGTCATCGACGTTGCCGTCAAGTACGGTTACGACTCGCCAGACAGCTTTGCAAAGGCATTCCAGCGGTTCCACGGCATCACGCCGTCCCAGGCCAGAGTGCCCGGCGCCAAGCTGCGCTCCTTCGCTCCGCTGCACATCAAGGTCACGCTGGAGGGTGGAAGTATGTTGGATTATCGCATTGTGGAAAAGGCGCCTTTTACCATCGTCGGCATCAAGCGGCGCTTTAATTCCGAGACCAGCTATCAGGAGATCCCGAAGTACTGGCGCGAGTGGACCACGGATATGAAGGAGTTGAAGGGCATGTTCGGCGTATGCCTGGACATGGACGGAAAGGATTTCGATTACTGGATCGCGGACCTGTACGCGCCGTGGAAGGACATACCGGAGGGCTGCGGGACGACGCAGATTCCCGGCGGATTGTGGGCGGAATTTACCTGCAAGGGTCCCCTGCCGGACAGCCTGCAAAGGGTCAACACCCAGATCTGGTCGGAATGGCTTCCATCTTTGACTGGCTATGCGCTCGCGGGAAACTATTCCCTCGAAGTCTATATGCCGCCGACGGAGAAGCCCGAAGACAACGTCAGCTATATCTGCATTCCCCTGAAAAGGGTATAGGGCATGGAAAAAGCGCCTCTGACGAAGAGGCGCTTTTTCCATGGTGTTTTATCCTTTCGCCTGCCTCCGGCACAGCGTCCAGAAGGCCACGGCTCCGGCAGCGGCGACGTTCAGGGAATCCACGCCGTGGGCCATGGGGATGCGGGCGGTGTAGTCGCAGTGGGCAACGGTGGCAGGGGCCAGGCCGTCGCCCTCGGTGCCCAGCACCATCGCCAGCCGGGGCTCGGCCAGCAGGTTGGGGTCGTCGATGTCCACGGAATCGTCGGACAGCGCCAGCGCAACGGTTCTGAAGCCCAGCGCGCCGAGGCGTTCCAGTCCGGCCTCCGGCCAGTCGGCGGCACTTTCACCGATGTAGGTCCAGGGCACCTGGAACACCGTGCCCATGCTCACACGAACGGCCCGGCGGTTGAGTGGGTCGCAGGTCGTGGGCGTCAGCAGCACGCCGTCCACTCCCAGGGCCGCGGCAGAGCGAAAGATCGCGCCGATGTTGGTGGTGTCCACGATGCCCTCCAGCACCGCCAGGCGCTTCGCCCCTTCGCAGACGACCTCCACCGAGGGTAGTGGCCTTCGGCGCATCGCGCACAGCACACCCCGGGTCAGGGCGTAGCCGGTGAGGCTGCGGAGCACTTCTTCATCGGCGGTGTACACGGGAATATTGCCCGCCCGCGCCAGCAGCGCGGCAGCCTTACCGGCGATGTGCCGGCGCTCCATCAGCAGGGATACCGGCTCATAGCCCGTGTCCAGGGCGTACCCGATCACCTTCGGACTCTCGGCGATGAACAGACCGTCCTCCGGATGGAGGCGGTTTTTCAGCTGCGCCTCCGTCAGCCGGACATAGGGGTCCAGCCGCGGAGCGGCGATGTCGGTGATTTCGATGATGTTTGGCATGATGCAAAATAATCAGAATTTCTCGATGGCTCCCTTCAGCCTTCTCAGCGTCTCGTCCTTTCCCAGCAGATAAGCGATCTCGAACGCGCCGCCGGGGGTGGACATCTGGCCGGAGATGGCGATGCGCAGGGGCCAGAGGAACTGGCCGTTCTTCATGCCCAGGGTGGGAATGAACGCCATCACCCGGTCGTGCAGCTCGGTCTCGGTCCAGTCGTCGATGCCCTCCAGCAGCGGCAGCGCTGCCTCCAGCGCCGTCTTCGCGCTCTCCAGCGTGGATTTCTGCTTCTTGTTCACATACAGGTCATTGGCAAATTCCGGCTGCTGGGCCAGGAAGCGGACCATGCCGGGCAGCTGGTTGAACACCTCGGTGCGCCCCTGCAGCAGCTCCGCCAGCCGCTTGAAGTCGAATCGCGCCGGGTCCAGCGCCTTCTCCAGCCACGGCGTTGCCAGCTCCAGGTACCTTTCCGGGCTCAGCTTGCGGATGTACTCGGCGTTGAACCAGTTCAGCTTCTGCATGTCGAACACCGAGGGGGACTTGCTCAGCCCCTCCAGGTCGAAGGCCTCCTCCAGCTCCTTCAGGGTGAAGAATTCCCGCTCGCCCTTGGGGCTCCAGCCCAGCAGCACCAGGTAGTTGATGACGGCTTCCACCAGGTAGCCCTCGGCCAGCAGGTCCTCGAAGGAGGGGTCGCCCTGGCTCTTGGACATCTTGCGCTTGACGATGGCCTTCACCGGCTGGCCGTTCTCGTCCAGCACGGGGTTGCCGTCGGCGTCCACGGCCATCTGGTATTCGCCGGTCTTCTTGTTTTTATAGGTGCCCTCCACCATCACGGGGGTCAGGTGCACGTAGGTGGGCGGCGTCCAGCCCAGGGCCTCGTACAGCAGGTTGTACTTGGGGGCGCTGGACAGGTACTCGTTGCCCCGCATCACGTGGGTGATGCCCATCAGGTGGTCGTCGATCACGTTGGCGAAGTTGTAAGTGGGCAGGCCGTCGGCCTTGATCAGCACGTTGTCGTCCAGCGTGTCGCAATCCACCTCCACGTGGCCGTAGATCACGTCGTCAAAGCCCGCCTTGCCCTCGGTGGGGATGTTCTGGCGAATGACGTATTCCTCGCCGGCGTCCAGCTTCGCCTGGATCTCCTCCTTGGAGAGGCGCAGGCAGTGCTTGTCGTACTTGAAGCTCTCGCCCCTGGCCTCGGCCGCCTTGCGGGCCTCCTCCAGCCGTTCCTTGGTGCAGAAGCAGTAGTAGGCGTGGCCGGATTCCACCAGTTGTTTGGCGTAGGGCATGTAGGTGTCCTTGCGCTGGGACTGCACGTAGGGGCCGCAGGGGCCGCCCACGTCCGGGCCTTCGTCGTGGCTAAGGCCGGCGGTGCGCATGGAGTTATAGATCACGTCCACCGCGCCGGGAACCTCGCGCTCCTGGTCGGTGTCCTCGATGCGCAGTATGAACTTGCCGCCCTTGCTGCGGGCATACAGATAGGTGTACAGCGCGGTGCGCAGGTTGCCCAGGTGCATGTAGCCCGTGGGGCTGGGGGCAAAGCGGGTTCTGACTTCCATGTTGGTCTGTCTCCTTGGCGGTTTATTTCTTGCATGGTGCGGCGGCGTTTACGCCGCCACACTTTTCTCAGATCATTCCTCGGCGATATCGAAGGTGAAGATGGTGGTGAAGTCGTACTTCTCACCGGCGTGGAGCACGCTGTCGATGAACTCGGGGTGGTTGATGGAATCCGGGGCGAACTGGGTCTCCAGGCAGAAGCCCTCCCGCTTGCCGTACACGCGGCCCGAGGTGCCGGGGTTGACGCCCTTCAGGGCGTTGCCGCAGTACAGCTGCACGGCGGGCATGTCGGTGAACACGTCCATCACCCTGCCGGACTCGGGGTCGGTGACCTCGGCTGCGAAGCGCAGGCCGGCCTCGTAGTCGTTGATGTTGAAGTTGTGGTCGATGCCGCCGCCATAGCCCAGCTGCTCGTCGCTGTCGGTCAGGGCCAGGCTGTCGCCCACACGCTTGGGCTCGCGCAGGTCAAAGGGCGTGCCGGTCACGTCCCGCTGCTCGCCGGTGGGGATGCAGTGCGCGTCCACCACGGTGAAGGTATCGCAGTTCATCTCGAAGATGTGGTCCTCGATGTTCTTCCCGCCGGCCTCGCCGTTCAGGTTGAAATAGGTGTGGTTGGTCAGGTTGCAGAGCGTATCCTTGTCGCTGACGGCCTCGTAGCGGATCAGCAGCTCGTTCTCGTCGGTGAAGGTGTAGGTGACCATCACCTTGAGCGTTCCGGGATAACCCTCCTCGCCGTCGGGGCTTGTGTACTTCAGGATCAGCAGATCCTCGCAGATGCCCTCGATGGGGGTCACGTCCCACAGCTTCTCGTTGAAGCCCACCTTGCCGCCGTGCAGGTGGGTGATGCCCTTCTCGTTCTTCGCCAGGGTCAGCTTCACGCCGTTCAGCTCGCACTCGCCGTTCGCGATGCGGTTGCCCACGCGGCCGATCAGCGCGCCCAGGTAGCCCGTGGTGGGGCAGTAGCCCGCCACGTCGCCATAGCCCAGCACCACGTTGCCGATCTTCCCGGCCTTGTCCGGCACGTTGATGGCCCGGATGATGCCGCCGTAGTTGGTGATCTCCACCGACGCGCCGGAGTTGTTGGTCAGCACGTACAAATCGGCCTCGCGCCCGTCGGGCAGCTTGCCAAAGCTCTTCTTGACGATGCTCATGATGAATACTTCCTTTCACGCCCCGCGGACGCGCCGCAAGGGGCCATATTTTCTTATGATAATAATACATCGTTTTAGGCGGAAATTCAAGGGGAGATTGGGAAATAAAGATATGATACCTTATGAAGAATGCGAACAGTGCGGAGCAAAGTATTATTCGGACAGCGTCATGGAAAACTGGAGAAGATTACCAGTGAGACCAAGAGCAGGATGCAGGAGCTGACCGTGATGGACTATTCCAGGGTGGCGTGACTGGTCAGCAGGGACGATTCCAAATGACTACATTTGTACCTGATGAAGCAGTCAATAAGAACCGTCCCTGCTGACTTCCGTTGGATGAAGCGCTCGACGGAGAACTCATTTTCGGTGAACCCATTGAGCTGCCGGAAGAGCTGCCACAGGATGACGTTTCCTTGCCGCTGGCAGAATAATCGTTCGAACCATTCCATAGCCTCCCCCCACCGGGTTACCCCGGCAGCGGGGAGGCTTTCCTTCGCCTTCGCTGTCGTGTTTCCCCTTGCGTCCCTTGCGCTTTTATGGTAAGCTATAGGCGCTGGAGGTGAGCGCATGGGAACCTATCTGAATCCGGGAAACAGTGGCTTTGCCCGAGCCCTGAAATCAAAATATGTCGATAAGACCGGCCTGATCGACGTGGTCAACGGCACCATCGATACGGCGATCAATCTGAGCTGCATCAGTCGTCCGCGTCGCTTTGGAAAGTCCTATGCGGCTCAGATGCTCTGTGCATATTACGACAGAACCATCGATTCCCATGCGCTTTTCAAAGACCTGAAGATATCAAAAACAGACAGCTATGAACAGCATATCAATAAATACGATGTGATCTACATCGATATGACAAATATCATGGGGAAGGCAGAGCCGGGAGATTTCGTCCGGTTTCTCGTGAATGCCGTTACCGAGGAGCTTTTGCTCTCGTATCCGGATATCCGTCCGGGCAACGCCTTTGACGAGACGCTCATAGGCGCCGTTGGTAAAACCGGCAGAAGGTTCATCATGATCATCGATGAATGGGACGCGCCGATTCGTGAATTTGGCGAAACGGCAGTGGAAGCCTATCTGTTGTTTCTGAGGATGCTGTTCAAGAGCAGCGCGACGACCGCAAAGCTGTTTGCCGCTGTCTATATGACGGGTATACTGCCCATTAAAAAGATGCTGACGCAATCAGCGCTCTCCGATTTTGAAGAGTATACGATGCTGGATGCCGAGCTGTTTGAAGAGTACGTGGGCTTCACAGAGGCAGAGGTCAAAGCGCTGTGCGGGGAATACGGGGTTGCGTTCTCTGAGATGAAGCGCTGGTATGACGGGTATGAGATGCCGGTCGTCGGGCCTGTCTATAATCCGAATTCAGTTATGAGAGCCTCCCGCAAGGGGCGGTTCGGCTCTTACTGGTCCCAGTCCTCCGCGGCGGACAATCTCCTGAAATATATCAAATGGGACGTGGACGGCCTTCGCCAGGCGGTCATCGAGCTCATGGGCGGCGTGGAGATCGAGATCGATACAATGGGCTACAACAACGATCTGACGTATGAGACGAGGGACGCCGCGCTGACGATGTTCGTCCATCTGGGCTACCTCGCCTATAACCAGGACAAGCGGACGGTTCGCATTCCCAATGAAGAAATTCGGCTGGAATTTGAGCGGACCTTAAGGGAGACGAAAAATGAGACAACCATGAAGCGGGTCCAGGAGAGCGACCAGCTGATCATGGATACGATTCACGGGGATGAGGCGAAGGTCGCGGCCCAGATCGGGAAGGTTCACCGGGAAACCACCAATCCTCTGAATGCAAGCCGTGAGGATTCTCTCCGGGCGGTGATTCAGGTGGCGTACTTTGCCTATAAGGATCACTATTTGAAGCGGGAGGAGCTGGCCTCAGGGGAAGGCTATGCGGACATCGTTTATTTACCGAAGCAGGGTGAGGGCGTGCCCGCGTTGCTGGTGGAGCTCAAATGGAACAGGAGCGCCGATACAGCGATCCGACAGATTAAGGAGAAGGGCTATGTCGAGGGCGTGAAGGACTTCGGGGGAGAGCTGCTTCTGGTCGGGATCAGCTACGACAGGGACAGCAGGGAATATGTGTGCAGGATTGAAAAGTGGGAAGGCAACAGGCGTTGAGAGGGTGACCATCATGGAATATACGGTTCGATTCACAGACGAAAACCGCGAGGTTCGCGTCCCGGCGGGAACGACGCTACTCCAGGCGCGGATCGCGGCGAAGCTGGAGGCGGACGCCCCCTGCGGGGGGCGGGGGACCTGCGGAAAGTGCCGCTGTGAAGTTCGGGGCGCGGGGGAGGCCGAATGGCATGAGGTGCTGATGTGCCAGACCCCGGTGAACGGCGAGATGGAGGTCCGCGCCGCAGGCAAGGACGGCGACCTGCGGGTGCTGACCGACGCCGAGGCCATTTCGGGCAGCTGGAACCCCGTCGTCAAGGCCGTGCGGCTGACCGTGCCGCCCTGCCCCAGGGGCGAGAGCTCCGCCGACTGGACGCGGCTGGTGGGCGCGCTGAAGGATGCGGGCATCCACGTGGCCGAGTCCAACCCCCGGCTGTGCGCGTCGCTGGGCAGCCTGCTGACGGCGCAAAAGGGCGACGTGTGGGCGGTTGTTTCCGAGGGGCGGGTGCTGGAGATCTGCGCCGAGGCGCCTCAGATTTACATGGCCGCCTTCGACCTGGGTACCACGTCCATCGCCGGATATCTCATCGATGTCAACGGTAAAAGGGTAGCCGTGGCCGACGGCACACGCAACCCTCAGGCTCAGTACGGCGGCGACGTGATCTCCCGGGCCGACTACGCGCTGCAGAACGGCGTGGAGGCGCTGTCGCTGTGCGCCCGCAATGCCATCGACGGCATGCTGGGCGATATGTGCGAAAAGGCGGGCGTGCCCCGGCAGCGGGTATTCGCGGTCTCACTGGCGGGCAATACCGCCATGCACCACCTGTTCCTGGGCATCGCGCCGGATTCCCTGGTAAAGGCCCCTTACAATCCCACCCTCAGCCAGCCGCTGGCGCTGCGGGCGTCGGAGTGGGGGATCGGGGCGAACCCGGAGGCGCTGCTTATGATGCTGCCGGTGATCGGCGGCTTCGTGGGCGCGGACACCGTGGCCTGCCTGCTCAGCGGCGACTGGCTGCGCCGGGAAAAGCTGACCCTGATGATCGACATCGGCACCAACGGCGAGCTGGTGCTGGGCAATCGCGCGCGCCGCGTCGCCTGCTCCACCGCTGCCGGCCCGGCCTTCGAGGGCGCGAAGATCACCTGCGGCATGCGCGGCGCGGACGGGGCCATCGACCACGCCTGGCTGGAGGGCGGCGCGCTGCGCTGGCACGTCATCGGCGAGGGCCCGGCGCAGGGCATCTGTGGCTCCGGCTTGGTGGACCTGGTGGCGGTGCTGCTGGAATCCGGCGGGATGGACGGCACCGGCAGGCTGGCGGCGGGGGACCGCTACGACATCGGGGATACCGGCGTCTACCTGACCCAGAAGGATGTGCGGGAGGTACAGCTGGCGAAGGCGGCCATGGCCGCGGGGCTGCGGCTGATGGCCTGGCGCATGGGCGTTGGGATCGAGGACATCGAAGAGGTGGACATCGCCGGGGCCTTCGGCAACTACATCAACCCGGACAGCGCTTGCGCCATCGGGCTGATCCCCGCCGAGCTGCGGCAGAGGATCGTTCCCGTGGGCAACGCCGCCGGGGCGGGGGCGAAGCTGGCCCTGACGGACGCCGCCGCTTGGGCCGAGGCCGAGACGCTGGCCCGGACCACCGAATTCCTGGAGCTGGCCACGCTGCCGGAATTCCAGGACGAGTTTGTGGAGCAGTTGAACTTTGAGGACGAGGACGAGGATTGACTGGGAGGTCTTGTCATGCTGAATATGGAAGCGCTGGCGGCCATGGCCGCGGAGGCGGGGTTTACCCACAGCGCGCCGCTGGACGTATCGACTTTGGAGCTGAGGGACGAGGTGCGGGCCATGTGCAGCGCCAACACCTGTCGCGCCTACGGCAAGAACTGGAGCTGTCCCCCCGCCTGCGGCGAGCTGGAGGATTTGCGGCAGCGGTTTGCGCAGTACAGCCGGGGCATACTGGTGCAGACCGTGGGCGAGGTGGAGGATTCCATGGACTTCGAGGGCATGATGGAGGCCGAGGCCGCCCACAAGGAACACTTCGGCATCCTGCACGAGAAGCTGCTGGAGACATGGCCCAATCTGCTGGCATTGGGCGCGGGCACCTGCACCCGCTGCAGGGAATGCACCTATCCCGACGCGCCTTGCCGCTTCCCCGACAAGCGCGTCTCGTCGATGGAGGCCTGCGGGCTGGTGGTGATGGACACCTGCAAGGCCAACGGGCTGGGATATTACTACGGGCCTCAGTCCATCGCGTATACCAGCTGCTTTCTTTTAGAATAAAGCGGGAATAGTAGAATAATCAGGCCGATCTGCACATACTATACAGCCTCGTTTTTGGATACGCAGTAGACAATCGGACGATTCATTCAGTTATCGGAAGCGATGGGGAAAGAATCTATGTCGTGACCGCCTATATTCCGAATTTGGTAAAATTTGAACCTGACCTTAAGACGAGGAGGAAATGATATGTGCATGTTCTGTAAATGCAAAACTGTAAAGCCTGGTGTGGATACTTTTCTGGCAAATTATAAGGGATGTATCCTGATCGTCAAAAACGTGCCCTGTGAAGAATGCGAACAGTGTGGGGCGAAGTACTATTCCGACAGCGTCATGGAGAAGCTGGAACAGATCACCAATGAAGCCAAGGGCCGGATGCAGGAGCTGTCCGTGACGGATTATTCCAGAGTGGCGTGATGTTGCCGGAGAATGATTCTCCAATACAAGACAGGCATGCGGGGCGATAACCTCACATGCCTGTCTTGCATAAAATCCAAATGAGCTACAGCTCCGCCAGCCGCGATTCCACCTCTTCCACCTTCGGTATGGACACCGCCGCGCCCATGCGGGTGACGCTGATGGCGGAGGCCATGCTGGCTCGGCGCATGCACTCATTCAGGGGACGTCCCTCGGCAAGGCCGCCGATGAAGAACCCGGTGAAGGTGTCGCCCGCCGCCGTGGTGTCCACCGCGTCGGCGCGGAAGGCCTGCTGGCGCACGGTATCCACGCCATCGGGGCCCACGGCGTGGGCGATGCTGCCCGCGCTGCCCAGGGTGATCAGCACCGACAGCCTGGGGTAGCGCGCGTGCAGCACGTCCCAGGCCCGCTCGGGCTCGTCGCTGCCGGAGCACTGGCAGGCCTCCACCTCGTTCACCAGCAGCCAGGACAGCTTGCCGAAGTCCACTTCCTTCAGGCCCTCCTCGTAGGGCGAGGGGTTCAGCACGATCCGCATGCCCCTGGCGAAGGCCGCGTCCACGATGCGGGGCAGGCTGTTGACCTCGTTCTGCAGCACCAGCCAGTCGCCCTGGTCGAAGTGGGCCAGCGTCTCGTCGATCTGGCTGTCCCCGATGCGCCGGTTGGTGCCGCCGTAGAGCAGTATGCAGTTTTCACCCTTTTTGTCCACCTGTATGATGGTGTGGCCCTGCATGCCGTCGATGGTGCGCAGGTATTCGGTGTTCACGCCCTTCTTGTTCAGCAGCTCCCGCAGGAATTCGCCGTCCGCGCCGATGCAGCCGGCGTGATAAACCTGGGCCCCGGCCCGGGCCAGCGCCACCGACTGGTTCAGCCCCTTGCCCCCGGGCAGCACCTCCCGGGAATTGGCCTTCAGCGTTTCGCCCGCGCGCACAAAGTAGTCCACCGAATACACATAATCCACGTTCAGCGATCCAAAATTCAGTATCTTCATGTTGCGTCCTCCGGTATTATGCTCCGATTGGCGAAGTTTAACATTCCCTTTATCATTTTACCGGCTAAATACTGCCTTTGTCAAGCCCTTGATAAGGGAAAGGTAACTTCTGATTTGCCAGGGGAGAGACGATACCCAACAGCCTTCCCCAGGCAGCGAAGCTGCCGGTTCAGGGGAAGGTGGATTTCAGTGAAAACGCTTGCGTTTTTACTGAAAGACGGATGAGGTCGTTCTCCTGGAAGGATGCGTGCAAACCAGTGTTGCCGCGGGGGGATCGACCTCATCCGACCCGCCGCAAGCGGCGGCCCACCTTCCCCTGAATCGCTCCCTTCGGTCGCTGGGGAAGGCTTTGGGATGCATTGCCGACCCTCCTATTACTTATTGCTTGATAGCCACTTGTAAAAGTCGAGAAAGCCCGCAAATACAAGTGATTTTGATACATTTATCAACTGATTTTTCTCCACTTTTGCTGTATAATATCAGTACA
>CACWZI010000068.1 GCA_902765305.1 uncultured Eubacteriales bacterium
CTTATCGGCTGGGAACGGTGGCGGCAGGTTGCCGCGACACGAAGTTAGTCCTTTAGGGCGACACGAAGTTAGTCCTTTAGGGCCGCTACAACTCGTACGATATCGAAATGTACGCGGTAGCCGCCATTCCTGTTCCCTGTTCCCTGTTCCCTGTTCCCTCGTCTCCTCTACAAATCTGTATTTAGAAAGGAGCTTGCACATGGATCTTCAAACCATCCGCCAAAACATCGACGCCATCGACGACGAGCTGGTTCAATTGTTCGCCAGGCGCATGGCATGCTCGAAGGAAGTGGCGCTGGCCAAGCAGCAGACCGGGAAGCCCATACGGGACCACGCCCGGGAGCGGGCCATCGTGAACCGACTCACCGCCGCCACGGGGGACGAATGCGCCCCTTACGTGAAGGCGCTGTATTCCCAGATCTTCGACCTGAGCCGCAGCTACCAATCCTCTCTGTGGAAGCGAAGCAGCCCGCTGGTGGACGGGATCGCCGCCGCCATCGCGAACACCCAGGGCAAGCGCCTGCCCGAGCACGCGCTGGTGGCCTGCCAGGGCACCGAGGGCGCCTATGCCCAGCAGGCCTGCGAGCGACTGTTTCCCTACCCCGACATACTTTACTTCGACCGGTTTGACGGCGTTTTCAGCGCGGTGGAGAAGGGCATGTGCCGCTACGGCATACTGCCCATCGAAAACAGCACCGCCGGTTCGGTCGCCCAGGTGTACGACCTGATGGAGCGCCATCACTTCTACATCGTCGGGGCGCAGAAGCTGCGCATCGACCACCGCCTGATGCGTAAAAACGCCGCCTCGGCGACGCCCATCACCGAGGTGGTCTCCCACGAGCAGGCCCTGCGCCAGTGCTCCCGCTTCTTCTCGGCCCACCCGGAAATCAAGGCCACGGTGATGGAGAACACCGCCGTCGCCGCCCAATTCGTGGCCGAAAGCGACCGGGACGACCTGGCCGTCATCGCCTCGAAGGCCTGCGCTGAACTGTACGGCCTCGCCGTCGTGCAGGAGGACATCGCCGATTCCGCCAGCAACTACACCCGCTTCATCTGCATTTCCCGGCAGATGGAGATCTATCCCCAGGCCCGGAAGATCTCGCTGATGCTGAACCTGGCCCACGAGCCCGGGGCGCTGAACGCCGTGGTCTCCCGGCTGGCCATCGCCGGCGTGAACCTGCTGAAGCTGGAGAGCCGACCGATCCCCGGACGGGAATTCGAGTTCCGCTTCTTCTTCGACATGGCCGCCTCGGTGGCCGACCCGGACATACTGCGCCTGATGGGCGAGCTGGAGGCGCACTGCGACCGGTTCACGTTTTTGGGGTGCTATGATGAGCAGTGAAAAAAACATGCAATACGGTCTCATCGGCGCGAAGCTGGGGCACAGCTATTCCGTGGCCATACACGCCCAATTGGGCGACTACGACTACCGGCTGTACGAGCAGACGGAGGCGGAATTCCTCGAACTGCTCTCCCGCCGGGCTTTCAGGGGATTGAACGTCACCATGCCCTACAAGGTGCTGGCTTACGCCCACTGCGACGCCCTGTCGGACACGGCCAAAGAGGTGGGCTGCGTGAACACCCTCGTGGTGCGCCCCGACGGCAGCCTGTACGGCCACAATACCGACATCGGCGGCTTCATCGCGCTGGCGAGGCACGCGGGGGTTGAGATCGCCGGAAGGAAGACGGTGATCCTGGGCAGCGGCGGCACCTCGCTGACGGCCCGGGCGGCCTGCCGGCGCTTGGGCGCGCGCCAGATCGTGGTCATATCCCGCAGCGGGCCGGTGGACTACGCCGCCCTGTACGCCGAACACGCCGACGCCGAGGTGCTCATCAACACCACCCCGGTGGGCATGTACCCGAACAACGGTCAGGCCGCGGCGAACCTGTCCCGTCTTCCCAATCTGACGGGCGTGCTGGACGTGATCTACAACCCGGACAAAACCGCCCTGGTGCTGGACGCCGAGGCCCGGGGCATTCCCGCCGCCGGTGGCCTGTACATGGTGGTGGGCCAGGCCCGGGAGGCCGCGGAGCTGTTCATCGGGCATCCCATCCCGGAATCGGAGACGGTGCGCATCTACCGCCAACTGCGCGACAAGGCCCTGAACCTGATCCTCATCGGCATGCCCGGTACCGGCAAGAGCCGAATCGGCATGGCGCTGGCCGGGCGGATGAACCGGCCCTTTGTCGACCTGGACGGGGAAATCGTGAAGCGGACGGGCAAATCCATCCCCGAAATCTTCGCGGAGGGCGGCGAGGCCGCCTTCCGGGCGCTGGAGCACGAGGTCATCCGCGATTTCTGCAAGGAAAAGGGCGCGGTCATCGCCACCGGCGGCGGCGCGGTGCTGCGCTCGGACAACGTGCGCGCCATGCGCCAGAACGGGCTGCTGTGCCTGCTGACGCGGGAGCTTGCCGCCCTGCCCATGGACGGGCGGCCCCTGTCCAAATCTCCGGAGGCGCTGCGGGAGATGTGGCGGATCCGAGAGCCGTTCTATCGCGGGGCGGCGGACTACACCATCGAAAACGACGCCGCGCCGAACATCGTCGCGGCGCGGGCGGAGGAGGCCTATCATGAAGCTGTTGATCGTTAACGGGCCCAATTTGAACATGCTGGGCATACGGGAAAAGCACCTGTACGGCGACCGTGACTACGAGGCCCTGTGCGCCGCCATACGGAACTGGGCGGAGGAATTGGGCGCGGAGGTCGAGCTCTTCCAATCCAACCACGAAGGGGCCATCGTGGACCGCATCCAGCAGGCGTACTTCGATGGCACACAGGGCATCGTCATCAACCCCGCCGCCTACACCCACACCAGCGTGGCGATACTGGACGCGCTGAAGGCCGTGCAGCTGCCCGCGGCGGAGGTCCACCTGACCGATGTGAACGCCCGCGAGCCCTTCCGCCACGTCTCCTACGCCGGCATGGCCTGCCAGGCCCATTTCATCGGGATGGGGTTTGATGGGTATAAGCGGGCGATGGCGTGGATGCTGGAAAACGCGCCCGGGCGTTGAGCTTCAGATGAAAACCCGCGGATTTCTCCGCTTTTTCCCTGTGATCCATGGTTTTTCGGTGATCAGAAGCAGAGATACCACCTGCGACGCGATCAGGGGCGGCATGATGCCGCCCCTGTACGATTATCGGGATAAGCCCCCGCATATCGACGACGAACTGCGCCCCTGCTCCGGCGATGATTGCGCCATAATCCCCGCGGATGCAGACGAGCAAATCATCATTCCTAATCGCTGACCTTCACCTTCCGTTTGACCGTCACGCCGCCATAGCTGATCTTGATGGTGACACTCTTCTTACTCAGCTCCTTTGTGGCGCTTCCCTTGATGGTCACCCTGGCGACGCCCTTCCTGTTCGTCTTGGCCGCGTAAGTCTTTCCATTGAAGGTGAAGATGACCTTCCGATTCCTGACCGCCTTGCCGTTCACCTTCAGGCTCGCCTTCAGTTTGAGCGGGCTGCCCCGCTTGACGGCGGAAATATCCCCGAGCGTCAGCGCAATTTCTCCCCACTGGGCGTAAAGGGTGGTATCCTCCTTCACAGTGATCTTCGAGCCGTCCTTGTACGCCTTTCCGGAGCCCTTCTGCCTGGTATTCCACTCGATGAATTCATACTTCGAGCGAGTAAAGGTGTTCAGCGGAATGGCGGTCTTTTCGCCTCTCTTCAACTTCAACGACGCCATCCTGCCCTTGCCGCCATTGCTCTAGAAGGTGAGCTTGACGATTTTGCCCTTCTCGTCGACGTAGACCGTCTTCTTTCCCCTGGCAGGGACCTTCATGGAGATCACATCGCTCTTGCGCATTGAGCCGTTATCCTCGCCGGTCTCGATGACAAAGCCAACCTTCTTTCCCGCCGCAGGGGCTTTTTCGCCGCCCAGATCGAGTTGGCCCCTGGCCGTGTAGAGGCCGGTCTTTTCATCCTTGTGGAACTGGTCCCTGTTTCCGGTATCGATGGTCTGGATTCCCAGCAGGTGATACAGGACGCCCCTGATATCGATCAGGCCGAGAGGCCCCTTCATGTCGCCCTCCTTCACCTTGTCCCCAAGAAGGTAGAATTCGACCCACTTGAAGTCGCCGCTGTCCTCATATTCGACCTCCACCGCAGGCGCGTCACCGCTGTTCTCATAGGTCACCTTTTTCGGCACCGGCTTGCGGTCCGCCGCCAGGGCGCCCATGGGAAGTACCCCGATACAGAGCGCCAGCACCAGGATGAGGGTTATCAGCTTCTTCATCATCTATCGCTCCTTTCATGTCCCGATGGAAATACCGCGCCATAAAGACTGTCTGCTCCGGATAATCGCCCGTCGGGTTGGTTTACCGCGTTACAAACGACAGCGTGCCGATGATGGCGACCGCCTCGGCCTCGGCGTCTTCGCCGTCCAGCCAGAAAGCGATTTCCACATAGTCGCCGCCGTCCTCCAGCGCGTAGGTGAGGGTGGCGTACGCCTGTCCCTCATAGGTCTCCTCGGCGCGGTACCAGGCGATGTCGATGCCGTTGATATTGCCGTCTGTCACGACCTCCGTCGCCGCGTATTCCGCGGCCTCTGCCTCGACGAAAGCGGCGAGGGTATCCGGGTAGTCCTCCCTGGCGAACTGATACACGTCGAAGTCCAGCAGCGTGTCCGGGCTATGCATATAGGCCACCATGTCGTCCCTGACCTCTTCCTCGGTGCGTTCTCCCTCGACGAAGCTGTCCGGAATCATGACGGTATAGACGGATGTGCCCAGCCGGAACGCCTTCATTCCCCCGGCCTCCGCGACGGCGCAGACCCCCAGGAGCATGACGCACAGCGTCAGTGCAATGATCCTGCGTTTCATAAGCTCACTCTCCCGTTTCCTATTTATCCTTGTTCCTGCCGATGACGTTGAGTATCGCCATCAGTATGCCGCCGACGAATACCGCCAGCCAGCTGTGTTCATAGCTCTTTGCCAGGGTTCCCCACACGATCATCACGCCTACGGAGACGATCGGGATGATGATGTTCCACGTCTTGAGATTCATTCACAACCTCCCTTATTGCAGGAGGCATCGGTACAGCCGGCGCCTCCTGCCCTTTTGTTATTCGTTTTCTTCAGCTCGCCTGTCCCATCAGGCTGCCCAGCTCCGGCGCCTGCTGCATGACGACGCCCATCAGCGCGCCCAGGCCGTTGGCCTGGATATCGCCATACAGGCCCTGCGCTGCTTCGCTGTTGGCGTCCTGCATGATCTCCTCCACGGCCAGCACAGTCTTACCTGCGTTGTCCACGGGCAGGGTGCGGTCGCCGCCTTCGGCGATCTCCACGGCAACGGTCATCAGGGGAGCCTTGTCGTTCATGAAGAACACGTCAAAGGTCATGCTGCCGCCGTTGAAGCTCATGTTCAAGCCATAGTAGATGCCGCCCATGTCGAAGAACATCTTCATGTCGGTGTCCTTCATCGCAAAGCCCGCGGTCATGGTCACGGTCTCCTGCTTCTCATCGTCTGTCAAATCCATCGCAAAGCCCATATCCATGTTCTTTGCGTTCTCGTAGAGCATATAGGCGGTAAAGAACGGCGTTTCCTCACCCTCGTAGTAGGCCTCGGAATACATGTAGAACATGCCGCTTACGTCGTTTGCATTGGTGTAGACCTCGGCGTTCACTTCATCCGGGAAGTGGGCCATCCATTCTGTGAAGCCGGCCAGGAAGTCCGCCTCGAAGGTCTGCGGATCGAACGTCGCGCCACTGTTCTGCGCCATGCCCTGCGCCATGCCCTGGAGCATGCTCATGGCGACGGGATCGGCCAGCAATTCGTTCAACAGCTCGGTCGTGGCAACGGTAATGGCTTCCATGTCCACGGTCACGGGCACCATGGTGTCGAATACGTAGTTTTTGTACTCGTATTTCACCTCGACAGGCTCGCCGGGTACGCCCGCCGCCGTGCAGGCCGCCAGCCACTTCTGATAATAGCCGCCAAAGACCGCCTGCATCGCGGCCATGTCAAAGCCGCCCGCGCCGCCTTCGCCGCCCGCGCCGGGCATGTTCTGGGCCATCTGGGTCATGATCTGGGCGATGGTCTCATTGGAGAGCGTCAGGTAATAGTTCGGAAAGAGCGTCGAGACGATGTTGACGCCCGCATCGTCCAAGGCCCAGCCCATCGACAGGGCATCTGCGCCGTTCAGGTCCAGATCCACCTGAGCGCCGTCTTCGGCGGTGGTCACGCGCACGCCCAACGCGTTAACGAGCGAGAGTATGGGGTCCACCGTGGCCATCTGCGCCTCGGGCATGCCAAAGCCGGAGAACAGGGCCTTGGCCTGCTCGCGGTCAACGGTCAACCTGGTGGTCACAGTGTGCGCGAAGGCGGAGGTGCAGGACAGGGTCAGCAACAGCGCCAGGATCAGGGCAAACAACTTCTTCATGGTAACAACTCCTTCCTGATGTTATGCTCAGATGCAATCAGCTCTTCCTTGGGAGCAGGCTCGCGATGAATGCCGCGAATCCGGAGATCGGCATGGTCTGAATCACCACGCGGCCTGGGCCGGTGACCAGGGTGTTGAACAGGCCCTCGCCGCCAAGCATGACATTTTTCAGCCCCTTGATCTTCTGTATCTCCATCTTCACCGTGGCGTCCATCATCGCCAGGTACCCCGTATCAATCAGCATTTGCTGGCCATGCTCAAGATTGTACTCGATGGTAGAGCCGTCGATCTCAATGAATGCCGTTCCGTTGCCTGACAGCTTTTGCATGATAAAGCCCTCGCCGCCAAACAGGCCGGTGGAAAACTTCTGTTGGAACGCCACGCTCAGTTCGACACCCTCGGTGCTGGCCAGGAAAGCGCCCTTCTGGCAGATCACCGGTGAGTCGCGCGTGATTTCCACGGCTCGGATGTCGCCGGGAAACTTCGACGCAAACGCGATCATGCCCGCCCCCTTGCGGGCCGTGTAGCGGTTCTGGAACATGCCTTCACCGGAGAACATGCGTCCGAACACCTTGCCCGCGCCACCGCCGGAGGTCTCCATCTCCAGATTGGGGCTCATCCAGCTCATCGCGCCGGATTCACAGATCACCGACTCGCCATCCTCAAGCTGGCAGATCACGACGGGCATCGGTTCTCCCTTGATTTGGTACTTCATGTTTCTTCTTTCACCTCCACTGCCTGTGTCAACGCGTCTACTGGGCCTGCCGACAGGATACCCCTCATCAGGGCTGTCTGACACTCGTGCATTAAACCATCCCCTTTAATGTTAAGCTGTTTTCAATAATCCATAACAGCCTGTTTTCATTGTAAAGGAGCGTCACGGTCACAGACAAGGGGTTTCGTCTAAACGGTCGATATGGGCGTCTAAACGGTTGAATACATATTCATCCACAAAAGATATAATGAAAAGGCGATTGCGGAAGCGACAGGCTCTTGCTTCTGCAATGTAAATATGCTATAACAGGCAACAGGAAAAGCCCGCTGTCTCCGACCCGAAAAAGGGATTCTATATGAGAAACGCCATTGACATTGATATACAGATCGACCCGTCCTGCGCCGAGCCGAAGGTCATCATTCGCGCGGAACGCATGACGCCTGAAATCGACAATATCGTTCACGCCATCGAGAGCGCCACGAACAACGCTTATCCTATCGTGACCGCTTATTCTGGCGATACGATGGTGCTTCTGAGCCAGCGCGAGATCATACGCGTCTACCTGGAGAATCGGAAGCTCATCGCATGGACGGACCGGGGCGGCTTTGTCGCCCGTGGGACGCTGGCTGAGATGGAGGCGGTATTGGATCGCAGCCGCTTCCTGCGCATCAGCCGCAGCGAGCTCATCAATCTCTACAGGGTCTCCAGCTTTGATTTTAGCCTGTCAGGCACGATACAGGTTCGCTTTGACGACGGCAGCGTCTCCTGGGTGGCGCGGCGCTATGTGCGCGCCATCCAGAAGACGCTGGGGTTGGTATGAGGGAGGCGAAACCATGAGCGAGTTTTGGAAAAAGGCGATCATTCGGGCCTCCATCGGCTTTGTCCTGGGTATACTGGTGGGGCTTGGCTTCCTGTCCATCACCGGTGCAGGGGCGTATACCGTCCAAAAAGGCGCGGGCAGACTCGCGCTGTACCTGGCGCTGAGCGGCCTGCTCGGCGCGGTCGGCGTAGGCGGTACGACGATCTATTCGCTGGAGCATTGGGGCCTGCTGCGCTGTACGGCCACCCACTTTGCGATCACCCTTACAGCCTACTGCGCGGCAGGCTTCACGCTGGGCTGGCTGGATCTGAGAGATCCCGTGACGCCGTTTATGTTCCTCGGCTATGTGATTGCCTATCTCATCATATGGCTGGTCATGTATTTTAGGTGCAAGCGGCAGATTCGCCAGATCAACGAAGCGCTGAGGACATGGAAAGCGCATCAGGATGAAGACAGATAGCGGTTCACCGCATGCGAATCATCACTTCTCCACCTTCACGATCGGCGCGGCGACGGCGGAGAAGGTGCGTTCGGTGCCGTTGGCGAAGCGGATCTTCACCCGCTGCTCGGCGCCCTGGCCGGTGAGGCCGGTCACCTCGCCCCGGCCGAAAACCCGGTGGTGCACGGCGTCGCCCACGCGGAACAGCGCCGCGGCGGCGGTCACCCGGGTCTGGGCCCCGCCGTTCCAGTTGAAGCCCCCGGAGGTCGCGCCCTTTTGTACCCCGGCAATGCCCAGCTTTTTGTCCAGCTCGGCGCTGCCGGTGGTGGCCCCGCCGCCCTGCCAGCGGGCGTTGTAGGGGGAGCGGGTGGGCTGGCTCCAGCCGCCGCCGGCGCTGGGCGGCGGCACCCGCCTGGGCTGGGTGCTGCCCATGCCGTCCACGATCAGGCGCTGGGGGATCTCTGTCACGAACCGCGACAGCGGGTTGGCGTTGCGGGCGTTGTAAAGCGCACGGGTGCGGGCGTGGCTGAGGAAAAGCCGCTTGCGCGCCCGGGTGATGCCCACGTAGGCCAGCCGGCGCTCCTCCTCCAGAAGGGCGTCGTCGAACAGGGCGCGGGTCAGCGGAAACACGCCCTCCTCCATGCCGGCGAGGAACACGTTGTTGAACTCCAGGCCCTTGGCCGAGTGCAGCGTCATCAGCGTCACCGCGCCGCCGGATTCGTTCATGGCGTCCAGGTCCGAAACCAGCGCCACGTTCTCCAGGAAGTCTGTCAGCCCCGCCTCGGGGTTCAGCCGCTCGAATTCGGAAACCGCGCCCTGGAGCTCCTTGATGTTCTCGATGCGGGATTCGTTCTCCTCGCTCTTGTCCTCCTCCAGCGCCTTCACGTAGCCGGTGCGCTCGATCAGCGCCTCCAGAAACTCGGAGGGCTTTTTTTCGTACATCAGCTCGGTCAGGTCGATCATCAGCGCCGCGAAGGCCCCCAGCAGCTTCTTCGGCCGGGCGGACAGCGGCGCGTTTTCGCAGTCCAGCGCTGCGGAAAGCAGGGGCATGTCGTTTTCGGCGGCGTACTCCGCCAGCTTGTCCACGGTGCTGTCGCCAATGCCCCGCTTGGGAGCGTTGATGATGCGCCGGGTGGAGACATCGTCGTCGGGATTGGTCAGGCAGCGCAGGTAGGCGATCAGGTCCTTGACCTCCTTGCGCTCGTAAAAGCGCTGGCCGCCGTATACCCGGTACTGTGTGCCGCCCCGCACGAAGGCCTCCTCAAGCACGCGGGACTGGGCGTTGGTGCGGTACAGCACCGCGATGTTGCCGGGGTTGTCGCCGTTTTTGATCAGCTTCTGGGACATCTTCAGTATGAAGGCGGCCTCGTCCCGCTCATCCATGGCGTGGTACAGCGCGATGCGCTCGCCCCGGTCGTGCTCGGTCCAAAGCGCCTTCTCCTTGCGCCCCGCGTTGTGGGCGATCACCTGGTTGGCGGCGTCCAGTATGTTGCCGGTGGAGCGGTAGTTCTGCTCCAGCTTGATGGTCACGCACTCGGGAAAGTCCTTCTCGAAATCCAGTATGTTCCGAAGGTCGGCCCCGCGCCAGCCGTAGATGGACTGGTCGTCGTCGCCCACCACGCACAGGTTGTGCCGATCCCCCGCCAGAAGCCGCACCAGCATGTACTGGGCGGCGTTGGTGTCCTGGTATTCGTCCACCAGTATGTAGCGGAATTTGTCCCGGTAGTAGTCCAGCACCGGCGGTTGCTCGGTGAGCAGCTCCAGGGTCTTGATCAGCAGGTCGTCGAAGTCCAGGGCGTTGTTGCCCTTCAGCGTCTGCTCGTAGAGCCTGTAGGCCTCGTACAGCTTGTGGCTGCGGAAGTCGTCGCCGGACTCCTTCAGCCATTCCGTGGGCGTCAGCAGCCGATTCTTGGCGTCGGAGATCACAGCGCGGATCTGCTTGGGCGGGAACTCCTTGTCGTTCAGCTTCAGCTCCTTCGCCACGGACCTGATGACCGACATGCGGTCGTCCTCGTCATAGATGGCGAACTGGCGCTTGTAGCCCAGCTTTTCGATGTCCCGGCGCAGTATACGGGCGCAGCAGGAGTGGAAGGTGGAGATCCAGGCGTCCTCCGACGCCTCCCCCGCCAGCTTGTGCACCCGCTCGGCCATCTCCCGGGCGGCTTTGTTGGTGAAGGTGATGGCCAGTATGTGCCAGGGCGCCACGCCCTTTTCCATCAGGTGGGCCACCCGGTAGGTCAGCACGCGGGTCTTGCCGCTGCCCGCGCCAGCCAAAACAAGCAGCGGCCCTTCCGTCTGCTCGACGGCGGCGCGCTGCTGTGGATTCAATGCGTTCAGGTCTATCATTTATCCGTATTCCCCTTGGCCTTTTCCAGCACCAGCTGGTAGCCCCCGGCGCCGTAGTTCAGCGCCCGGTTCACCCGTCCGATCGTGGCGGTGGAAACGCCGGTCTTCTCGACGATCTCGGTATAGGTCGCCTGGCTCTTGAGCAGCTGGGCCACCTCCAGCCGTTGGGACAGATCCTGTATCTCCCGGATGGTGAACAGATCCTCAAACAGGCGATAGCAATCTTCTATGCTCTCCAGAGCGAGGAACGCACGGGCCAGGTTGTCTGTCTGCTCGTTCTGCAATCTGGATGTAAACATACCCTCAACCTCCCTCTTCGCATGACAGTCCTTTATCACGCTGGTATACTGATATTATACCGTAAGAGAAGGAAAACGTCAATATATTAAATTCAGTGGATTAATAGAGCATCCCCCGGTCAGCGGTATTCCGCACGCCGCGTGTGCTCGCGCAGGACGTGCATGATACCCCGCATCAGGTCCTGGTTATCCTCGTCGAAGGACAGCTGGCTCTGCATCACGCCGTCCGACAGCGAATCCTGTAACAGCACCGTGGGCGAAACCTCCAGGGCGTTGCACAGGGCCACCACGGTATCCACGCTGGCCTTCTTCTCGCCCCTCTCGATATGACCGATAAAGCTGCCGGTGACGCCCACCTTGCGCGCCAGCTGGCTCTGGGTGAGGCTGTTCAGCTCGCGCTGCTGACGCACGCGAGCGCCCAGTTTTTCATAGTCCACGGTCAACACCTTCCTTCCTGTCTCAATAGTAACTTGAAAACCCCCGATTGTCAAGATGTGGCGGCTATTGTAATTATAAAAAAAACAGAGTATAATAACCGTATGAAAAACAAATGGCTGCGGGCGCTGGCCCTTCAAATCGCAGAGATGACAGCAGTAGGCCTGCTGGCCGCGCTGGCGGAAGGCGCGGGCGCGCTGCCCCGCGCCCTGATGCTGTGGGTCGCGGCGCCCGTCGCGGGCCTGGCCACGGCCTGCGGGGCGGTGCAGCGGGGCTTGAACAACTACCTGGCCTGGATCCCACCCGCCGCCTGCCTTTACCTGGCCAACTGGCTGGTCTGGGGCTACGCGCCCCCCGCGGGACCCGCGCTGCTGACCGCGCTGACGTCGCTGATGGGCGCGGCGGCGGGCCAGGTGCTCGCGCAGCGCGGCGAAGGCAATGGACGACACGCACGACAAAGGAGGCGCTGATCCCATGGAAAAAGACCTGATACTGACCTGTGACACCGGCACCACCGGCTGCAAATGTACGCTGTTCAACGCCAGGGGCGAGGCGCTTTCGGCGGTGCGGCGAAGCTATTCCACCCAGTACCCCCACCCCAACTGGGCCGAGCAGGACCCGGACGCGATACTCGCCGCCATGCTGGACGGCATACGGGAGCTGCTGCAACAGATCGCCCCCCAGCGGATCGCCTGCGTGGGGCTGTCGGGCACGATG
The DNA here is from genome assembly GCA_902765305.1 of uncultured Eubacteriales bacterium. Lineage (GTDB taxonomy): Bacteria > Bacillota > Clostridia > Christensenellales > Aristaeellaceae > UBA2862. The sequence continues at coordinate 12,155 of CACWZI010000068.1, forward strand.
AACGGCTGCATCCCCGTGGACGAGAGCGGCAAGGCGCTGTACCCCAACATCATCCACTCCGACAGCCGCACCGAGGCGCAGGTTGCGCGCATCCTCGAGGTCGTGCCCTTCGAGGACTTCTACCGCCTGACCGGCAACCGGGCCGACACCCACTATACGCTGCCAAAGATCCTCTGGCTGAAGCAGCACGAGCCCCAGGTGTACCGCAGGGCCCGCTGGTTCATGAACATCAAGGACTACCTCTACGGCAGCCTGACGGGGCGCATGGGCTACACCGACTATTCCGACGCCTCGCTGACCATCGCCCTGGACATCAACAAGCGCCAGTGGGCCGCGGACCTGCTGAAGGAACTGGAGCTGGATGCCAGCAGGATGCCCACGATCCTGAAGGGCCACGACGTGCGGGGCAGGATCACCCGGGACATCTACCGACAGTGCGGGCTGCTGCCCGGAACGCCGGTGGCCATCGGCGGCGGCGACGGGGCCTGCACCACCCGGGGCGCGGGCGTCAGCGAGCCCGGCAACGCCTACTGCTACATCGGCTCCAGCGCCTGGGTGGCCCAGCTGCTGGACCATCCGCTGCTGGACGCCAGGGCCCGAATATTCAACTGGCTGGACATGGACGGCGAGCACTGCCACGTCTGCGGCACGGTGCAGTGCGGCGCGGCGGCCTTCGACTGGGGCCTGAAGAACCTGCTGGGCGGCCATGGCCAGAGCGCCGACATCTCCATCGTGGAAAACATGGCCAGGCAGATCGCCCCCGGCGCGGAGGGCGTGCTGTTCCTGCCCACGCTGATGGGCTGGCGCACCCCCTATTGGGATGCGAACACACGGGGCTGCCTGATGGGCTTTTCGCTGTACCACGACCAGCGCCACATCGCCCGGGCCATCTATGAGGGCATCGCCTTCGCGCTGAACAGCTGTGCCGAGGTCATGGCCGAATGCGACGCGCCGGTGCGCTCGCTGATGCTGACCGGCGGCGGCGCCAGCAGCGGCCTGTGGCCCGACATCATCGCCGCCGTGTTCGGCCTGACCGCCCAGGTGCACCGCACGCCGGGCGAGACCACCTCGTTGGGCGCGGCCATCGCCGCAGGCGTGGGCGTAGGCATGTTCACCAGCTACAGCGACGCCGCCGGCATGGTCTCCGCCCGCTCCACCCACCCGGTCAACCCCCAGTGGCAGCAGGCCTATCAGAAGGTCTATGCCATCTGGTCCGACATCTACGGTCAGATCAAGCCGCTGAACGACCGGATCGCGGGATTATAAGAAAGGATACCGCCATGCAACACACCTCCGAAGAACTGCGCGCCTGGTTCAGGAACGTGCAGCCCCTCTGCGCCGAGCTGTTCAACGCCGCCCATGTGATGTGCGGCAACTATGACCTGGCGGAGTTTGCGCTGCGCAGCGCGATATTGGACGTGTGGCTGCAGCAGGCGGCGGGCGGCATGGGGTTCAGGGAGCGCCTGCGCGCCGCCCTGCGCAGGGAGGCCTTTGCGGTGGCGCTGTCGGATGAGGGCCGGGCGGCGGAATTCACCTGGCCGGGAGCGGACACGGGACAGGACGACAGCCCCATCGCCGTCCAGCTGGGCCAGGAGACTGTCCGCACCCAGCGCCTGGTGATGCTGCGCCACGGCTGCGCGCTGCCCCTGCGCCAGGTGTGCCGGCTGACGGGCATGACCCAGGGCCAGGTCCGAACCGAGCTCAGTCGCTTTGAAGCCCGATGCCGCCGCCGGCTCCCCGCCCAGGACCGCGCCCGGGCTGAGGCGCTGATCGCCCGGCAGGCCAAGCGGCTGCTCGCCCGGAACAGCCCCGACGCGCCCCAGCCCGGCCAGATCTACCGCGCCTTCCAGGCCGAGGCCGAAGCCACCCATTCCCGGGGCCCCCGCGTGTGGCGCATCGCCGGCAGCCTGCTGCTGGCGCTGATGGCGCTGATGTGCGCCGGCGCGTTCTGGCTGTTCGCCGTGCTGGTGCAGCCAGGGTGAAATTCTGATTTATCGAGCACAGCTCGACAAATCAGAATTTATGTCAGAATTTAACCCTATCATTCTTCTGTACCCTCATGAAAGCTGATATAATATTGAACAATAAATATGTGACCGCATTTATACGGTCACAAAAATATATTCAGGAGGGCGAGGATATGGCGATCATACGAGAAGGTCTGACTTTTGACGATGTGCTGCTGGTGCCCCAGCGCAGCAGCGTACTGCCCCGCGATGTGGATCTCACCGTACAGCTTACCCCGAAAATCAAACTGAATATCCCGATGCTCAGCGCTGCGATGGACACTGTGACCGACTACAACATGGCGATTGCGATGGCCCGCGAAGGCGGCCTGGGCATCATTCATAAGAACATGTCCATCGAAGAGCAGGCCAGCCAGGTGGACAAGGTGAAGCGCTCTGAAAACGGCGTCATCACCGACCCCTTCTACCTCTCCCCCGACCACAAGGTCTCCGACGCCGAGGAACTGATGCGCAAGTATCGCATCTCCGGCGTGCCCATCACCGAAAACGGCAGGCTGGTGGGCATACTCACCAACCGCGACCTGCGTTTTGAAACCGACTTCGACCAGCCCATCCGCAACGTGATGACCTGCGAAAACCTGGTCACCGCCCCGGTGGGCACCACGCTGGAGGGCGCCAAGGCCATCCTTGCGAAGCACCGCATCGAAAAGCTGCCCATCGTGGATGAAAACTACATGCTCCGGGGCCTGATCACCATCAAGGACATCCAGAAGAGCCAGAAGTATCCCAACTCCGCACGGGACAGCCGTGGCCGCCTGTTGTGCGGCGCAGCGGTGGGCGTCACCAGCGACACCATGGAGCGCGTGGCCGCGCTGGTGGCCTCGGGCGTGGACATCATCGGCCTGGACACCGCCCACGGCCATTCCGAGGGCGTGCTGAAGATGGTGGAGAAGATTCGCGCCACGTATCCGGACCTGGAGATCATCGCGGGCAACGTGGCCACCGGCCCCGCCGCGAAGGACCTGATCAGGGCCGGCGCGGACGTGGTCAAGGTGGGCATCGGCCCGGGCAGCATCTGCACCACCCGCGTGGTGGCCGGCATCGGCGTTCCCCAGATCACCGCCATCATGGACTGCGCCGAGGTGGCCGACGAATACGGCAAGACCGTCATCGCCGACGGCGGCATCAAGTATTCCGGCGACATCCCCAAGGCCATCGCCGCTGGCGCGACGGCGGTCATGATGGGCAGCCTGTTCGCCGGCACCGAGGAGAGCCCCGGCGCCACCGAGATCTACCAGGGCCGTTCCTACAAGGTCTATCGCGGCATGGGCTCCCTCGCCGCCATGGCCGAGGGCAGCAAGGACCGCTACTTCCAAGAGGGCCAGAAGAAGCTGGTGCCCGAGGGCGTCGAGGGCCGCGTGCCCTACAAGGGGCCCTTGGCCGACACCGTGTTCCAGCTGATCGGCGGTCTGCGGGCAAGCATGGGCTACTGCGGCACCGAGAACATACAGGCCCTGCGCACCCGGGGCGAGTTCATCCGCATCACCAGCGCCGGCCTGGTGGAGAGCCATCCCCACGATTCACGTGTAATCATCCCATGAACGACGACGGGACGCCGAAAGGCGTCCCGTTGTCGTTCACTGTTCCCGCATCAACTCGTACATCATGATCCCCGCGGCCACGGCGGCGTTCAGCGATTCCGCGCCGCCCCGCATGGGCAGCTTCAAAAGCATGTCGGCGGCGACGCGGGTGGCGTCCGAGATGCCGTGTGCCTCGCTGCCGACGACGAGGATGAATTTCCCGCCAGGGTCGGGATGGCTGTAGAAGTCCTCTCCGTGAAGGTCGGAGGCGATCACCGTCCAGCCCCTTTGGCGCAACCCGATCAATGCGGCGGGCAGGTCGCCCACCTGCATGAAGGGCAGCCGGAAGCCCGACCCCATGGCCGCGCGCTGCACCTTCGGGGAGAGCGGGTCCGCGCAGGCCGCGCCCAGCATCAGCCCTTGAAAACCTGCGGCGTCGGCGGTGCGCCAGATTGTGCCCACGTTGCCCGGGTCCTGCACGCCGTCCAGCGCCACGACGCGGTCGGGGGCCTTATCCAGCGGCAGCGGACGAGGCAGGTCGAAGGACGCGCATATCCCCTGGGGGGTACGGGTGTCGGTCACGGATTCGAGCAAACTCCGGGGCACGATAGAGGCGTTGGCCCCTTTGGCCGCCAGTTCTTCGGCCAGCGGTGCAAGCGCCTCCTCCGCCAGCACGTCGTGGATGGCCAGCCCGCACTTCAGCGCCTCCCGGAGCATGACCTCGCCCTCGACGAGGAATCGCCCGGAGGCCTCGCGCCCCTTGCGGTCGCGAAGGGCGCGGAGGTCCTTGACGACGGGGTTTTTCGCGCTGGTAATGTGGTCCATGATGGCCTCCTTGCTGGGGAAAACTACTGATTTGTCGCGCTGCGACAAATCAGTAGTTAGGTTTTAGGTTATAGGTTTTAGGTGTTAGGGAAGGTAGAAATCCTGACGGATTTCTTTTATCTGATTTATCGAGCACAGCTCGATAAATCAGAATTTGTGCGCCAGACAGAAGCAAACCAGCAGCACTGTGCTGGCGCCGTTCTCCAGCAACGCTTTGGCGCAGGCGTTGGCGGTGGCGCCGGTGGTGCAGACGTCGTCCACCAGCAGCACGCGCTTGCCGGCCACGCCCCCGGCGACAGCGAACGCCCCGTCCAGGTTGTGTAGCCGTTCGGCGTCGTTGAGCCGCGCCTGCTGGCGGGTGTTGCGGGTGCGGACGAGGGCTTCCTCGAGAGGCAGGCCCAGCCCGTCCGCGACCGCCTTCGCCAGCAGCAGCGCGTGGTTGACGCCCCGCCTGCGGGTGCGGCGGATGTGCATCGGCACCGGCACCACGCAGTCGATTTGCGCCGGCTGGAGACCCTCGAAGGCCCGGACCATCTGCCGCCCCATGGGCTCGGCCAGGCGGCTGACGCCCCGGTACTTCAGGTTGCGCACCAGCCCGCCCGCAGGGCCCCCGTAGAAGTAGCCGTAGGCCGCCCCGTCGATCAGGCCGCCCTCGGGCGGCGTCGCGGCGCCCACCCAGCGATTCGCCAGCGCCTGGCGGCAGTCCTCGCACAGCCAGTCCCGCTCGAAGCCGGCCTTTGAGCCGCAGCCCATGCACTCGGCCCGGATGGGATAGATCAATTCAAGCAGCGCACGCGCGCCGCGCTTCAGCCCTCCGCTCATGCCCCGTTCCTCAGCCGCAGGTCCAGGGCGCTGAAGCGTCGGGTGATGTGGTTGTTGTCCACCATCGCCTGCACGCAGCCCTCCCGGCCCACGATCACCACCAGTCGCTTGGCCCGGGTGACCGCCGTGTACAGCAGGTTGCGGGTCATCAGCATCGGCGGCCCGCTGACCAGCGGCAGCACCACGGCATCGAACTCGCTGCCCTGGCTCTTGTGCACCGACATGCAGTAGGCCAGCTCCAGATCGTCCAGCAGCGATTCGTCGTAGTCGGCCACCCGCCCGTCGTCGAAGGCCACGGTCAGCGCCTTCGCCCGGCGGTCCACCGCCTGTATGTAGCCGATGTCGCCGTTGAACACGCCGTCGCCCGCTTCGCCGTCCCTGCGCCAGGCCAGGTCGTAGTTGTTGCGCACCTGCATCACCTTGTCGCCGGGGCGGAAGGTCATGCCGCCGTGAACGAGCTCCGGCGTATCGGGCCGGGCGGGGTTCAGCGCCTGCTGCAGCAGGGCGTTCAGCGCGTACACGCCCACGTCGCCCTTCTTCATCGGGGCCATCACCTGGATGTCCCGAAGGCTGTCCAGCCCCATGTACTTCGGAAGGCGCACCCGCGTCAGCGCGACCACCGATTCCGCCGCCTCGGCGGGGGTCTGCCGGCGCTCGAGGAAGAAATCGGTATCCCGGTTGCGGATCTCCGGGTACTCGCCCCGGTTGATCCGGTGGGCGTTGACGATGATCTGGCTCTGACCGGCCTGGCGGAAGATCTCGGTCAGCCGGGCCACCCGCACCGCGCCGGAGTCGATCAGGTCCCTCAGCACGTTGCCCGCGCCCACGCTGGGCAACTGGTCCACGTCCCCCACCAGCACGAGCCTTGTGCCGGGGCGCAGCGCCCGCAGCAGCGAGCGCATCAGGAAGATGTCCACCATGGACATCTCGTCCGCGATCACCACGTCGGCTTCCAGCGGGTTGTCCTCGTCCCGCTGAAAGCCCTGTGACTCGCCGCTGTATTCCAGCATCCTGTGGATCGTGCGGGCGGCGCAGCCGGTGGCCTCGCTCATGCGCTTGGCGGCGCGGCCCGTGGGGGCGCACAGCTCCACCTTGCCCCAGCGGCGCATCAGCCGGATGATCACGTTGATCGAGGTGGTCTTGCCGGTGCCGGGCCCGCCGGTGATGACGCACACGCCCTCCAGCAGGGCGTCCATCGCCGCCTGGCGCTGCTCGTCGGACAAGCTGACACCCAGGGCGTCCTCCTGGGCCTCGATCTGGCTGAGGGCCTGCCTCTGGCTCATATTGGCCCTGTGGATGGTCTTTTGCAGCCGAAGCAGCAGCCGCGCGGTCTCGCTCTCGGCCTTGTGGCAGCGGGGCAGGTAGACGGCCTCGTCCTCGCCCACCGCCTCGGCCACCAGCTCGCCGTCGAGCACCAGGCCCTTCACCACCGCCTCCACCGTCGCCGGCTCCGCGCTGAGGATCCGGGCCGCGGCGCTCACCAGCGAGGCGCGGGGCAGGTAGACGTGCCCGACGCTGCTGGCCGCCTCGGAAAGCACGTATTTTACGCCGCTGCGCAGGCGAAAGGCGGATTCCCGGCCGAAGCCCAGGCTCATGGCGATCTCGTCGGCGGTGTGAAAGCCCACGCCGTCGATCTCGTCCACCAGCCGGTAGGGATTGGCGCGCAGCACGCTCTCTGTCGTGTCGCCGTAGGCCTTGTAGACCTTCATCGAAAGGCCCGCGGAGAGGCCGTAGTTCTGCAGGAAGATCAGCGTGTTGCGCATGCCGTTCTGGGCCGCGAAGGATTCCGCGATCATCGCCGCCCGCTTGGGGCCGATGCCGTCCACCTCGGTCAGCCGCTGGGGCGCGCTCTCCAGCACGTCCAGCGCCCGGGCGCCAAAGTGGTCGACGATCAGCTTCGCCGTGGCAGGGCCGACGCCCCTGATGAGCCCGGAGGCCAGAAAGCGCTCCACGCCGGACTTGGTCTCGGGCCGGGTGGCCTCGTAGGCGGCGACCTTGATCTGCTTGCCGTATTCCCTGTGCTCGGTCAGGTCCCCGTCGAATATGGCGTGCTCGCCGGTGGACAGGAAGGGCATGATGCCCACGGCGGATATGCGGCGGCGGTCCCCATCCAGCTTGATGGAGGCCACCGTCCAGCCGTTCTGGTCGTTGCGATAGACGATGTCCTCTACCGTGCCCTCAAACTTCGACATGGCCGCTCCTCACGCCTTCCCGGCGTTCTTCTCGTAGATGATTCGCAGGCCCTTCAGCGTCAGCAGTCCGTCCATCACGTCGATCACGCTGCTCTCCCCGGCCACCAGCACGGCCAAGCCGCCGGTGGCGATCACCTTGATGCCCTCAACGCCCATCTCCTTCTTCATGCGGTTCACCAGGTACTTGATCTGGCCGATGTAGCCGTAGACGATGCCCGCCTGCATGTTGGTCACGGTGTTGCGGCCGATGACGTTCTCCGGCTTCACCAGCTCGAACCGGGGCAGCTTGGCGGTGCGCTCGGTCAGGGCGTCGGCGGCCAGCCTCAGGCCGGGGCAGATCGCGCCGCCCAGGAACTCGCCCTTTGCCGAGATCGCGCCAAAGGAGGTGGCGGTGCCGAAGTCAATGGTGATGCAGGGCCCGCCGTACAGCTCGTAGGCCCCCACCGCGTTGGCGATGCGGTCGCTGCCCAGCTCCCGTGGGTTTTCATACTTGATGTTGATGCCGGTCTTGACGCCAGGCTCGATCTTCATCGGCTCCATGCCGAAGTAGCTGCGGCACATGTGCTCGATGGTAAAGTTGATCTGGGGCACCACCGAGGACATCATGATGCCCTCCACCTCGCTCCGGTCGATGCCGTAGTGGTTCAGCAGGTTCATCATCGCCATGCCGTACTCGTCCGAGGTGCGGTTGCGATTGGTGGACAGCCGCCAGTACTGTTTCATCTCCATGCCGTCGAACAGGGCCGTCTTCATGTTGGTGTTGCCGATGTCCAGCGTCAGTATCATGGGCTTCACTCCTATTCGTTCACATCAAAAAGGGGCTGCCTCAAAACGGCTCGGCTGTAGCGGCGGCAATTTGCCGCCACGTGGCGACTGACAGTCGCCGCTACGCCGCATTCGAAAGCAACACGTTTTGAGGCAGCCCTTATCATGCTATTTCCGTCTGAAGAACCCGGCCTTCTCCAGGGCCGACCCCACCGCGCCGGTCAGCACCGTGGAGACCAGCATCTCCACCAGGCCGTTGACGCCCACGGCGGCCACGATGTAGGCCAGCATGCCCCGGCCCGCCATGGAGGCCTGCATGTACTCGGTGGAGCCGAACAGCCACACCAGCGAGGTCATGAACAGCAGCGTGTTCAGGAACGCCGCGAAAAAGCCGGTGATTGCGCAGGCCACGTAGACGTTGGTCCTGGGCCGGAGCAGCCGGTAGATGTACCCCAGCAGCAGCCCGTCGATCAGCCGCGGGAAGAACCGCTGCACAAAGGTCAGGAAGGGGTTGATGGCCACCAGTGCCGCGCCCATTCCGGAAAAGCCACAGATGCCAAAGCACTGCAAAAAGCTGATCAGGCCGAAAGCCCCGCCGATGATCGCCCCGCCCAGGGGACCGAGCACGATGGCCGCGATGGCCACGGGAATCATGTTGAAGGTGATGGACAGGCCGGCGGGCTGCGGGATATTCACATAACCCAGCACGATCAGCACCGCCACCAGCAGCGCCAGGAGCACAAAGTCACGGGTAGACAGCTTCTTCATCTTTCATTCCTCCGTTCGAGTTCGCTTTGGATACCCTACAGAATTGATTAACCGGGTCACCGTGTCCGGCTCCCTAAGGGATGCCGGCAAGGGGCGACCGAAAACATTATACCATATCCGGGGATATTAACATGCTCTAATGTGTTAAAAAAGGGGAAGGTGTTTGGGGCAGGGGAAGAAATAAATACTGATTTATCGAGCAAAGCTCGATAAATCAGTATTCAGGTTTTAGGTTTTAGGGGTTAGGTTTTAGGGGTGGTGCAAATCCCTTAACGCTTCGC
>CACWZI010000069.1 GCA_902765305.1 uncultured Eubacteriales bacterium
GACGAGGGAACAGGGAACAGGGAACAGGAATGGCGGCTGCCGCGAACATTTCGATATTGTACGAGTTGTAGCGGCCCTAAAGGACTAACTTCGTGTCGCGGCAACCTGCCGCTACCGTTCCCAGCCGATAAGAATGCCGTGGCGGCAGATTGCCACCGATACAGGGCTTTCAGGGATTCTATACTTCATTTTCGTCGCGGGAACGTTCCCTTCGTTCTGGCTGCAACATTCCGTGCTCGGCTTTTCCTGTTCCCTGTTCTTTGGGCCTGCCGGCCCCATCTCGCTAAAAACAGTCCACAGGACTGTTTTCCAGGCGCTCGATGTCCCTGTTCCCTTTGTACTACCCTCTGCTTTTCCACCAACACCTCGATAAATCAGAATTTACCGGTATGTTTCATCCTTCTTGCGTCAAGACTAACAGCGCAAGGAGGTATGCAATATGAATCGCAAGATCATTCCGGTCATCCTGATCGTCGCCGTGGCGTGCGTGGCGCTGGCGGCGTGCATGAACAACGGCGGGACCACGACACGGCCCGCGCCCACAGCCAACTACGCCCCCAATGCTTTGGACGGTACGGCGAACGACGCCCAGAACGGTACGGCGAACGACGCCCAGAACGGCAACGGCGCGGCGGGGCTGACCAACAACGCGGGCAACGCCAACAACGGCGCTGACGGCACGATGAACGGCGGCAACACCGGCAACACCGCGGCCACCACGGACGGGGCGCTGAACCCCTTCGACTGGGCCAACGGGGCGGCGGACATCGAGAAGGCCATCGCCCGGATCTCCGAGGTCGCCGACGCCCGGGTGGTGGTGACCAACAGCACCGCGCTGGTGGGCGTGAAGTTTGACAACGCCTACAAGGGCGAGATCACCGAGCGCATCCGCGAGATGGTGGCCGCCGAGGTGCTGCGGGCCGACCCCAACATCCAGACCGTGGCCGTCACCGCCAGCGAGGACGACGTGAACAAGGTCTACGAACTGTCCGAGCAGATCCGCTCCGGCCGCACCGCGGACGAGCTGAGCGCCCAGATCAACGCCATCGTGCGCAACGCCACGACCTTGCGCTGAATATACGGTTTGGGAATGGGAAATGCATTTCCCGTTCCCAAACCAAATATTGAGGTATACAATGTTCGCACATCTCCACCTACATACCGAATACAGCCTCCTCGACGGGGCATGCCGGATCAAGCCGCTGATGGAGCGGCTGAAGGCGCTGGGCATGACCTCCTGCGCGGTGACCGACCACGGCGTGATGTACGGCGTGGTGGATTTTTATCGCGCCGCGAAGGAAGCGGGCATCCACCCGGTGATCGGCTGCGAGGTCTACGTCTGCCCGGACATGGACAACAAGACCAGCACCACCCGGGACTACAGCCACCTTATTCTGCTGTGCGAGAACCAGAAGGGGTATGAGAACCTGTCCCGGCTGGTCAGCGAGGGCTTCATAAGGGGCTATTACTACCGGCCCCGGGTGGATTACGCGCTGCTGGAGAAGCACAGCGAGGGCCTGATCGCGCTGTCGGCCTGCCTGTCCGGCGACCTGCCCAAGCTGCTGCTGGACGGCAGGGAGAACGAGGCCCGGCAGATGGCCCGGCGCTATATCGACATCTTCGGGAAGGACAACTTCTTCATCGAGCTGCAGGACCACGGCCTGCCGGACCAGCGGACGGTGAACCCCCGGCTGGTGCGCCTGGCCCGGGAGATGGACATTCCGCTGGTGGTGACCAACGACTGCCACTACCTGACCAGCGAGGACGCCGCCGCCCAGGAGGTGCTGATGTGCATCCAGACGGGCAAGACCCTGTCCGACGAGCACCGCATGCGCATGGACACCGACCAGATGTATGTCAAGTCCGAGGACGAGATGCGCCAGCGCTTCCCCAACTTCGAGGACGCCATACAGCGCACCGAGGCGATCGCCCGGCGCTGCCACGTGGAATTCGACTTTTCCACCACCCACCTGCCCGCCTTCCCGCTGCCCGAGGGCAAGACCGACAGGGGGTACCTTCGCGAGCTGTGCGAGGCGGGCCTGCTGCGCAAGTACGGCCCCGACCGGCCCGACGCCCGGGACCGCATGGAATACGAGCTGGGCGTGATCGAGTCCATGGGCTATGTGGATTATTTCCTGATCGTGTGGGACTTTATACACTACGCCAAGACCCACGGCGTGGGCGTCGGGCCGGGGCGGGGCAGCGGCGCGGGGTCCATCGTGGCCTACGCGCTGGACATCACCGAGATCGACCCGCTGAAGTACGCGCTGGTGTTCGAGCGGTTTTTGAACCCGGAGCGGGTGAGCATGCCCGATATCGACTGCGACTTCGACTATGAGCGGCGCGGGCAGGTGATCGACTACGTGCGCCGCCGCTACGGCGCGGACCACGTGGCCCAGATCATCACCTTCGGCACGATGGCCGCCCGGGCGGTGATCCGGGACGTGGGCCGGGTGATGGACATGAGCTACCAGCAGGTGGATGCCATCGCCAAGATGGTGCCCTTCGAGCTGAACATGACCCTGGAGCGGGCGCTGAAGCTGAACGCCGAGCTGCGCTCCTCCTACGAGAACGACGAGAGCATCCACCGGCTGATCGAGATGGCCCGGAAGCTGGAGGGCATGCCCCGCAACGCCTCCACCCACGCGGCGGGGGTGCTGATCACCGCGAAGCCGGTGGTGGACTACTGCCCGCTGCAGACCAACGACGACGTGATCACCACCCAGTTCCCCATGGGCACGGTGGAGGCGCTGGGCCTTCTGAAGATGGACTTCCTGGGCCTTCGGACGCTGAACGTCATCATGGACACCATCGAGATGGCCCGGGACCGGCTGGGGACGGACTTCGTAAGCGCCGACATCCCCCTGGACGAGCCGGGGGTCTACCAGATGATCTCCGACGGCGACACCACCGGCATCTTCCAGCTGGAATCCTCGGGCATGACCCAGTTCCTGACCCAGATGAAGCCGTCCAGCTTCGAGGACATCATCGCCGCGATATCGCTGTACCGCCCCGGCCCGATGGAGTCCATTCCCCGGTACGTGGCGGGCAAGCAGAACCCGGAGACCGTGCAATACCTGACGCCCCAATTGAAGCCGATACTGGACGTCACCTACGGCTGTATGGTCTACCAGGAGCAGGTCATGCAGATCGTGCGGGATCTGGCGGGCTATTCCATGGGCCGAAGCGACCTGGTGCGCCGGGCCATGGCCAAGAAGAAGCACGACGTGATGGCCCACGAGAAGGAGGTCTTCATCCACGGCCAGCTGGACGAAAACGGCGACGTGGTGGTGCCCGGCTGCGTGCGCAACGGCATCTCCGAGGACGTGGCCACCCGTCTGTTCGACGAGATGACCGCCTTTGCCTCCTACGCCTTCAACAAGAGCCACGCGGCGGCCTACGCCCTGGTGGCTGTGCAGACGGCCTGGCTGAAGCTGAAGTTCCCCGCCGAGTTCATGGCGGCGATGATGAATTCCATGCTGGGCCACACCGAGAAGATCGCCTTCTACATACAGTACTGCCGCCGGCAGGGCATCGCGGTGCTGCCCCCGGACGTGAACCGCTCCCGGGCCCGCTTCACCGTGGACGACCTGGACGGGAAGAAGGGCATACGCTTCGGACTGGGGGCGGTGAAGAACCTGGGGCTCAAGGCCGTGGAGATGCTGGTGGCCGAGCGGGAGGCCGCGGGGCCCTACAGGGACCTGTACGACTTCGTGGGCCGGGTGACCGGCGGCGAATTGAACAAGAAGGGCGTTGAGAGCCTGATCCGCTGCGGCGCGCTGGACGAGCTGCCCGGCAACCGCGCCCAGAAGCTGTGCGTGTTCGAAAAGGCCATGGACGGCGTGGCCCGTCAGCAGAAGAGCATGGTCGCCGGCCAGATATCGCTGTTCGGCATGGACAGTCCCGTACAGGCCCCGCCGCCGCCGATGCCGGACATGCCGCCCTTCCAGAAGAACCAGCTGCTGCAGATGGAGAAGGAGACCACCGGCGTGTACATCTCCGGCCACCCGCTGGACGCCTACGCCGGGCAGCTTTCAAAGCTGACGGTGAACGCAGGGACCCTCGAGGCGCTCTCGGAGGCCCCGGACCGGGGCATGAGCTGGGACCAGAAGCCGGTGCGCATGGGCGGCATCGTCGCCGAGATCAAGCTGAAGGCCACCCGCAGCGGCAACATGATGGCCTTCGTGCAGCTGGAGGACATGGTGGGCACCACCGAGGTGCTGGTGTTCCCGAAGGTGTACGAGCGGGTGGCCCCGCAGCTTTCCCAGGACGCGCCGGTGGTGATGGCGGGCAAGCTGTCCGTGCGGGAGGACGAGAGCCCCAAGCTGCTGCTGGATAACGTCGCCCCGCTGGATCAGCTGGACCGCTTCGAGGCCGAGCCCCGCAGGCGATGGGGCGGCGGCAATGGCCGGTACGCCTCCGATTACGGCGCGCCGCCCCTGGACGACTATGGCGCGCCGCCGCCGGACAGCGGCTATGACCGCAGGCCCGCCCGGGGCAATCGGAAGCTGTATCTGAAGCTGACCGCCGACACCCGGCAGGAGGCGCTTCGGATCCTTTCGGAGACGCCCGGCAGCATCTGCGTGATGCTATACATGGCCGACGAGAAGAAGACCTACCAGGCCCCGAGGGAATACTGGGTGGACGAGGGCTACGACTTCGGCGCGCTGGCGAATTTGATCGGCGCGGACAATGTGGTATTGAAGGGGTAGTAAAAACATGAATACACCCAAACTCTTCATCGTCATCCCCTGCTACAACGAGCAGGAGGCGCTGCCGATCACGGCGAAGCGGCTGGTGGAGCTGACGGACGACATGCTCAAAAAGGGGCTGATCGACCCGGGAAGCCGTATCGTGCTGGTGGACGACGGCAGCAAGGACGACACATGGAAGGTCATCACGGAATTGCACGAAGGGGATTCGCGCTTCGAGGGCGTGAAGCTGGCCCACAACGCCGGGCACATGAACGCGCTGTGGGCGGGCATGACGCTGTCGGCGGAGCGCTGCGACTGCGTAATCACCATCGACGCGGACCTGCAGGACGACGTGAACGCCATGTACGGCTTCCTGGAGGAATTCCGCAAAGGCGCGGACGTGGTCTACGGCGTGCGCTCCAGCCGCGAGAAGGACACCTTCTTCAAGCGCACCACCGCCCAGGGCTTCTACAAGGGCATGAGGAAGCTGGGCGTGGACCTGGTCTACAACCATGCGGACTACCGGCTGCTGTCGAAGCGGGCGCTGGAGGCGCTATTGTCCTTCGGCGAGGTGAACATGTTCCTGCGGGGCATGGTGCCGATGCTGGGCTTCAAGACCGCCCAGGTCTACTACGAGCGGGGCGAGCGCGTGGCGGGGGAGAGCAAGTACCCGCTGAAGAAGATGATCGCCTTCGCCGCGGAGGGCGTGACCTCGCTGAGCAACCGCCCCATCCGCTGGGTGCTGGGGCTGGGGGCGGTGTGCGCGCTGCTGGGCGTGGCGATGGCGGTGTACGTGATCGTATCGCTGGTCCAGGGCCGCACCGTCGCCGGCTGGGCCTCGATGATGATGTCCATCTGGCTGCTGGGCGGCCTGCAGCTGATGGCCCTGGGCGTGATCGGGGAGTACGTGGGCAAGGTTTACATGGAGACCAAGCGGCGGCCGAAGTTTATTTTGGAGGAGCATTTGAAGTAAGCGGCGCGATTTGCGCAGCATGAAGTAGCGCTTCCATACGATCCCGTGATCGTGTGAAAGCGCTCCTGCTTTATGAGAAAACGGCCTCTGGGTCAATCCAGCGAGGCAAGAAAGACCTCCAAAAGGCGAAGCGCAGTCGATCTGTCCTTTGGACTGCATGCGTTGAGCCGTTGGAGCAATAAATGCTGGCGGGCTTCTTCTGTGGCGGTTTCCTCTGTCAGTATGGTATCCGGGGTAATATACAGGGCGCTGCATATGCGCAGTATGGTTTCCAGACGCATGTTTACCTGACCCCGTTCGATGTCTGCATAGGTGCGATCAGACAGGCCCGCAGCCTCGGCAAGCTCTGCCTGTGTCATCCCCATGTGCTTTCGAAGGGCATAGAGCCGGTTGCCAATGGTGTTCAGGTCATAGATCAGCATTATTGTTCCTCCAAAATCCTTCTTTTTGGAATTATAGTTCCAAAAACACTTGCATAATAGGAAGATATATGGTATAATTACAAGCAGAATAGTTCCTGTAGGAAGATAGAAACAATAACCGGTTGGTTCTGTCTGCGAAGGGAACACGGATTTATATGCAAGGGAGGAAGATCACATGAAGCGGATGTTATTCAGGGAGATTGCCATAATGCTGGTGCTGGCGCTGCTGGTGCCGATGTTCAGCGTGGCCGAGGATGGAAATGTTGAGCTGCCCGACGATGTGAGCGAACTGGAGCAGGCGCTGGGGCTGGAGGGCTTCGAGGCAGCCGACGCGGTGGAAATCGAAGCGGGGGAGTCCCTGACGCTGGACGGACTGCCGGGCGAGCTGTCGGGCGGGGAACCGGAGGGCCTGGATGCCGGAGTGGAGACGGGCGCGGACATGCAGTTCAATGAGGATGAAAACGCGGCGAAGAAGTATGGCGTTCCCGCCGCGCTGACGCTGGGCGTAAAGGAAACCTTTGCCCTGAAGTGCACGAAGAAGAAGCTGACCTACAAGTCGTCCTCCGCGAAGATCGCGAAGGTGGACGCGAAGGGCGTCGTCACCGCCGTGAAGAAGGGCAAGGCCACGATCACGGTTTATTCCAACAAGAAGAAGCTGACCACCTGCAAGGTGACGGTGGTGGCCGCGCCGAAGAAGGTCACGCTGGCGATGACAGGCGCGACGATTGGCGTCAAGGAGAAGCTGACCCTGATGCCGCAGGTGACGAAGAACAGCCACACCAGCTTTACCTATACCGTGAAGAACAAAAAGATCGCCACGGTGTCGAAGACAGGCGTGGTGACGGGCAAAAAGGCGGGCACGACGACGGTCACGGTGAAGACGCACAACGGCAAGAAGGCCACGCTGAAGCTGACGGTGAAGAAGGCGCCGGGAAAGGTGACGCTGGAGCCAAAGACGCTGGAGTTGGAAGAAGGGCAGAGTTATACCCTGGCAGTAACGCTGCCGAAAAAAACGGCGTCCAATAAGTTGACTTGGACAAGCAGTAACAAAAAGGTGGCGGCGGTGGACGAAAACGGTACGGTGACCGCTATCAAGGAAGGCACGGCAAAGATTACCGTCAGGACTTTCAATAAGATGAAGGCCGTGTGTACGGTGACGGTTGCGGCACTACCCCAGCCGACACCGACACCTACCACCACGCCTACGCCCACTCCCGAACCGTCAACAACGCCACAGTCAGATCAGGATACCATCTTCTTCGGCCACTACGAGCAGGATAATGATCTCTCCAACGGTCCAGAGCCCATCGAATGGCGGGTGCTGAAGCAGGACGGTGATACCTATACCCTGATCAGCCGCTATGCGCTGGACTGTAAGCCCTATTGCACGACCCAAAGCGACATCACCTGGAAGATCTGCTCGCTACGGGAGTGGCTGAATGATACATTCCTGAACAGTGCCTTTACCTCCGCTGAACAGGCGAAGCTGCAGACGGTGACGGTGAAGACTGAGGGAAGCCCGTTTTGGGTGGGGAGCGACACACAGGACAAGGTGTTCCTGCTGAGCTTGAGCGAGGCGGAAAATCTGTTCAGCAGCGACAGCGACCGCATATGCTGGCCCACAACGTATGCCAAGGCTCAAGGGGTGGCTTGGGGCGACAGCGGTGCCTGCTGGTGGTGGCTGCGGTCGCCTGGCGGCTATGAATGGGGCGAATGTTACGTCGATGTCGACGGCAACGTTAGATGGAATCTTGGTGGCAGTGAAGTCGGCGAAAGCGATTCGGTGCGGCCGGTGATTTGCTTGCGGCTTTAATAGTAGTGGCGACTATCAGTCGCCATGACCATTTTGAATTGAGCGCCGCTATCGACAGGTTTTCAACGCTATCTCAAAGCTGTTGGGGCGGCTCCACGGTCACACAATTCGCATCAATCAGCGAGAGATGCGATGGGAGAGCATCCCCGTAATCCAACAAGCGATATTCATTGCAAGACAAGGTTGGCTACCTAACATGATGAGAGAGGAAGGAATACTATGAAGAGGCTGGTTTCCCTGATTCTTACAGTGATTATGATGTTGTCCGGACTGACCGCTTTTGCTGAGACAGAGAATGCCCCTAAGGAACTACATTATACTCCCGGTGAGGATTTGGTGATTGCAGAGAAGGATGGTATTCGCATTATCCTGAAGGGCCGACAGAACGATGATTTCGGAGAATTTATCGAGCCCTGGGATGCTTACAACTGGTACACGCTGTTGGTTGACAATGATACTGAATTTGACGTTGCGTTAAAGTACAGTTCCGTGGTGGACGGGATTGGTACTACAGGCAAGAACTCGACCAACTTTGGCGGATACAGGAAGCATTCCAGCGAAGAGTGGGAAATTACGCTTCGAACAGAAGTGTATAAAAACAGCGATGGTACGATAGATGAAGAGGCGCTGCATTCGGCAATCAATGCGCCCAAAACCTGGATGTTGGATATCGAGGTCATGAAGGCGGATTATGACGCTGCCAAGACCGAGGGTGTACTGACAGTACTGGACCCTGTTCTCATCTACTTTGACGGAGAAGCTGGCAGCGCAAATGCAGCGACAGAGACGCCTGAAGACAAGTCTGCCAGGACTGACAAGGTCTATACCGATAAGGAAACGGTAAAGGCTGTTCAGCAGGCCTTGAACGAAGCGGGCTACAACTGCGGCACGCCCGACGGCATCGCGGGTAAAAAGACGTTTGCGGCTATCATCCAGTACCGGACAGATAAAGGCCTGGAAGTTAACGAAAACATCGATGACGCTTTGCTGGAGGCGCTGGGGCTTGCAAGTGCTCAGCCTGTGGACTCGGTAGAGGATGCTCAGCCACAGCAGGACGAAACGGACAGGATTGCACCGAATGTGATGCAACCCGATGCAGAAGGGACACCTGTGAATATCACAAATACCTTACCGGAAGAATTCATAATTCTTTTCAACAGTACCCTGGATATGGTCTATGGGCAATACTTTGGCGGATCAAGCGAAGCGAGCTCTGTCATTGAAAACATGAAGCTGAACTCGGCTTCCGCGGAGATTTTGGAAACCGATATAGAGGGCATGTGTCAAATAAACATTTCTGGTATGTTGAATGGCATTGCCTTCGTGTGCAGTAAGGAGGATGGATATCCTATCATTCGCCTTGTCTATGGCTTTTCTACACAAGAAGGAGAGGACATGATGAGGATATTTCTTCCGTCAGCTTATGCGTTCACAATGACCGTAAGCGCCTATCTAAATGGGGTTATGCAGGAAAAGGAAGAAGATGAGCTACAAGAATTGATTAGTACTGAGGGCATGGAATTGTTGAATAAATTTGGCTTCCAGGGGACTTGGGGTGCTTTGAGCGTGGAGAATTGGACCAGTGATTATACCACGGACATCTACTCCATTCACCTTGAAAAAGATGAAGACAAACAGACGTTGAGTTTTGTCGCTGATTTGAAATAAATAATCATGGGGGCTGCAGCAACAATGCTGTGGCCTTTTTTTTGCGCCTCAGTAAGACAGGGGACGGTTCTATTGTCTTGGTAGATTACAATGAAACATCCGGTCAAAAGAACCGTCCGAGACCACTGAAAAAGTGTTTTGCCAACGAGTAGAATGAATCGATCAATGCATGATAATGTAGAATCATTGCCTTTGTAGATATTCAACTTGGTGTATTGCAAGCAATGAGTGTCGATATTACATTATTTTCAAGCCTCTTCGACTTTTTCAGTGGTCTCGAACTGTCCCCCTGTCTGCCGCATTGACAACTCGCCCAACATAGTATATACTATGTATAAACCAACCGAAAGGCGGCACGTGCATGCAGTTACAGATCAAGCCCTGGGGAAACAGCCAGGGGATACGCTTTTCGCGGGAGTTCCTGAGAAGCGCTGGATTCAACCCGGACGACACGCTCACTGCAGAAGCTGTCGACGGCCGGATTATCCTCAGTCGAGCCTTAGTCCACCGCAGCCTCCGCGAGCGAGCCGCAGCCTACGGTGGGCGGTTGAACCTGTCCGATGAGGTCGAATGGGCAGAGCCGGAGGGGAACGAAGCATGGTGACGCCGGTCGTGGAGCAGGGCGACCTGTTGCGGGTCGGCGGCATCAAGTGGCCCGTTATCATCGTCAGCAACAGCTTCTTCAACGAATCGGGCAGGGTCGTCGCCTGCCCCATCCTGCCGGACGCTGTCGAGGGGCCGCTGCACATCCGCCTGAAGGACTGCCCCGTCGAGGGATATGTGCTGTGCGAGCAGATGCGCTATATCGACCTCAAGGTTCGTCGCTGGTTCAAGCTCTCTGCTACGCACTACTTCGACATCATGGACATTTCAGACGCCGTTATGGGCATCTTCGACTGGCAGCAGCTGTAAAACCGTCGGACAAGGAAAGGGCTTGAGAGAAAACATCACGACAAGCACCGGCCTGCCGCAGCGGCGACTGTAGCGGCGACTGTAGCGGCGATTGTAGTGGCGATTGTAGCGGCGATTGTAGCGGCGACTATCAGTCGCCATGGCCATCTTGTATTGCCACCGTTACCGACAGGATTTCAACGCTATCTCAATGCTGTCGAGACAGTTCTACAGTCACACAATTCGCATCAATCAGCGAGAGATGTGAAGGGATTTGTTCATAAATTCCTATATGATTTGCCATATACTTTTTCTTGCATTTCTGTGAAGACTCATGTAATATATAATAAAATGGCTGGACATGTCTGCCGGTATCCTGTGGCCATGGCTGCGCGTCATAAACCTATAAAAGGAGCGGATGGAATGAATCACAACAGAATAATAAAACGGCTCGCGCTGCTGCTGACGATGGCGTTGCTGCTGGCGGGGACGGCGGTGGCGGAGATCGAGATCGCGGGGGAGGGATTGCCCAATAATGAACTGGACCTCGCCCTGGAGAATGTGGATCTGACGCTGCCCGAAGGCGGCATCGACATCGATCTGTCCACGGCGCTGGACGGTCTCGATGCCGTCGACGATGTGCCCGCGATCGACATTTCCGGGACGCCCAACGCCGAAACGACCACGCTCGTGCTGGGCGTAAAGGAAAAGTATGCGCTGGATGTCCAGGCGATCGGCGGGGGCAAGAAGGTAAAGTTCAAGTCCTCGAAGCCGACGGTCGCCACGGTCACGTCGAAGGGCGTCATCAAGGGCGTGAAGAAGGGCAAGGCGAAGATCACCTGCACGGTCGGGGGCAAGACAGCCGCCGTCTATACGGTGCGGGTCCTCCCTGCGCCGGGCGAGGTCACGCTGAGCGCCACGTCCCTCACCCTGGGGGTGAAGCAGAGCGTCACGCTGACGCCCTCGATTCCCGACGGTACCCATGCCTCCTTCGCCTGGTCCACAAAGGACGCGACCATCGCCACCGTGTCGCAGGCGGGCAAGATCACCGGCAAGAAAGCGGGTACGACCACCGTCACCGTCAAGACCCAGAATGGCAAGTCGGCCAAGGTGAAGGTAACGGTGAAAAAGGCCCCGGGCAAGGTGACGCTGAACAAGAGCACCGGCTCCCTCAAGGTGAAGGGCACCCTGAAGCTGAAGGCCACGCTACCGAAAGGTACATATTCCCCGATCACCTGGTCGAGCAGCGACAAAAAGATCGCCAGGGTCAGCGCCGCCGGCAAGGTGACCGCGGTGGCCGTCGGCACGGCGACGATCACTGCCGCGACCTACAATGGGCGCACGGCCGCCTGCGTGGTGACGGTGAATCCCGATGTCGACGAAGTGGACTATCGCGCACTGCTGATCGGTCAGGAGAACTTCTATTCCGATGTTTGCACTCGTAACAGGGGCGACGTGCTGCATATGGAAAATATGCTCATGAATGTCAAGGGATATTACGGCGGGCGCTATTCCATCACCAAGAAATACGATCTGTCGGCCAAACAGGTGCTGAGCGCCATCAAGACCACCTTCGCCGACGCGGACGAGAACGACGTTTCACTGTTCTTCATCGCCACCCACGGCGATGTGAGCTCCACGGGCGAGTACGCGGGCTACCTGAGCATGGTGCCCAGCGGCGACATGCTGTTGGGGGAGCTGGCCAATGCCCTGAAGGCGGTGCCCGGCAAGGTGATCGTCATACTGGAATCCTGCGGGTCAGGCGCCGCGGTATATGCCAACGGCAATGGCGCAACCGACAGGAAGGCGATGCTTGAAGCGGCCAAACAGCGTGCCAAGGCCTTTGACGCGGCGGCGATCCGTGCCTTTGCCAATGCGGATACCGGCGTCAGGGTGCGGGTCGACGCATCGGATTCCGGCGATACCCGGGCGAATACCGGAGAGTTTCGCGTGGATAACAAGTTCTATGTGCTGACAGCCTCTGACTATAACGAGCTCAGCTGGGGCAATGAGGTGTATGACGCCGACAGGTCCTACAACTACTTTACGCTGTGGCTGATCCAGGGCATCGGTGTTTCCGGTTCCATGCCTGCGGACGCCAACAACAACGGGCAGACCACGCTGAACGAGCTGTACCGGTACATCTCGGATGTGGGGGACGACTATCCGTTCAGGCCGACTGATGGCGGCGTCTATTACCAGCACGTGCAGGTTTATCCCGCCAATAGCAAATACGTGCTGTTCTGCCGGTAGCGGCAACCTTAAGACAGGGCTCCGAGCCATCGGCTCGGAGCCCTGTCTATCGGGATATGTCAGGCGGCGATCCTCAAAATCGACGACGCCAGCGAGAACAGCACCAGCAGCGAGAGCACGTCCACGATGGTGGTGATGAACGGGCTGGCCATCACGGCGGGGTCCAGGTGGGCGCGCTTGGCCAGCATCGGCAGCGTGCAGCCCACCAGCTTGGCGATGACCACCGTGCAGAACATGGCCATGCAGATGGTGGCGGCCACGGGCATGGTGATGTCGGGGTTGATGAAGCGGCGGTCGACGAACATCAGCTTCGCGAAGTTCGCCAGCGACAGCACCGCGCCGCAGAGTATGGACACCCGGAATTCCTTCCACATCACCCGGAAGACGTCCTTCAGCTCCAGCTCGTTCAGCGACAGGCCGCGGATGATGGTGACCGACGCCTGGCTGCCGGAGTTGCCGCCGGTGTCCATCATCATCGGGATGTAGGCGGTCAGCACCGGGATCAGCGCCAGCGCGTTCTCGAACCGGGAGATGACGATGCCGGTGAAGGTGCCGGAGATCATCAGCAGCAGCAGCCACGGGATGCGGTTTTTCCAGATCTCGAAGACGCCCGTCTTCAGGTAGGGCTTGTCGGAGGGGGTGATAGCGGCCATCTTCGCGATGTCCTCGCTGGCCTCCTCTTCCATGATGTCCAGGGCGTCGTCGACGGTGATGATGCCGACCATGCGGTTCTCGGCGTCCACCACGGGCAGCGATGTGAAGTCGTACTTCGACATGGTCTGCACGGCGGTCTCCTGGTCGTCCTGGGTGCCTACGCTGATGGCGTTGGCGGTCATCAGGCTCTCACAGGTGTCTTCCGGGTTGGCCAGTATCAGCGAGCGGATCGTCACCGTGCCCAGCAGGTGGTACTTGTCGTCCAGCACGTAGCAGGTGTTGATGGTCTCCTTGTCCACGCCGGTGACGCGGATGTGGTTGATGGCGTCCGCGGCGGTCATCTCCGGGGTCAGGGCCACGAACTCGGTGGTCATCACCGACCCGGCGGTATCGTCATTGTACTTCAGGATCTCGTTGATCTGCTTGCGGGTGTCGGGGTCGGCCTGGGTCAGTATGCGCCGCACCATGTTGGCGGGCATCTCTTCGATCAGGTCGACGGCGTCGTCCATGTACATCTCGTCGATGACGGCCTTCAGCTCGGTATCGGAGAAGCTGCGGATCAGCGTCTCCTTCACGTCGCTCTCCATCTCGACGAAGGTCTCGGCGGCCAGGTCCTTGGGCAGCAGCCGGAAGATGGCCGGCATCAGCTTCTCGGGCATGTCGCTGAGGATCGCGGCGATGTCCGCGGGATACAGCGTCTGCATCAGGTCCCGCAGGGATGCGTATTTCTTCTCTTCCGCCAGCTTGCGAAAGGTCTCCTCCAGGATTTCGGTCCTTTGATTCAAGGTCACTCCTCCAATCATTGTTTGATGATGGAACGGCGCATGACAAAACGCCGCTCCTCTGACAGGAGCAGGACACAGCAGATTGGATCAGGACAGCGCAGCAGGGCGCCGCTTCTTATTTATAAATGTGGTGAGGCTTATAAAGGAGAAGCGAACGCCGGTGCGAAGGCCGTCGTATGTGATCTAAGCTTGTGCCATAGCTACTACCGCCAGCGTCCATTCGCTTCACCCTCCTGTATTTGAATTTAAAGTGGAAACACTTCTGCTTTGATTTTAAATCAGCGGGGATGGGTTTGTCAATGGATTTTGGGAAATTTGCGCCCATTTTTTGCTTGTTGCAGATTTGTTAACAACCGATCAAACGATGCCTCAAATCGAACGCCAAATGTTCGGGTTTTTGGGCGTTTGCAATGGGCTGATAACACTCAAGATTCGCCTTTTTTCGGGGTTTTGCGGGAAAAAACGGGTTTACGTTATCTCTTTGATTTTCGTCAAAAAAGTATTGACAAAACGTGACACCATTTGCTATAATAACCAAGCTGTCAGGGAGCAAGGGCATGAAAAACCCGGTGACCGACAGCGAGCGAACCTTGAAAACGATACAGAGGAAACGAGTACAAGATCTTGTGGACTTGCGAGGAGAGCCGGAAGGCAGGAGCGAGGAAGCGAGATGAAACAGTCAGAATTCTATGAGTAAAACGCCACGAGGCAACAAGAAAGCGGAGGCTTTGGCGAGCCGAGGCGAGTAGGGGAGCCAAGTGGAAAGGATTAAACATCAGAGTTTGATCCTGGCTCAGGACGAACGCTGGCGGCGTGCTTAACACATGCAAGTCGAACGGGGATATGTTTGATG
>CACWZI010000070.1 GCA_902765305.1 uncultured Eubacteriales bacterium
AATCTGCCGCCACGGCATTCTTATCGGCTGGGAACGGTGGCGGCAGGTTGCCACGACACGAAGTTAGTCCTTTAGGGCGACACGAAGTTAGTCCTTTAGTGCGACACGAAGTTAGTCCTTTAGGGCCGCTACAACTCGTACGTTATCGATATGTTCGCGGCAGCCGCCATTCCTGTTCCCTGTTCCCTGTTCCCTCGTCTCCCCGACAAATCAGAATTACTATATCTCATAATGCCGGGCTTGTCAATGCTCCCGCGTAACCTCTTCCTTCACCCGCTCCACGGCCTCGGCGGCCTTGTCCATGGCGTGGTTCACGCTCTCGCGGCCCAGCTCTGCGCCGGAGAAGCTGTAGCGGCAGCCGGCGAACAGGCCGATCACCAGCAGCGGGATGCAGACCCAGAAGGCGAAGATCAGCAGCAGCACCAGCACCGTTACCGGCACCTCCAGCAGAACCTCGTCGCCCCTGCGAACCTCGAAGCGGTTGCGGTTGCCCAGGTTGAACAGGTCGCGGAGCAACCCGCCCAGGCCCTCCACCACGCCCCTGCGGCGCTCCCGGGCCTCGCGGCCGGGGTTGTTCTCCTCGGCGGAGGTGTCGCAGCTGGTCCAGGTCTGCTGCCCGTTCTGCCCGATCTCCTTCTCCAGCATCAGGGCCGCGTCCAGCATCTCCCAGTCGCAGGCCTCCAGGGCCTCGGTGGCCTTCTCCAGCGAAACGCCCATCTTCTCCGAAAGCTTCTCTGCCATCTCATAATGCGTCATGGTTTTGTCCTCCGTTCGTTTTGATGTGCCCATTATAGGACGGGAAAATGAAATGGCAAGAAAAATGGATTAGAGAATCATTAGAAAAAGCTGAGCTTTCTTCACTGGACAACCGTCGCGGAATGGTGTATAATACTATTGTAAAGAATTGATGAACCATCCGAAGGGAGGGCAAAAAAATGAATAAAAAGAGCATCGTCATCGACCGTGAGTATGGCAGTGGCGGCCGCGAGGTGGCCCGCATACTGTCCGAAAAGCTGGGCATGGAGTTTTACGACGGCAACCTGCTGGTGCTGGCGGGCAAGGAATACGGCATCGACCTGGGCACGCTGCAGACCTACGACGAAAAGGGCGTGGGCAGCCTGCTGCACGATCTGTCCCTGGTGCGCAACAGCGGCTTTGGCAGCACCGTCTACGGCAGTACCGTGAACGAGGCCCCGTTCCAGGTGTATTCCGCCCAGTCCCGGCTGGTGCAGCAGCTGGTGGCGAAGGGCCCGGCCATCTTCCTGGGGCGCTGCACGGGGCAGATCCTAAAGACCGAGGCCCGGGTGCCCTTCGTGCATGCCTTCATATACGCCAGCAACATGCAGGACCGCATCGACCGGGCCCGCAACGTGGATGGCGTGGAGGCCAGCCGGATCGAGGCCTACATCAAGCGCCGGGACAACCAGCGGAAGAACTACAACAAGTTCTTCACCGACAAAACCTGGGGCGACCGGGACAATTATGACCTTATGCTGAATACCTCGGCGCTGGGATATGAAGGCGCCGCCGCGGCGATCATGGCGGTGATGGGGGAATAGAGGGACCAATGACGATGTACAAGGGGCAGCGATGTATCGCTGCCCCTGTACATATAATAGATCATTCCTCCGTCAACAATCGCGCCAGTATGCTGACCTTTCCGTCGGGCAGGGTGCCCTTGATGTCCAGGGCGCTGCCGTCGCGGCGCCCTGAAGGACTTGCTTCGCGGCGCCCTAAAGGACTTGCTTCGCGGCGCCCTAAAGGACTTGCTTCGCGGCGCCCTAAAGGACTTGCTTCGCGGCGCTGCTGGAAGCGCAGCGTGTCGCCCTCGTGGGCGGAGGTGAGGAAGATCACATCCATCTGCCTGACGTCCAGCGCCTTCCACGCCTTCAGCGGGAAGGCGTTGACGATGGCCCGAACGTAGGCCACGTTGTTCATGTGGCGGGCCATGTCGATGTCGGTGTTGGTCACCAGGTGGTGGGCGAAGGGCGGGTCGGCAAAATGGCTGTTGATCCGGGCGAAGGGCTCGGCGCAGGGGGGCGCATCCGGGTATTCCAGGTCCGCCGGCAGTATGTCCGCCATGGGCTGGGGCTTGCCGGTCTGCACGCTGACGATGGCCCATTCCGTCATGCCCTGGGCAAGGATTTCATCGCCCCGGCGGATCTCATAGTATCGGTTGCAGCGCGTTTCGCCGGGCTTTTCGGGCCAGGTGACCACGTCCACCGTGTCCAGCAGCCGGGGCGGGTCGATGAAGCGCACCCGGGCCTTCACGGTGATCCAGAACAGGCCCTTTTGAATCAGGAAGTCCCAGCCCACGCCCATGGCCCCCGCCGCCTCGGTGGCGGTATCCATGAACAGGTCGAAGGCGTGGGGAAGGCTCAGTTTGCCCCAGGCGTCCACCTGGCTGGGCAGTATGGTGACGGTTTTCGTGTAGATGAGGTTCATTCCCGTTTCCCTTCCTTTGCCAGCTTTTCATACCGCTCCTTCGCCAGCTTCGCGCCTTCGCTGAACAGCGCCTCGGCGTTTTCGGGGAAGGTGCGCCTCAGGGCGGCGTAGCGGACCTCGCCGTCCAGGAAGGCCTCGTAATCCAGGGTCGGGGCCTTGGAATCGAGGGTGAACTTCGGGGTGGCGTCGGGGTTGTAGCGGTACAGGTGCCAGTAGCCGGCTTCCACGGCCCGCTTCATCTCGTCCTGTACCTTCGCCATGCCGCACTTCAGGCCGTGGCTTTGGCACGGAGCGTAGGCGATAATCACGCTGGGGCCGTTGAAGTGCTCGGCTTCCTTCATGGCCTTCACCAGCTGGGCGTTGTCCGCGCCCATGGCCACCTGGGCCACGTACACGTTGCCGTAGGTCATCAGCATGCCGCCCAGGTCCTTCTTGGGCCGCTTCTTGCCGCTGGCGGCGAACTGGGCCACCGCGCCCACAGGGGTCGCCTTGGAGGACTGTCCG
Source organism: uncultured Eubacteriales bacterium (assembly GCA_902765305.1). Classification (GTDB taxonomy): domain Bacteria; phylum Bacillota; class Clostridia; order Christensenellales; family Aristaeellaceae; genus UBA2862. The sequence goes on from CACWZI010000070.1 coordinate 2,950, forward strand.
CCAGTGTTGGAGTAGACCTCGGTGTCCACCACCAGCACGTTCACGTTTTCGCCGCTGGCGACCACGTGGTCCAGGCCGCCGAAGCCGATGTCGTAGGCCCAGCCGTCGCCGCCGTACATCCAGAAGGTCTTCTTCGCCAGCATGTCCCTGTGGCGCAGGATGGCCTTCGCGTCGTCGTCGCCCCGGCTTTCCAGCATGGCGATCAGCTTCTCGGCGGTTTCGCCGTTCAGGTCGATGTCATCGTAGGTGGAAAGCCAGTTGTCGACGGCAACCTTCATCGCGTCGTCGTCCAGGTGGGCATAGCGGTAGTCCACCACCCTCTTGCACTGGGCGTCCCGCTGCTGCTGCACGGCCAGCACCATGCCCAGGCTGAACTCGGCGTTGTTCTCAAACAGCGAATTGGACCAGGCCGGGCCCCTGCCACAGCGGTTCACGGTGTAGGGAATGCCCGGCATGGCCGAGCCCCAGGCCTGGCTGCAGCCGGTGGCGTTGGCCCAGTAGACCTTATCGCCGTACAGCTGGGTCAGGAGCTTGGCATAGGGCGTCTCGCCGCAGCCCGCGCAGGCCGCGCTGAACTCCAACAGCGGCTGGCGGAACTGGCTGCCCTTGACAGTGTAGGGGTCGAACACGTCGCCCTTGTCGGACAGCTTCAGCGCCCAGTCCCAGGCGGCGGAGGTGTCCGGGGCCTCGGCGACGGGGGTCATGGTCAGGGCCTTGGCGGGGCAGACGTTGGCGCAGGAGCCGCAGCCGGTGCAGTCCAGGTTGCTGACAGCCATCGTGAAGCCAAAGCCATTGGCAGAGGCCTTGCCCTTGGCGGGCATGATGCCGGCGCCCTCAGGCGCGGTGGCCAGCTCCGCGTGATTGACCAGATAGGGCCTGATCACCGCATGAGGGCAGACGAAGCTGCACTTGTTGCACTGGATGCACTTCTGGGCGTCCCACACCGGCACCCGGGTGGCGATGCCCCGCTTCTCGAAGGCGGTCAGGCCCATGTCCATCACGCCGTCGGCGTACTTCGCGAAGGCGCTGACGGGCAGGTCGTCGCCCTTCTGGGCGTTGATGGGGTCCAGCAGCTTCGTGACCACCTCGGGCACGTCCCGCTTCGGCGCGGGGGCGTCCTGAGCGTCCTTCCAGCTGTCGGGGACCTCCACCTTCACCAGGTATTTCCCGCCCGCATCGGCGGCAGCCAGGTTCCGGTTCACCACGTCCTCGCCCTTGGCGAAGTAGGTCTTCCGCACGGCGGCCTTGATGTACTCAATGGCCTCCTGGACAGGAATGATGACCATCACATAGAAGAACGCCGATTGCAGCACCATGTTGAAGTGGTTGCCCAGCCCCAGGTCCTCCGCGATCTTCACGGCGTCGATGGTGTAGAACCGGATGTTCTTGCGGGCGATCTCTCGCTTCGCGTGGGCGGGCAGGTGCTTCTCCAGCGCCGCCGCGTCCCAGGGACAGTTCAGTAGCAGCGTGCCGCCGGGCTTGATCTCCCCGGCGATGTCGTAATGCTCGATGTAGCTGGGGGTGTGGCAGGCCACGAAATCCGCGTGCTTGACGTAGTAGGAGGCGCGAATGGGATGGTCGCTGAACCGCAGGTGGGATTTGGTGACGCCGAAGCTCTTCTTGGCGTCGTACTCGAAGTAGGCTTGGGTGAACATCGGGGTGTGGCTGTTGATGATCTCCACCGTGTTCTTGTTCGCGCCCACGGTGCCGTCGCCGCCCAGGCCCCAGAACTTGCAGCTCACCACGCCTTCGTCCGGGAGGGTCAGGGGCACGTCCGGCAGGGACAGGTGGGTCACGTCGTCGGTGATGCCGACGGTGAAGCGGTTCACGGGACAGACCGCCTTCAAATTCTCAAACGCCGCGGCGATCTGGGCCGGGGTGGTGTCCTTGCTGGACAGGCCGTAGCGCCCGCCGACGATGGTCAAATCACTGCGGCCCCGCAGCGCGGTGCACACGTCCTGGTACAGCGGCTCACCGGCGCTGCCGGATTCCTTGGTGCGGTCCAGCACCGCCACGGCCTTCACGGTATCGGGCAGGGCGGCCATGAAGCGGTTGACGTCAAAGGGACGGAACAGGTGCACCTGCACGAAGCCCACCTTCTCGCCCTTCGCGTTCAGGGCGTCCACGACCTCCTGCACGCAGCCGGACACGGAGCCCATGGCCACCACCACGCGCTCGGCGTCGGGCGCGCCGTAGTAGTCGAAGCAGTGGTACTGCCTGCCGGTGATTTCGCCGATCTTTGCCATATAGGCCTCGACGATGTCGGGCAGGGCGTCGTAATCGGCGTTGGCGGCTTCCCGGACCTGGAAGAAGATGTCCGGGTTCTGCACGGTGGCGCGGATCATCGGATGCTCCGGGTTCAGGGCGTGGTCCCGGAAGGCGTCCACGGCGTCGAAGTCCAGCAGGCTCCGCAGGTCGTCATAGCTGATCTGCTCCACCTTGTCGATCTCATGGCTCGTGCGGAAGCCGTCGAAGAAGTGCAGGAAGGGCACGCGCCCCTTGATGGCGGCCAGGTGGGCCACTCCGGCCAGGTCCATGACCTCCTGCACGCTGGCGGTGCACAGCATGGCAAAGCCGGTCTGCCGGCAGTTCATCACGTCGGAGTGGTCGCCGAATATGGACAGCGCGTGGGTGCCTACGGTCCGCGCCGCCACATGCAGCACGCCCGGCAGGCGCTCGCCGGCGATGCGGTGCAGCACCGGGATCATCAGCATAAGGCCCTGGGACGAGGTGAACGACGTCGCCAGCGCGCCGGTCTGCAGCGCGCCGTGCACCGCCGCCGCCGCGCCGGCCTCGCTCTGCATCTCCACCAGCCGCACCGGCTGGCCGAACAGGTTCTTCTTTCCCTTCGCCGACCACAGGTCGGTCTTGCCCGCCATGGGGCTGGAGGGGGTGATGGGGTAGATGGCGGCGACTTCCGTAAAGGCGTAGGCCACATAGGCCGCCGCCTCGTTGCCGTCGAGGGTCACGTAGACGGGTTGCTTCTTATCGGTCATGGGAGGGACCTCCTTGTTTCACGCTTTCCTGTAGCGGAATTCTGTAATATAAGTAATCCCCGGAGAAAGGCGTTTCTTTGTTTCCCTTTCGATCATACAGCACAAACCCGGCACTCTCGTAGTTTCTGGGCGCGACGAGGTTGCTGTTCGTCAAGACCCGGATCGCCTTCAACCCTTCGTATTCCCGGATGCGCCGCAAGGCTTCCCTCAGCTGGGCCTTGCCGAAGCCCCTGCCCTTGTGGGCTGTCCGGATGCCGTTGTGCCCGATTTCCACGTATTCGGGCCGGTTCCTCGGGTCCCAGGTGATGAAGCCGATCGGCTCGCCGTGAAGGCAGGTGACGAAGCCATACCTGTCGGCGATGTCGGGATGGTCGAAGAAGAAGGCGTCCGACTGCCGCCAGGCTTCATCCCAGCACTGCGCGCATCGCGGGTCGAAGGCATAGGCGTCCTTCAGGATGGCGTACAGGGTGCCGCGCGGAAAGTCCGTGATTTTCCTGAATTCGATGTCCATAGCGGGGTTCCTCAAGGAAAAAGAGCTGCTGTTCAGCCTGCCCGGCCATCATCAAGCCGCTGGATAAACGCAGTCTTTTCCCTGCTGTTATATCCCGCGCGTTCATAGAACCTCAGCGTCGCAGCGTCGCGCGACCCTGTGAGCAGCATGATTTTATAGCAATGTTCTTTTATGGCAATTGCTTTTGCGCAGTCAAGGCAGGCCGTTGCGTGCCCCATTCCGCGATAATCGGGATGGGTAACCACGTTTTCAATGAGGGCATAGGGCCGGATGCCCCTCGTCAGGTTGGGGATGATGACGCAGACGCAGGAGGAGACCAGCTTCCCATCGACGATATTGACGATGATATGGTGATTCCGGTCCTGCAGGATCGTCTCCCACGTGTGCTTCAGGTGATCTGACCATTCCGGTATACTTTTTTCGTGGAGATGGATATACAGGGCCAACAGATCGTTCAATTCCGTGCGCTCGATTTCCCTGACCATGCTTTCATCTCCGTGAATACTGATTTGTCGCCCCGCGACAAATCAGTATTTTACGCCGTCTCGATCGCCGCGTCCTTCTGCAAGCCCAGCTTTTCCACGGCCTGCTCGCGCATCTTGTACTTCTGGATCTTGCCGGCGTCGTTCATCGGGAAGCTGTCCACGAAGTCGATGTACTTGGGCACCTTGTGCTTGGCCATGTGGTCCAGCACGTACTTCTTCATCTCCTCCACGGTCATGCTCTCGCCCTCCTTGAGGATGATGCAGGCCATGATCTCCTCGCCCATGGCCTTGTCGGGCACGCCAATGACCTGGACGTCGGAAACCTTGGGGTGGGTGTAGATGAACTCCTCGATCTCCTTGGGGTAGATGTTCTCGCCGCCGCGGATGATCATGTCCTTGAGCCTGCCGGTGATGCGGTAGTTGCCCTCGGGGGTGCGGCAGGCCAGGTCGCCGGTGTGCAGCCAGCCGTCCCTGTCGATGGCGGCGGCGGTGGCCTTGGGCATCTTGTAGTAGCCCTTCATGATGTTGTAGCCACGGGCCACGAATTCGCCGATCACCTCGTCGGGGCAGTCCTCGCCGGTCTCCGGGTCCACGATCTTGCACTCGATCTCCGGGAAGGCGCTGCCCACGGTGGCCACGCGCACCTCCAGCGGGTCGGTGGTTCGGCTCATGGTGCAGCCGGGGCTGGCCTCGGTCTGGCCGTAGACGATGACGATCTCGGGCATGTGCATCTTCTCCACCACGTCCCGCATCACAGCGATGGGGCAGGGGCTGCCGGCCATGATGCCGGTGCGCATGTGGCTGAAGTCCGTCTTTTCAAAGTCCGGGTGGCCCAGCATGGCGATGAACATCGTGGGCACGCCGTGGAAGGCGGTGATGTGCTCGTTGTGGATGCAGGCCAGCGACGACTTCGGGCTGAAGTAGGGCAGGGGCAGTATCGTGCCGCCGTGGGTCATGGTGGCGGTCATGGCCAGCACCATGCCGAAGCAGTGGAACATGGGCACCTGGATCATCATCCGGTCGGCGGTGGACAGGTCCATGCCGTCGCCGATCATCTTGCCGTCGTTGACGATGTTGTAGTGGGTCAGCATCACGCCCTTGGGGAAGCCAGTGGTGCCGGAGGTGTACTGCATGTTGCACACGTCGTTCACGTCCACGGCGGCGGCCATGCGGCGGATCTCCTGGATGGGGGTCCGGGCGGCATATTCCAGCGATTCCTCCCAGGTCAGCGCACCGGGCATGCGGAAGCCTACGGTGATCACGTTGCGCAGGAAGGGCAGCCGGCGGGCGTGCAGCGGCTGGCCGGGTTTGTTGCTTGCCAGCTCGGGGCACAGCTCGTTCATGATCTGCCGGTAGTTGGAATCCCGGTAGCCCTCGATCATCACCAGCGTGTGGGTGTCCGACTGGCGCAGCAGGTATTCCGCCTCGTGGATCTTGTAGGCGGTGTTCATCGTCACCAGCACCGCGCCGATCTTGGTGGTGGCCCAGAAGGTCAAAAACCACTGGGGCACGTTGGTGGCCCAGATGGTCACCTTGCTGCCGGCACGCACGCCCAGGCTGACCAGCACCCGGGCGAACTCGTCCACGTCGTCCCGGAACTGGCTGTAGGTGCGGGTGTAGTCCAGCGTGGTGAAGCGGATGGCCTGCTGGTCGGGGAAGTTTTCCACCATCGTGTCCAGCACCTGGGGGAAGGTCTTGTCGATCAGGGTCTCCTTCTTCCAGACGCAGCGGCCGGTGTGGCGGTTGTTCCAGTACAGGTGCTTGCGGCCCAGGCGAGTGCCTTCGAAGCGGGACATGCAGCTGGCGAAGTGGGTCAACAGTATCTCGATGTCCGAGAGGCCGTCGATCCAGTCCGGGTTCCACTGCAGCGAGATGAAGCCGTCGTAGTTGACCGAGCGCAACGCGTTCATCAAATCCCGCATGGGCAGGCTGCCCTCGCCCACCAGCTCGGGCACGAAGATCTCGCCCTCCCGGCGGAAGTCGTGGATGTGCACATGGCGCACATAAGCCCCCAGGTTGGTGATGGTGGCCTCGGCGTCCTCACCGAAGACGCAGGTGGAATGCATGTTCCACAGCGCCGCCAGCCGGTCGTCGGCAAAGCGGTTCAGCAGGTCGCGCAGCCGGGCGGTGTCCGCGTAGACGCCGGTGGTCTCGATCAGCAGCGTGACGGGGGCGTCGCCCACGACCGTCAGCAGGGTGGACATGCGCTCCACGCAGGCGGCCTGGTTGTCCGAGTCGGTGTGCACGCCCACATAGGGCGCGCCCAGGTTCACGGCCACCTGTACGCACTCGGCCAGCTCTTCGGCAAAGCCCTGGTCAGTGAAGTCGCCCACGCTATCCACACAGGGCAGGCAGAGGCCCCGGTTGGTCAGGCTCCGCCGCGTGGCGGCGGCCAGCTCGGGATTGGTGGGGCTGTCCTTGCCTGCAAAGGCGGGGCCGTTCACGTCAAACAGCTCCACGCCCGCGAGCTTCGCGTCGATGGCCGCCGAGAGGGCCTCGGGCCAGGAGAGGGATTTCCAGTATTGGATTGAGAAGGATAGCTTCATATTATGCCTCCTCGTACACGATCTTGTTCAGCGCGCTGATGTACGCCCTTATCGACGCTCCGATGATGTCGGTGGAGATGCCGTTGCCGGAGTAGACCCGGCCGCCCGCGCGCAGCTTCACCAGGGCGCTGCCCATGGCGTCGCGGCCTTCGGTGACGGTCTGGATCTGGAAGTCGTCCAGCTCGTAGTGGTGGCCGATGATCTGCTCGATGGCCAGGAAGGCGGCGTCGATGGGGCCGTCGCCCACGCCCACGCCCCGCAGCTTCTCCTCGCCCCGGCCCAGCAGGATGTTGGCGGTGGCGGTGATCACGTTGCCGCTGTTGATGACGTAGCTTTCGATGTGGTAGGTGCTGGGCACCTGCAGGGCGGTGCTGGCGATGATGGCGTCCAGCTCCCGGGTGCCCACGAAGTGCTTGCGCCGGGCCACCCGCTTGAAGGCCTCGAAGACCTTGGCGTTGTCCTCCTCGCTGAGGTCGTAGCCCAGCTGGCGCACCACCTTGATGACCTCGGAGATGTCGTCGCCCTCGTCAAGGGTGACCCCGGCGGTGTCGCCCACGGCCACGTTGCTGAGCGGGGAATCCGTATCGTTCTTGGCTTGGAGCAGCTTCTCCAGCTGGCCCACCACCCGGTTCAGCTCGGTGGTGCGCAGGCCGCAGGCGATGTCCAGCTGCGGGCCCTTGACCTCCACCAGGCGGGCCAGCTGCTGCAGCGTGGGATAGCCGGCGCTGACGGCGGAGCACTTGACGCCCGCCGCGCCGCCGACGATGGCCGCCGCCGCGCAGGCAACGCCCGTGCCCAGCGCATCGCTGGGCTGCACGAACAGCTCCACGCCCTCAAGCTCGGGTACGCACATCTGAACCCCGGACAGGAAGGAGCCGAATTCCTCGGACAGCAGTACGCCGGCGGTGTCGCACAGCGTCACCCGGTTCGCTCCGGCCGCAATGGCGGCGGAGATGGCCTGGCAGAGAAATTCTCCCTCGGCCCGTGTGGCGTCCACCGCAGTGAATTCCACGTTTTCGCACAGGCCCCGGGCTTTCGCCACCTGGGCGCGGATGGCCTCCAGCATGGCCGGGGCCTTTTTGTGACAGGTGTATTCCATCAGCGCGGGGGAAAGGGGCGCCAGCAGGTTCAGCCGCGGCTGCTTCGCGCCGCGCACGCTCTCCCAGGTGGCGGCCACGTCGCCGTTGGCCACGTCCACCTGGGCGATCAGCGGAGAGGACACCATGGCCGCGATGGTCTTGCCGGCCAGCTGGTCGGCCTTGCCGCCGTCGGTGGGGGCCAGCTCAATGCCGTCCACCTTCAGCCGGTCCAGGCCCCGGGCGATCTCCAGCTTCTCCTTGAAGGTCAGCGCCCCTTGACGCAGGGTGGGCAGCAGGGCCAGCGTCATGTCAATCAATTTGATGGTCTTCATCTTGTCACTCCTTATTGGATATGGATCGTTTTGCGTGGCGGCGGCGAAAAAAACGCCCTGAAAGCACAAACGCGAGGTTTGCGCCTTCGGGACGATTCGAATTCTATCAAACCGCGGTACCACCCGGGTTGCCGCGTGCGCGGCCGCTCATCAGCGCTCCAGCAAGCGCTTAGCCATGGTAACGGGGCTTCCGGATCCCCTTACCGAACGTCGCCTGGACGTCCTTTCAGGAAATCTGCTCTGGCACGAGACTGCCCCTCTGCGTACACGCCGGCTCACAGCGACCGCCGGCTCTCTGAAGTGATCCGCAGCAGGCATAATGCCTTCATCGCATTTATTGCTGTAATTTAGCTTACTAAAGTTTAAGCCTTCGCCGGGAAGTTGTCAAGTCGTTTGACGGGAATTTGCGAAGGATTTACAGTTTTGACGGGATGGAACCGGGATCGATGTCGTTTCGTCCAATTACAGATCATATCAGTTGGGAGGCGTACGCATGAACGGAATACTGCGCATTGCGGCGGTGCTGGCCGTCCTGGCGCTCGTCGCCGGGGGCACGGGGATCGTCGCCTGTCCCGCCTTTGCCGGGGCGCTGGACGCGGAGGGGATGCCCTTTGAGACGTCCATCGAGCTGGCGGACGGGTCCGGAAACGAAGTGGCGACGCTGTCCACCGTGCGCCTCTACAGCGAAAAGCCCCGGTCCGTGGCGGTGAAATATGCGTTTACCAATCACGGCGAGGTGGCCCTGACCTGGCTGGAGTACCGGGTGAAGTACCTGGATGGGAATGGCAGTGTGTTTAAGGCGCCGCCGCGGTCTATGGAGACCTTCATGGACGATCCCGTTAAGCCCGGCGAGACCCGGGAATTTGTGCAAAAGCACTACTTTGACGGCGCGGAGACGGCTGCGGGCGTCGTGCTGGAGCCGATGTTTGTGAAAGACGCGGTGGAGGTAAAGCCCTGGACCGAGCCCCGCCCCGGCAGCCTGCTGCCCGAATTTGCCAACGACCCGGACTTCGCCGCCCACTTCGAAGACCTGGACGACAACCTGCCGGTGGAAATGGTTTTCCACGTGGACGAGCAGAAGGACGAGACCGTCACCGACCCCGCTGAGATTCGCGCCGCCATTGAGCGGCTGGCCGGCATGCGCATCGGGGAGGAAGTAAACATCGGCTACACCGATTCCGGCGTCTACTACGGCTTCGCCATGGTCGACGGCAGCGCATGGGGCGTGTTCTTCGAAGCGCCTGGCCTGCTGTCCTGGCACGGCAGGAATTACGAGGTGATCGAGTGAGGCGGCTTGCGGCGGCCCTGGCACTGCTGATGGGGGTGATGGTGGCTCCCGCGCTGTCGGAGGCGACGGCTTATCAGGCGATCTCCTGTCCCCGCCAGGGCTTTGTCACGGCCTGCAAGGCAGGGTTGTGCTGGAGGTGGGACGACGTGAACGGCCTGGTCATCCACACCGGACAAGGCAGCGGCGCGCCGTGCCTGATGATCCGCGTCACCGGCAGCGGGGGCACGGACTTTTCAGGTTATTTCGACGGTATCCTCACCCCGCAGATCCGGTCCTTGCTGGGCGACAGACTGCTGGCCGTCAGCCCCCTGGACACCTATGCCCTGGGCGACGCCGCGCTGCCCGGGGCGATGTATGCCTTTTTGGACGAAGCCGGGCGGCGGCAGGCACTCTTCCGGCTGTTCGACACCCGCTGGCCGCTGAACGTATGCTATACCCTTCGCTACGACGAGGCCGACGCGGACGCCGCGCTGGAGACCCTGGGCATCGCGGTGGCCCACTTCAGGCCGGAGGGTGCATTGACCGAAGGCGTGCCGGAGGGGGATACCCCCTTTGGGGAGGCGCCCTGCCGGATCGAATGTCCCCGGCTGGGCTTCACGGCGGTGTGCGACGTGGCCTGCGAAACCCACTGGGACCCCAACGACGGGCTGTATGTGTACCTGGGGGATTGGGGCCGACCGCCCTATGTGCTGATTTGGGTGGCGGGGGAGACGGACATCCCCGCTTTCTTCCGCGATGCCGTCACCCCCGCCATGGCCGGGCGCTACGGCGACGACCTTCTGGATGTGATCGACTGCGGCAATATCACCATCGGAGGACGGGTGATGACCGGCTATGGCTACCGCTACCGGTCCGAGGGCGGTGTGGTGTATATGCTGCGGGTGCTGGAAAACCGGGATGGCCGCAGCGTGAGCTTCATCATGAAGTATCCCGAGGGTGACGAGGCCGCCAGGGAAAGGGGCATGACCGCGCTTTCGTCGATCGCGGACAGCTTTCAAAGGGAATGACGACGGGAGGGCTGAGCGTGGAAAACGGAAACGGGGAAGCCGGGTATCGGCCCCAGGCGGTGTGGCAGTACTCCGACGGAGTGTATCGCTGGATCTATGAAAAGGACCTGTACAGGAACCGCTTTGAAACCGACTATGTGCTGAAGATCATGGCATTGGTGTTTGGGCTGTCCTGGGTGCTGATGGGGGGCGTGATGCTGGCGATCGGCGCGGGCGCGCTACCCTTTGCCATCGTCACGGCGATCTGCCTGGGCGGCGGTCTGCTGACGGTGGGCATCCTGCGGCTGGTACACTTCTCGTCGGCCAGGAGCAGGAACGGCGTGGAGGTGATCGCCTTCGGGATGAACGACGACGGCCTGAGCCAGATCCACTACGATGACGCGCGGAAGGCGGAGGACGTGGTGGAGAGGATGCTGTTGACCGCGAGCGCGACCCAGGGAGAGAACCCGATGAAGGCGGGCGGCTACGGCGTCACCCTGTTCAGGGACGTGCGGCGGATGGCGCTGCATCCAAAGGATGACCTGATCGACCTGACGCTGAAGGGTAATTACAAATGCCGGGTGTACGTCAGGCCGGAGGACTTCGTTTTTGTAAGGGAATACATACGGCAGCGCATTCGCTGAGGCCGTTGATATGCCAATGACTGTGGCTCGATCTACTGGGAGAGAATTGATCAGGACCGGCGTGGCGGTTGCTTGCAAGACCTGTATGCCATTCGGGCCAGCAGCGCCAGGCACAGCGTCAATACCAGCGTGCCGGTCAGGCTGCCCGCGGTGTCGATCAGCACGTCCAGCACCTGGCTCGAGCGCTCGCTGATGAACAGCTGGTGCAGCTCGTCGGAGGCCGCGTAGAGCACGGCGATCCCCATGGCCCGCAGCCGGCAGCTCCTGTCCGAAAGCCTTGGAAAATAAAAGCGCATGGTCCCCATCAGGTTGAAGCCCAGCAGCATGAATTCGCAGAAGTGGGCGTTTTTGCGCACGATGGTGCTCAGCGTTTCAAGATAGGATTGCTGTGCCTTGATGGACATTTCCATGAAATCAGGCCTAAGGGTCCGCGCCACATTCAGCGTCACAAGATCGCTCATCGCCTGTGAGTCGTCGCCGTTTTTGGAAGAAAACCAGAAAATCAGCGCCGCGGTGACGATCGAGGCGATCAGGAAAAAGCGGGCCCAGTACTTAGGATGTTTCATGAAATGGAACCATGTCGCCTTTCTTGCATTTTGGACATCATAGCATATGAGTGTTGAGAATCGAGAAAGAAAAAACGAAACATTTTCGCGCTTGACAAACCCCCGGGTTCGTGCCATAATAGACAGGCACTGAAAAAAGCGCATATGCACCCATAGCTCAGCAGGATAGAGCGACCGCCTCCTAAGCGGTAGGTCAGGGGTTCGAATCCCTTTGGGTGCGCTGAAGGCCCCCGCCGAAGCTGGCGGGGGTCTTCAGCGTATCCAAACCGGGATAATCGAAGGCCTTTCCCGAGCGAAGCGAGGGAACAGGGGCCGCGAAGGTGTCGGTAAATTCTGATTTGTCGGGGAGACGAGGGAACAGGGAACAGGGAACAGGGAACAGGAATGGCGACTGCCGCGAACATTTCGATATTGTACGAGTTGTAGCGGCCCTAAAGGACTAACTTCGTGTCGCCCTAAAGGACTAACTTCGTGTCGTGGCAACCTGCCG
>CACWZI010000071.1 GCA_902765305.1 uncultured Eubacteriales bacterium
AAGATGGCATGGCGACTGATAGTCGCCGCTACGGAGGTCTTGACGCTTGTTGTGAACGCTTTTCCTATTACAACTTTTGCTAAGTTGACGACATTGCCCGTTGGGGAAGGTGGATTCGGCGAAAAATGCTTGCATTGTTTCGCCGAAGACGGATGAGGTCCTTGATACAGGTACAACGCTCAATCCGGCAGAGGCGCGAGGCGGGAGGTTGGGGAGGACCTCATCCGCCTCCTGCGGGGGCACCTTCCCCACCGGGGGAAGGCTTTGGGTATTCCCGCCGGGGGCTTCAGCTGTTCGCCTGGGCGCTGTCCACGGGCAGGCCGGCGTCGGGGGTGCCGCCCACCATCGTCTCGTAAAACGTGGCGGCCTGGCGGACCACCACCACGCCGTCGTTCTCCAGCGAGCAGCTGGCGTCGCTGACCAGGCAGCGGTCGTGGCTCTGAACCAGCCGGGCCATGATCTCGTGGGCGGCGGCGTAGCTGTCGGTGCGGTATTCCAGGGTGAAGCTGCGGCGGATCTGGTCGCCGGCCCGGGTGACGTTGTTGAAGGTCACCGAGTATTGCAGCGTATCCGCCAGTATGCTGTTCAGGAACGCCACCTCGGCCTTGCTGTTGTTGTAGCTGCCCATCCAGGACATGTTGCCCGAGGCCTCCAGCGCGTCCATGCTGTTCTTGACCTTCTGGGCGGCGGCCAGGCGGGCCTGGGCGGCGGCCAGCTCGGTCTCCAGCATGCCCGCCTCGGACTGGGCGTTGGTGATGGATTGGCGCACGGTCTTGTCCACGAACTGGTAGTACACCAGCGCCAGCAGTATCAGCACCAGCACCACGATCAGTATCTTCTCGGTGCGGGTGAAATCGCGGCTCATGATCTTCATTGCTGGCTCACATCCCCTCCGACGAATTGGGTGACCTTCTTCATGTCGTCCAGCAGGCTCTTCTTTTCGCCGTTGTCAATGGCGACGTCCTCTGCGGTCAGCTCGCCGTCCGGCCGCTGCAGGTAGACGATGAACCGGGCCCAGACGCCCTCCTGGGCGTTCCTGCGGGCGTCCTTGTTGGCGGTCATGATGGCGCAGCTGTCCACGATGGGGCTCTTTTCGATCTGGCGGCGCAGCTCGTTCAGCCGCTCCAGGGTCTGGCCGTTGACCTCCAGGGTCAGCAGGTTGTCGGTCAGGCTCCAGCGGTTGACGATGTACTCCGGCACGGGCACCAGCTGCTCCAGCAGGTCCAGCCGCGCCCGCTGGCGGGCGGTGTCCAGAGCGTCGTTGCCGGTGGCGGGGGCGTCGCGGAACATGCTCTTGAGTATGCCGGCGATCTCCTCCTCGCTGGGCCCTTCCTCCACCACGGGCAATATGCTGTCCACCAGGGCCAGCACCAGCACGCGGTCCACCTGGTTCAGCTCCGCGGCGGTCATGCCCTCCAGCGTATAGTGGGCGTAGGTCTCGCCGATGTCGCCGATGTTGTCCAGGGCGTCCATGGCGCTGTCCAGGTCGCCCTGCAGCTGCGTGACCCGGCCCTGGGCCTGGGCCATGGCGTCCAGCCGGTCGATGACCAGGAACTTGCTGAACACCCCGGCCAGCAGGACGATCAGCAGTATGCCCAGTATGGCCGTCAGCGGGTTGATTTTATTTTCATCCACCAGCACGAGGTTGATGGAGCGCTTGGTGGGCAGCTTGCCCTTCAATACGCCCTTGCCCTTGGCCGGCTTGATCTTCTTCGCTGCCAATTTGATCCCTCCGAACTCAGCTCATCGCGATGCCGATGGCCTGCACAAAGCTGTTGCACGATTCGATGCCGTCGCCGCCGGGCACCAGCTCGGTGGCCGGGTGCAGCTGCAAATCCAGCATGTCGCCGATCTCGGTGGCCAGGGGCTGGATCACGGCTCCGCCGCCGCACAGCCACAGGTCGGAAAGCACGCTCTGGGGGTTGCTGAAGCGGTAGAAGTTCATGGCCCGCATCAGCTCCACGGCGATGCTCTCGTAGGCGTTGCGGCACTCCTCCCGGTCCTGGCAGTTGTCGTAATTGCTCATCAGGTAGGTGTGGGCCAGGTGGGCGTCCACGCCGTAGGCGTCCGCCAGCACGTCGTCCAGGCGGCTCATGCCCACCTCCAGCACGCGGGTGGCCACGTGCCGGTCCTGCTTGAACATGTACATGCGGATGGACTGGTAGCCCAGGTCCAGTATGCCGTATTCGTCCCCGAAGCCGGAAAGGAACTCCTTCTGGGCCCGGATCAGCTCGATATAGCTGCACAGCGCCGGGGCGGTGCGCACCAGCCGCAGGCCGGCCTTGCGCAGGGTGTCCTGGGCGTCCTCCAGCAGCGAGCGGTGGGCGCCCACGGCCATCAGCTCCATGGTGGGCTCGGGGGCTTCGCCCTCCTCGGCGGCCTCGCCGTCCCCGGCATCCGCGCTCTTGGCCTCGGCCTGCTTAGGCTCGGGGTCGGACACCACGGCGTAGTCGAACACGTATTCCTTGCGGTCGCCGGTGATGTAGTCGTTGAATTCAAAGGGCAGGTTGTACACCAGCTGGTCCACGGTCATCGGCGGGATCTCCACGTTCTTGATGAACACCGCCTCGTTGGGCAGCACAAAGGCCGCGTGGTTGGCATGCAGCCTGTTCTGCTTCATCGTGGTGCGCAGCAGCTCGGCCATCGACTCGCGGGACGTGATCCGGTTCTCCCGCAACAGGTTTTCCGGCATGTCGGCGGAGGCCACGCGCTGCACGCGCTTGCCCTTCACCAGCGCCAGCTTCAGCTGGTCGTGGCCGATGTCGATGCCCAGTATCGTCTTTGCCATGGGTTATCCTCCAAGACAATTCTATCAGAATAGTAGCCCCCGGTACCAGGCCACCAGCGGCGCGCCGTAGAGCAGCATGGCCGCCGCGGCCACGGCGATGGAGGGGCCGAAGGGGAAGGGCCGCGCGCCCTCGCCGCGCCCCAGCGCGTGGAACAGCAGCCCGATGACGCAGGCCAGCACCAGCGCGAACAGCGCGCCGATGGGCCCCAGGTACAGGCCCACCACGGCCAGCAGCTTGATGTCGCCGCCGCCCAGGGTGTCCCGGCCCATGATCTTGTCCATCGCCAGGGAGATCAGCAGCAGCCCGCCGCCCAGCGCCACCCCGGCGATCAGGTGGGCGACGATCTCGCCCCGGCCCATGCCCACGAAGGGCAGCGCCGCCAGCCACGCCAGCAGCGCCACGATGTGGCAGCCGTCGGGGATGATCATGGCGTCCAGGTCGGTCAGCGTCAACAGGAACAGGCAGCCCAGGAAGACCCAGTTGCGCAGGCACAGCGCCGTCAGGTCGAAGCGCAGCAGGCACAGCACTGTCGCAAAGGCGAACACCAGCTCGGCGATCAGGTAGCGGGGGGAGATCTTCGCGCCGCAGGCCCTGCAGCGGCCCCTCTGGACCAGCCAGCTGATCACCGGCACCAGCTCCATCGGCCCCAGCACGTGCCCGCAATGGGGGCAGTGGCTGCGGCCTTTCACGAAGGGTTCGCCCCGCACGATGCGCAGGGCCGCGCAGTTCAAAAACGACCCTGCCACCGCGCCGAGGCAGGCGGCCATGATCACAGAGAATATGAGCAGGGGACGGTATTCATAAATCGACATATTTCGCCCCCCCTCTGCCCGCTTCAGGGCATCTTATGATTCATCCTTTACTATAATGCAAGCGGGGAGAAATGTCAAGATGGATATGTAGAAAATATTATGGCATATTACAGGAATATTACAACTACTGATTTGTCGCGGGGCGACAAATCAGTAGTTGAGGGGTTAGGTTTTAGGGGTTAGGTTTTAGGGGTTAGGGAAGGAGCCCTGAAGGACTGGCTTCGCGTCGGAAATCCTGACGGAATTCTTTGATTATAGGATTACGAATAGCCAGAAGCCCCGTAGTTTCAATAAAATCAAACAAATCCCGTGGCCGAAGGCCTAGCGAAGCGTTAAGGGATTTGAACCTTCCCTAAAACCTAACCCCTAAAACCTAACCCCTAAAACCTAATCCCTTAATTCTGATTTATCGAGCAACGCTCGATAAATCAGAATTACTGCTGCCAATACGCGTCGCCGGTCCAGCCGTCGTTGGCCTTCCAGATGGCGCAGTGTTCCTCGTCGGCGTAGACGAAATAGAAGATGTCGCCGGCCTCGGCCTTCGCGTCCTCACCGGCGGGGAAATCGCCCTCGCCGGCCAGGCCGTAGAAGGCCACCACGCCCTCGAAGCCGTCGGTGGTGGCGGTGCCCCGGCGCAGCTTTTGCACCTTGGGTACCCGCTCGCAGGAGAGGGGCTTGCTGTTCAGCGTGATGTCCACGGCCTCGGGCTCGACGCCCTTGCTGCTGCGCAGGGCCTTGCGCCGCCCCTCCCGCAGCAGCTCCAGCGCCCGGGAGGCGTTCAGCCGGGTCCGCTGGCGGGCGTTGCGGTCGTGCAGGCCGCACAGGGGCTCGTAGATGCCCTCGCTGTTCTTGATCAGGTAGACCTCGCCGCCGGCGGGGCAGATGTTGGGCCGGGCGACCATCACCTGGTCCAGCGTGTTCATGGCGTCCTGCACCGAGCCCTCCTTGAAGCGGCCCAGGTATTCGATGATCAGGCCGTCCTTGGCGGACTTCATGGCCTGCTCGCAGGACAGCCGCTGCGACAGCAGGCGCAGGTCGTCCCAGGCCGGCAGCAGCACGACCACCAGCATTATGGCGATCAGCACCAGCAGTATCGCCACCACGCGGTTGACGCCGCCGCGGATTGAACGTAGTTTCATACGGGTCGCCCCTCGTTTGACATTGCGGTGTCATGGGGACGGTTCGAGACTGCTGAAAAAGTGAGACACAAGCGCCGACCTACTGTAGCGGCGACTATCAGTCGCCACAGGAAAGCGCGCATGGCGACTGATAGTCGCCGCTACCACCAAATTTGGTGTCAAGAGAACCGTCCCCATGACACCTTTTGCATTACATGTTGGCGTACATGCCGAACATGGCCATGTAGATGGCGATGACGATGAACCCGGCAAAGCCGGCCAGGAACACCAGTATCGCGGGCTCCAGCTTGGCCAGGGCCTCGGCGGTGGCCTGCTCCAGCTCGTTGTCGTAGTATTCGGCGGTCATGCCCAGGGTCTGGGCCAGCTCGCCGCTCTCCTCGCCCACGGCGGTCATGTCCACCAGTATGGCCGGAAGGCAGTTCGCCTCCCGGAGGCTGTGGCCCAGGGTGTGGCCCTCCTCCAGGCGGGCGGAGATCTTGCCGATCTCCTGGCTGATGTAGTAGTTGTCCAGCACGCGGGAGGTGATGGAGATGGATTTGGTCATCGGCAGGCCCGCCTGCAGCATCATCGTCATGGTGTTGGCGAACTGGCTGGCGGCGTTGAGTATGCCGATGTTGCCCAGCACCGGCAGCTTCAGCTGCATTTTGGCCAAGTTCAGCCGGCCGGCCTCGGTGTTGCCGTAGAGCTTGAAGAACAGGATCACGCCGGCGAACACCCCGACGATGACCAGTATGTTGTTCCGGAAGAAGTCGGACATGCCGATCAGGATCTGGGTGGGGATGGGCAGCTCGGCGCCCTGGTCGGCGAAGATGGCGGTGAAGGTGGGCACCACCTTGACCATCAGCACAATGACCACCACGATGGCCACGATCAGCACGAAGATCGGGTAGATCAGCGCGCCGCGCACCTTGCCCTTCATCTTGGTCTGCTTGGCGTAGTGCTTGCTGATGGAATCGAAGGCGGTGTCCAGGCTGCCGGATTCCTCGCCGGCGCGCACCGTCTCCAGGAACGTGACGGGGAACAGCTTGCGCCCCCGCTCGGTGAAGGCCGTGGCCAGCGAGCGGCCGCCCTCCACGTCCTTAGCCACCTGCTCCAGTATCCGCTTGAGCGTCTTGTCGGTCATCTTGTCGGCGATCAGCTCCACGGTGCGGGAGATGGGGATGCCGGCCTTGAGGATGACCGAAAACTGGCTGCACATCAGCGTGAAGGCCTTGTCGTTGAGCTTGTTGCCGCCGATGTCCAGGCTCATGAACTGGGACAGCTTGCCGCCGGCCTTGACCTCGGTGAGCTGGGAGACGATGGCATAGTTCTCCTTGATCTTCGAGGCGGCGTCCAGGTCGTTGAAGGCCTCGATGACGCCGGAAACCTTCTTGCCGTCCCGGGAGACGGCGGTATATTTATAGGTGGGCATTATGCGCTCCTTCTATAACCGTTATGCGTTCTTGCGCACGTATTCCGTCTCGTGGGCGAAGCGCAGGGCGTTGTCCTTGGAGATCTGGCCGCCGCGCACCAGGCGCACCAGGGCCTGGTCCATGGTCTGGCCGCCGATGGCGGCGCTGGTGGCGATGGTGTTGGCGATCTGCGGGGTGTTGCCGTTGCGGATCAGGTTGCGGATGGCGTCGTTGACCACCATCATCTCCACGGCCAGCGCGCGCCCGCCGCCCTTCTTGGGAATCAGCTGCTGGGTCAGCACGGCCTGCAGGCACATGGACAGCTGCAGGCGGATCTGGGTCTGCATGCCCTCGGGGAACACCTGCACGATGCGGTCCACCGCGTCGGAGGCGCTGCCGGTGTGCAGCGTGCCGAAAACCAGGTGGCCGGTCTCGGCGGCGGTGATGGCCGTCTCGATGGTCTCCCGGTCGCGCATCTCGCCGATCAGTATCACGTTGGGGTCCTCGCGCAGGGAGGCGCGCAGGCCGGCGGCGAAGCTCATGGTGTCCTTGCCCACCTCGCGCTGGTTGATGGCGCACTTGTCGGGGGTGTAGATGTACTCCACCGGGTCCTCGAGGGTCACGATGTGGGCCTTGCGGGTGTGGTTGATGTAGTCCAGCAGCGCCGCCAGAGACGTGGATTTGCCGCTGCCGGTCTCGCCGGTGACCAGCACGATGCCCTTGTGCAGGTCCGGCAGCTTCAGCGCCGCCGGGGGCAGGCCCAGCGTGTCCAGCTTGGGGATGCGGTCGGAAAGCAGGCGCAGCGCCACCGACGGCGCGCCCTGCTGGCGGAATATGTGGATACGGCAGCGGTTGCCGGCGTAGGTGTTGGCGGCGTCCAGCTCGCCGGTGTGCAGGTATTCGTCGTAGGCCTCCGGCGTGCCCGCCAGCTCCCGGGCGTAGGCCACGCAGTCGGAGAGGGTCAGCGGGGTGTCGTCCATGTTCTCCAGCTGGCCGTCCTTGCGGTACTTGGGCGGCAGGCCCAGGATCAGGTGGATGTCGGAAGCGCCGTCCTGCCGGGACTTGACGACGAGCTGTTCGATGGTCATAGGCATGGTATTGTTCCTCCTGTATTATCAGATGTCCTCGTAGATCACGCGCAGCACCTCTTCGCCGGTGGTCTTGCCCTCCTCTACGAGGCGGATGGCGTTTTCACGCAGCGATACGAAGCCGATGGCGGGGTCCTTCAGCAGGGTCTCCAGCGCCTCGCGGCCCGCGCCCTTGGCGATCAGGCGGCGCACCTGGATGGAGAGGGGGAAGATCTCGAACACGGCGGTCCGGCCGCGATAGCCGGTGTCGAAGCACTCGGGGCAGCCCTTGCCGCGGTAGAAGACCCGTTCGGGGTCGTAGCTCAGGCCCAGCTCGCTCTGCTCCTCCTCAGAGGGGTTGTAGGGCTCGGAGCAGTTGGGGCAGATGCGGCGCACCAGGCGCTGGCTGAACACGCCCTTCAGGGCGCTGGCCACCAGGTAGGGCTCCACGCCCATGTCGATCAGGCGCTCCACGGTACCCAGGGCGTCGCTGGTGTGCAGGGTGGACAGCACCACGTGACCGGTGATGGCCGAGCGCATGGCGATGTCCGCCGTCTCGCCGTCGCGGATCTCGCCGATGGCGATGATGTCCGGGTCCTGGCGGAGTATCGAGCGCAGGCCGCTGGCGAAGGTCATGCCCACCTTCTCGTTGATCTGCACCTGGTTGACGCCGTCGATGTTGTATTCCACGGGGTCCTCCAGCGTCACCAGGTTCACGTCGCGCTGGTTCAGGTCGCCGATCATCGTGTACATCGTGGTGGATTTGCCGCTGCCGGTGGGGCCGACGATCAGTATGACGCCGTTCTTGATGCGGATGAGCCGCTTGTACTTTTCCATGTCGTCGCCCACCAGGCCGATGCTGTCGCGGCTTAGGCGCATGCCGGACTTGTCCAGCAGGCGGGCCACGATCTTCTCGCCGTAGACCGTGGGCAGCGTGGAGATACGCAGGTCGATGTCCTTGTCCCGCATCTTCACGTTGAAGCGGCCGTCCTGGGGCACGCGGCGCTCGGTGATGTCCAGGCCGCTCATGACCTTCACGCGGCTGATGACCGCGGCCTGCAGCTCCCTGGGCACGGTCAGTATGTCGCGCAACAGGCCGTCGATGCGCATGCGCACCGAGAATTCGCCCTCCCGGGGCTCCATGTGGATGTCGCTGGCGCGCTCGGTGATGGCGCGCTCGATGATGGCGTTGACCAGGCGGATGGCCGGGGCCTGGCTGACGGAATCCTCGCTGACGGAATTGCCGGAGAAGGCGGTGTCCACCGAGGCGGTGCTCTCGCCGCTGATGGCGGCCTCCCGCTTCATCTCCTCGATGGCCTTGGCCGCGCCCTCGTTGCCGTAGAGCACCTGTATGGCCCGCTCCACCGCCGAGGACATGGCCACCATGGGCACCACCTTGCGGCGGGCGGCCTTGCGGACCTCCTCGATGGCGTAGAAGTTCAGCGGGTCGCTCATGGCGATGTACAGCTCGTCCCGGTTCAGGCGCACGGGCACCACCTGGTACTGCTTGGCGATGTTCTTGGGAACCATCTGCACGAGCTCGGTGGGGATGTTGACCTTGCTCAGGTCGATGAATTCGATGCCCAGCTGCATCTGCAGGGCCTCGATCAATTCGCTCTCGGTGATGAAGCCGTTTTCCTGCAATACGGTGCCCAGGCGCTTGCCCGTGCCCTTTTGCAGCCGAAGGCCCTCCTGAAGCTGTTCCTCGGTGATCAGGCCCGCCGAGATCAGCAGGTCGCCCAGGCGGAGATAGCCGCCCTTTTTCGGCTTCTTGTCGGTGGTGGTTGCTGGTATTGCCATGGGATCGCCTCGGTTTCGTGATGGGTTTTGCATACGGAAAGCACCGCCACACATAATGGCAGTATATAACTATCCTATTGTATTTCATTTTATCCCAAACGGGCACGGGTGTCAACGGATAATTGGGGGCAACGGAGGTACAATGTGGTGAAAAAAATCTGATTTGGCGCTGCGACAAATCAGAATTTTAGGTTTTAGGGGTTAGGTTTTAGGGGTTAGGTTTTAGGGGTTAGGTTTTAGGGGTTAGGTTTTAGGGGTTAGGTTTTAGGGGTTAGGGAAGGAGCCCTAAAGGACTATCTCCGCGTCGGAAATCCTTGTGGATTTCTTTTTATCAAAGGACTGAGAAATGTTAGAATCACTGCTGTTTCCTTAAGGAAATACCGCACAATTAAGGTGGTCAGCTGACGAGTGAATTTTTCGCCAGACGCGCCTGCAGATTTCGCAGGCTTACTGGCGGCAAGTCAAGAAATTTGCAGGATGCGTATGGCGGAAAAGGCACCGTCAGATGCGCCGCCGTATTGTGCGGTAGTTCCTTAAATCAAAACAAATCCCGGAGGGATTTGAACCATCCCTAACCCCTAACCCCTAAAACCTAACCCCTTACTCCTGATTTATCGAGCACAGCTCGATAAATCAGGAGTTCTCCTCATCGTAGGACAGCACCGTCCGGATGCGCTTCAGGTCCTTTTCGGTCATGCCGGGGATGGCGGAAAGCTGGGCGTCGGTCATGGCCTTGATCTGGTCCACATTGTCGATGCCCGCCAGGGTCAGCGCCTTCAAGGAGGCGTTGCTGAAGTCGAACATGTAGATGCTGCGCGGGTCTTCGTTGGCATACCACTCGTCCCAGTGGTCCTCGTCCTCCCCGTCCTCGTCGTCATCGTCGTCCGCCTCGAAATCCGAGAAGTCCGGCATGTCGAACAGGTCCGCGGGCGGGCCGTCCTGGATCCATTCGCCGTCGTTGAAGCGCGACCAGACCTTGTCGTCCTTGCCCAGCTTGAACAGCTCCAGGGCCAGCTGGATGGAGACGTCGTTCTCGTTCTCGTCGGTGGTATGGATGGTGGACAGGACGCGCACGGTGGTGTCGTTTTCGTCGTCGGCGTCCCAGTCGAAGAAGGGGCCGTTCCACAGCGCGTCCTCGCCCTCGTCCATCTCGCCGGAGAGGTAGCGCTCCATGGAATCGGGCTCCAGGTAGAAGTTGTTCGGGTCAAAGCCGTAGGCGGCGAGCATCTCCGAGGCCTTCGAGGCGATGTCGGTCATGATCAGCAGCCGCGTGATTTTCTCGCGCACGGAATTGGCCACGTCGGCCATCAGGTCGTTTTGGGGGGCGGATGCGAGCCCCTGCAGCAGGGCTTCCATGGAAACCTCGTTCATCGGCTGCTGCTGCATGCGCTCGCGCCGCCGCTTGTTGAAATCGATGATGTTTGACATGCTGTTCCTCCTTGGACCCGTTTGGAAAATACTATATACAATAATAACCGAAGCGGCGCGAAATGTCCATAGTGCGCGGCGAAATTGTCGAAATAAAATGGGGAATGATTATGTTTACAAGGCAAAATGTGTTTGAAATTTCGCTTTTCGCAGTAGACATCCCATGGGCGCTGTGTTATGATAAATACAGACAGGTATCTTGCAGGAAGCCGGAGGATATGGGCAAAAAATGACGGCGCAGGCTTACACCGTGATCATTCCGACCCTGAACGCCGCCGGCACCCTGGAGCGGCAGCTCGAAGCCGTGCTGGGCCAGGGGCTGGCGCCAGAGGAAGTCATCGTCGTCGATTCCCAGTCCGCTGACGGTACCGCCCATCTGGCGGCGTCTGTGCCCGGCGTCCGGGTCATCCCCGTGAAGCCGGAGGATTTCGATCACGGCGGGACCCGGGACATGGCGATTCGCGCCAGCGCGACGCCTTACGTGATACTGCTCACCCAGGACGCCCTTCCGGTGGACGCGGATTGGGCGCGGGCGCTGCTTGCGCCCTTTGAGGACGAAGGGGTTGCCGCGGTTTGCGGCAGGCAGATCGCCCGAAGCGATGCCCGCGCGTATGAAAAGGCCGTGCGGGCGTTCCGTTATGCCGATCAGAGCCGCACCTGGGACCGGGGGGACCTGCCGGCGCTGGGCGTTCGGGGCTATCTGCTGTCCGACGTGTGCGCGGCCTACCGGCGCAAGGCCTATGACGCGGTGGGCGGCTTCGAACATCCGCTGATGACCAACGAGGACATGCTGATCGCCGCGGACCTGTTGAACGCAGGCTGGCGCTTGGCCTACAGCGCCGAAGCGGCGGTGTGGCACTCCCACAACCACACGTTGAAGCAGGAGTACGCCCGCAACCGCCTGATCGGGGCGTTCCTCGAAACCTACAGGGATCGCTTTGCCGGGGCCGGCGAAACGGGCGAGGGGATCAGGCTCGTGCGGCAGGTCTCCCGGACGCTGCTGCGCCAGGGTATGCCGGGGGAGCTGCTTTCCTTCTGGATGAACTGTGGGGCCAGGCTGCTGGGCAATCGGGCGGGCAAGCGCCGGGCCCGGCGCAAGTAACGACTGCACGGAGCGGTGAAGATGGATAGGACCGACAAGCCGGTGGAGATCCTGATGGCCGTCTACAACGGCGAAGCCTTCCTGGCGGAGCAGATCGATTCCATACTGCGCCAGAGCGACGGGCGATGGCGCCTGACGGTTTCCGACGACGGATCGACGGATGGCTCCGGGGCGATCATCGATGAATATGTCCGCCGCCACCCGGACCGCATCGCCCGGCATTGCGCCGGCAGGCGCTTTGGAAACGCCCGGGACCACTTCTTCCACCTGATGGCGCAGTGCGAGGCGGATTATATGCTGTTCTGCGACCAGGACGACGTGTGGTACCCCGACAAGGTGGCCCGTACCCGGCAGGCCCTCGAGGCGGCCGAGGCGGCATGGGGCGGCGATATGCCGGTGCTCGTGTTCAGCGACCAGACCCCCACCGACGCGGAGCTGAAGCCGCTGGCGCCCTCGCTGATGCGCTACCAGAACCAGTATTTCGGCCACTTCGACTATCGCAGTATACTGATGCGGAACGTGGCCACCGGCGGCGCGATGGGCATCAACCGGGCGCTGGCCCGGCTGGGCGGGCGCTTCGGGGATGGCTCCCGGATCATCATGCACGATTGGTGGCTCGCCGTCGTGGCGGCGCGCTTCGGGCGGATCGTCTATATCGACGAATCGCTGGGGGCTTATCGCCAGCACGGGGAAAACGCCGTGGGGGCGAAGGATGTGCACAGCGTCGGTTATATCGAGGCGAAGCTGCGGCATATCGGCGATGTTCGCGCGTCTATCATCCGCAAAAAAGCGCAGGCACAGTGCTTCTCCGAGGCGTATTCAGAGCTTTTGACCGAGGCGGACGAGGCGTTTCTGGCGCAGTTCACGCGCCCCAGGAGCGGCCCCCTGTTTTACCTGAAGCACAGGAGGGAGATCCACGGTCTGCCGTGGCTGGCCGGCATGATGGTGCTGGGCTGAGGCGCCGGGGCTTCGGCCACGGCTTCAAGGCGCTGACGGACGACGAATGTAATTTTATCTACGGCGAGGTATGAGCCGGACGGGAAGGTTTCCCAAGGAGGCGCGAACGGTGGCCCAGATGCTTTACGAGAACGTTGGGAAGGTCAAGCTGAATTATCGGTTCTATCAGGGCTCCGATCAATACAGCGACGGGGATATCGAAGAGACCCTCTTGCGGATCGTTCAGCAAAGCGACGCCTATGAGGACGTGCTGATGCGCCAGAGCAATTGGGCGTTGCTGTACCATCTCTCCCCGATCCGTGAAAACCTGCTGGAGTGGTATGACTTTGGCGAAGGCAAATCGCTGCTGGAGATCGGCGCCGGCTGCGGCGGGATCACCGGCCTGTTCTGTAAAAAGTGCGCTCGCGTGGTCGGGATCGACCTGTCCCGGCGCAGATCCATGATCAATGCCCACCGGAACAGGGAATATGGCAACCTGGAGCTCATCGTGGGCAATTTTTCGGACATCCGGATTGAAGAGAAGTTCGATTACGTCACGCTGATCGGCGTGCTGGAATATTCGATTTACTATATCGGGGGCGATTCGCCCTTTCTTGACATGCTGAAAAAGGCGCGCGGCTATTTGAAGCCCGGCGGGAAGCTGATCGTGGCCATTGAGAACAAGTACGGCATCAAGTACTGGGCCGGCGCGCGGGAGGACCATACGGGCAACATCATGGACGGCATCATGGGCTATCCGGGCGTCGAGCGGGTGCGTACCTTCTCGCGGGAGGGCCTGGAGGCGCTTCTGCATGAGGCGGGCTTTGGGGAGCTGGATTTTTACTATCCGCTGCCGGATTACAAGCTGCCCACAGAGGTCTATTCCGAAAGGCGGCTTCCGAAGGTCTACCCGTTCATCGGCAACACGCCGAACTACGACAGGGATCGCTTTGACTTTTTCGACGAGGCGAAGGCCATGAACGAGCTGATTCGGGAGGGCAAGTTCGAGATGTTCGCGAATTCCTTTCTCGTCTTCTGCGGGGGAGGTGAGCGGCAATGAGTGAGCAAACGTGCCGGGTGCTGTATGCCAAGTACAACCCCACGCGCAGCCCCGATTTTCGCGTCACGACTGAAATCTGCGAGGATGAAGGCGGCCTGTTTGTTCGCAAGCGCGCCGGGGAAAGCGCGGCAAGGGCGCATTTGGAGCGCATCCGCGAAAACAGCGAGCGCCTGCGGGATTACTACGACGGCATACAGGTGATTTCCTGCGAATGGGCGGACGGGTCGTTGCGTTTTCCCTATATCGCGGGCCAGAACCTGGCGGAGCAGATCGACGCGGAGCACCTTGACAGGGAGCGCTTCGTCGCGCAGGTGAATGAGCGGCTGGAGCGCGTGCTTCACGTACAGCAGCGCTTTGTCACGCCCTTTCGGCCGTCGCCTGAATTTGAAGCGATGTTTGGCCGAAATGAGCTGGGGGAGGATGTTCCCGCGCTGAACCCCGTCAACATCGATTCCCAGCTGTCCAATTTTATCGAGAACGAATCCGGCCTGTACTGCATCGACTGCGAATGGGTCTGCCATTTTCCGGTGCCGCTGGATTATGTCAGGTATCGCGCCTTGCGCTACCTGTACCGGAACCAGGTCCAGCATCAAATAAAGGACATCGGGCTTGAGGAGATGCTTGGCTGGTTTGGGTTCCAGACACAGCAGATCCCGATCTTCCAGAATATGGAAAGATGCTTCCTGCAGCATGTGCATGGCGAAGGCTGCAAGTACATCTATACCGAGCGCTACAGGAAGCCCAGCGTCTCCCTGTCCAAGTCCCGCTTCGGGCGCCGGGCCAACCCGGGCGGGAGGCTGACCGAGGGAATAAAGCGGATCGCCAGGCACAACAAGACCATGTACGGCGTGCTACGAATGGCCCAGGCAGCCCTGCGACAAGGCCCGGGATACGCGCTGAGAAACCGAAAGGCCTTTTTTTGAGGCAAGACAGAGGGAGGCTGACACATGAACATCATCGTCACCGGCGGCGCCGGCTTCATCGGCGCCAACTTCATTTTCCACATGCTGAAGACCTATCCGGACTACCGGATCGTATGCCTGGACAAGCTGACCTACGCGGGCAACCTGTCCACGCTGGCGCCCGTGATGGACAGGCCCAACTTCCGCTTTGTGAAGCTGGACATCTGCGACCGTGCGGGGGTCTATAAGCTGTTTGAGGAGGAGCACCCGGACATCGTGGTGAATTTCGCCGCGGAGAGCCACGTGGACCGCTCCATCGAGGACCCGGGCATATTCCTGCAGACCAACATCATCGGCACCTCCGTGCTGATGGACGCCTGCCGGAAGTACGGCATACAGCGCTACCACCAGGTGTCCACCGACGAGGTCTACGGCGATCTGCCGCTGGACCGTCCGGACCTGTTCTTCACCGAGGAGACGCCCATCCATACCTCCAGCCCCTATTCCAGCAGCAAGGCCGGGGCGGACCTGCTGGTGCTGGCCTACCACCGCACCTTTGATCTGCCGGTGACCATCTCCCGCTGCTCCAACAACTATGGGCCTTACCACTTCCCCGAGAAGCTGATTCCACTGATGATCGCCAACGCGTTGAACGACAAGCCGCTGCCGGTGTACGGCGAGGGGCTGAACGTGCGGGACTGGCTCTATGTGGAGGACCACTGCCGGGCCATCGATTTGATCATCCACAGGGGCCGGGTGGGCGAGGTGTACAACGTGGGCGGCCACAACGAGATGCGCAACATCGATATCGTGAAGCTGATCTGCAAGGAGCTGGGCAAGCCCGAGAGCCTGATCACGTTCGTCACCGACCGCAAGGGCCACGATATGCGCTACGCCATCGACCCCACGAAAATCCACGACGAGCTGGGCTGGCTGCCGGAGACGCGGTTCGCCGACGGCATCAAAAAGACCATTCAGTGGTACCTGGACAATCGCCAGTGGTGGGAAACCATCATCAGCGGGGAATACCGGAATTATTATGAGAAGATGTACGGAAATCGTTGAATTTCTTTAGCGGCCAGGGGACCGAGCCCTGGCAGCCGGACTGTGTCGATTACGCGCCGCTGAACGTGTACGGCGAGAGCAAGCTGGGCGGATTTCGCAACAGAGATCTTCCGGCAGGCGGGCATGGCTGTGAACGTCGTTGCCGTGACCACTGCAGAATACGCTCTCAGCAGGGCCGCGCGCCCCTTCGACAGCCGGCTGGACAGGGGAAAGCTGGTTGAAAACGGGTTTGAGCCGCTGCCGGATTGGCGGGACGCGGTGGGAAGGTATCTGAAGTCAATCGGCGATCAGGGCAAGGCAATCGATGAAAGATGTGGATAAGGATAATCTGATCCCTGGCGTGCCCCGGCATGCCGGCAAGGGCGTGCGCTTTGCCCCGGCGCTGGCCCTTACGGTGCTGCTCGCGTGCGTGGTGTTCTCGTGCATGCTGTCGTTCCAGGCGGGAAACGGGGAAAGCGGCGAGGCGCAATCCCTCAGGGAAAAGCTCAATGACGCTGGCCTGCCGGCGATATACATCTATACCCGGGGGGGCAAGAGCCCGACCTTTGTGGAAACCGATCCGCCCGAGGGTGCCCGCGGGCGGACGATAAAGGACAACGCTTATATCAATGGGTACTGCGAGATCACAAACCTGGGCTCCGGACGTGCCTTTACCTCCCGAATGAAGGTGAAGGCCCGGGGCAACACGACGGCGCGGGCTGCGGGCCTGGAGGGCAAAATGCCCTATAAGCTGGTACTGAAGGATGCGGCGGATCTGTTTGAAAACGGCCATGTGGAAAGCAGGTATGCGCTGCTTGCGACTCAGGGGCAGGATCTGAGAACCCATCTGAGTTTCCTGATCGGCCAACAGTGCGGCATGAAATGGACGCCGGACTGTCGCTTCGTCAACGTGGTGCTCAACGATGATTACCGGGGGGTCTACCTGTTGGTATCGGCCGTCGACGGCGCGTCGCTGTCGGAGCATGTCGGGCCGCAGGGATTTATGATCGAGTGCGACGCGTACTGGTGGAATGAAAGCGTATACTTCGAAGCCGTGGCCATCGGTCCCAAGAAGTACTACACCGTAAAATATCCCGACGGGGAAAGGCTGACCGACGCCCGGCTGCAGCAGATCAAGGAATATATGGACGCGCTGGGCAATGATATCAAAAAGGACGGCGCCAGCGACCGGATTGACATGGAAACCTTTATCGCCTGGCTCATGACGCGGGACATCACCGGAGAGATCGATGCCGCCGGTGCGAATATCTACTATTATATGGAGAAATTCGACGCTGGGGATCCGGAGCGGTTCAAGCTCCATATGGGCCCGCTTTGGGATTTCGACAATACCTTCAGACGCGATGGCGTGTGTGATGGCAAATGGTCGCCTCAAAGGGAAAACAGAGGCCTGTATTTCCGGTACCTGCTTAAGAACGAGGCCTTTATCGCCGGCTATGGGGACTGCTGGAATCGGGTTTCCCCCTCCCTCATTGACGTGGCGCGATCGGGGCTGCAGGCGCTCATCGAGGCAGAGGGCCGGTCCATCAATGCCAGCCGCAGGCTCGATGCCGAGCGGTGGGGCAGCTCGATGGTGACGATCGAGGATGAAGCAGAGGAAAAAATCGATTGGCTGAAGGACAGGATGGCCTGGATCGATTCCCAGCTGGCTGGGGAAGACGCGAACGGAGAGACGGCATAGACAAAAAAGCATGATACGACGCAGTCAGAGACAACTGAATCTATTGAACATCCTCACCGACGCGCTGTTGGTATTCCTGTCCTACGTGTTCGCTTCCTGGCTGTGGCTGGGCGTGGTGACGAAGAACCCGAACATGGCCTCGCTGGCAAACCTGGGCAACGGATCGGCAATGGCGGCGGTGGTCTACGCGCTGTGGACGGTCGCCGTGCTGGGCATGCTTCGCGTCTACCGGGTCACGCGCGTCAGGAAGCTGGGTACCGAATTCCGGAACATCGCGCTGGGCAACCTGATCGCGCTGGTAACAGTGGCCGCCCTGCTGTACCTGTTCCGCCTGCAGGAATTCTCCCGTGGCGTGCTGGGCATCTACTATATCACCGTCGTGGCGGCGATGATGGCCAAGCGGCTGGCGATTCGCCATTTTTGGGCCCAGGGGTACAACCTCAAGCACAACCTGGTGGTGGGCAGCGGACACCTGACACGGCGGTATGCCGCGGAGGTGGAGAAGGACAAGTCGCTGGGCGTGCATCTGGCGGGCGTCATATCGCCAAGAGAGGAGGGCTGGGCCGAGCGACTGGAGGCCCGGCTGCACGGCGAGGGCATCGACGAGGTGATACTGGCCCTGGAGCCGGAGGAGCTGGGCGTGACCGTGCAGGTCATACAGCTGTGCGAGAAGAGCGGCACCAAGGTCAGCGTGATCCCCTTCTACAACGACGTGATCCCCACCCGGGCGGACATCGACAACATCGGCTCCATCAAGCTGATCCAGCTGCGCACCACGCCCCTGGACGAGCCCTTCAACGCGGGCCTGAAGCGGACCTTCGACATCGTCGTCAGCGCTCTGGCGCTGATCGTGCTCAGCCCGCTGCTGCTGATCATTGCTGTGGCGATCAAGCTCTCCAGCCCCGGCCCCATACTGTTCAGGCAGGAGCGGGTGGGGCTCAACAAGAAGCCGTTTACGATGCTGAAATTTCGAAGCATGCGGGTGAATGACGGCCAGAATACGGCCTGGTCCACCGACACCGATGACCGGCGAACGCCTGTGGGCGCGCTGCTGCGCAAGCTGAGCCTGGACGAGCTGCCCCAGCTTTGGAACGTGCTGCGGGGGGATATGAGCCTGGTCGGCCCGCGACCGGAGATTCCCTTCTTTGTGGAACAGTTCCGCGAGACGGTGCCCTTGTACATGGTGAAGAACCAGGTGCGCCCCGGCATCACCGGCTGGGCGCAGGTGAACGGCTACCGGGGGGACACCAGCATCCCCAAGCGCATCGAGCACGATATCTGGTACATTGAAAACTGGTCCTTCGGCCTGGACCTGCGAATCATCCTCAGGACCCTGTTCGGCGGCATGGTGAACCGGGAGGTGGTCTGACCGGACAGGCGAGCGGGACCGTCGGGAAAAATCGCATAGTCAAGCAATGGAGCAGGCTGCCTCAAAAACGAAACACGTTGAGGCAGTTTTTTTGCGCGCTGTAGCGGCGGCAACCTGCCGCCATGGCCAGCGTTCCGCGAAACAAAACCATATTATAATTTGAAAAAATACGATAACACCAAATAAAAAAGTAACATTTTGACAGCCATATGCCTTTATTTTCATGGCGAAGGCAATTGTTTCGACACCTGAATTAACCGACCGGGGTCATTTAACCGAAATCGGAAGGGCAAAGATGGCGAAAACAGTGCCCGAATATCCGTCGAATGGGAAGCGCTGCCGCGCGAGGAAAACGGGGTGGATTTCGATTGTTAAGCAGACGGAGGTCGTTTGTAAACAATCGATATTTTTGCCCGGATTCGGCGGTTTATCGATGCCGGAGGCCCCTGAGCGCAGGTCGATCAGGCAGGTGGACAAGGCCAGGAAAACGGGCCAGGAGCCGTGTGGGTTTGCCCCTGCCCATGAGCGAATGCAGACCGGAGTCGAATTATATGTCGATCATATTTTTATATACGTTCACAGGAATAAAGCGCATTTTCGCCTTTTTTCGAGGCGGGAAGGTGCACAAATACTGATTTGTCGAGCTTTGCTCGATAAATCAGTATTCAGGGGTTAGGTTTTAGGGGTTAGGGGTTAGGGAAAACAGCGGCGTATCCAAAGCCTTCCCCAGCGACCAAAGGGAGCGGTTCAGGGGAAGGTGGGCCGCCGCTTGCGGCGGGTCGGAAGAGGTCGGTCCCCCTGCGGTAACGATGGTTTGGGCGTTTCCTCTCAGGAG
>CACWZI010000072.1 GCA_902765305.1 uncultured Eubacteriales bacterium
CAAATCCCGAAGGGATTTGCACCACCCCTAAAACCTAACCCCTAAAACCTAAAACCTGAATACTGATTTATCGAGCACAGCTCGATAAATCAGTATTTGTACAACGCTTCACTCGGCCTCAAGAATGTGCTTCAATGCCGCGCATAGTACGTCCATCTGCTCCGGCGTGCCGATGGTGATGCGCAGGAAATCCTTGATGCGGGGGGAGTCGAAGTGGCGCACCAGCACGCCCCGGGCCTTCAGCTGGCGATACAGGAAGCCGCCGCCTGAGTGGGGATGGCGGGCGAACACGAAGTTCGCCTTGCTGGGCAGCACCTCGAAGCCCATCTGCCGGAGCCGGTCGACGGTGACTTCACGCGTATCGACCACCCTGCGGCAGTTGGCCGTGCAGACGTCGTCTGCCTTCAGCGTGGCCAGGCCCGCGGCCAGGGTCATGCGGTTGATGCTGTAGGGGTTGGTGCTGAACTTGATCTTCTCCAGGTCGGCGATCAGCCCCTCGTTCGCGATGGCGAAGCCCAGGCGCGCGCCAGCCATGCTGCGGGACTTGGAGAAGGTCTGCACCACCAGCAGGTTGTCGTATTTTGCTGTCAACCTTACGCAGGATTCGGCCCCGAAGTCCACATAGGCCTCGTCGATCAGCACCACGTGGTCGGGGTTGGCCCGCAGTATGTCCTCGATCTGCCCGATTTCCAGCGCCATGCCGGTGGGGGCGTTGGGGTTGGCGATGGCGATGAAGCCGTCCAGCACCATGTAATCGACGGGATCGATGCTGAAATCCTGCCGCAGGGGGATCGGATGGGCCTCGAGGCCGTGCAACCCGGCGTACACTGGGTAAAAGCCGTAGCTGATGTCCGGGAAGTAAGCCCGTGGGCCACCGAAGGCCATGAAGGCGAAGTTCAGTATGTCGTCGGAGCCGTTTGACACGAAGACATTTTCCCGCTTTACGCCATAGCGCGCCGCCAGCGCGTCCCTCAGCTCGACGCAAACCGGATCGGAGTACAGCTGCAGCCGCCCCGCTTCGGCCTGAACGGCCTCGACGACCCCGGGGGCCGGGGGATAGGGACTTTCATTCGTATTCAGCTTGACATACTGCATGTCCCGGGGCTGCTCGCCGGGAACATAGGCCTCCAAGGATTGATACCTGTCGATCAGATAACGGCTCATTCCTCATTCCTCATTCCTAATACCTCATTTGCGCACTATCAGGCTTCTTCGAAGCGTGAAAGTACGCTTCTCGCGTGTCCCTCCAGCCCTTCCTTGCGGGCGAAGCGGGCGATCTTGTCGGAGACGGCCTGCAGGGCGGCGGCGGTGAAATAGGTGTACTGGCTCTTCTTGACGAAGTCGTCCACCGACAGGGGGCTGTAGAACCGGGCGGTGCCGCCGGTGGGCAGCGTGTGGTTGGGCCCGGCCAGGTAGTCGCCCAGGGCCTCGGGGCAGTTGCGCCCCAAGAAGATGGAGCCCGCGTGGCGGATGCGGTCCAGGTAGTCGAAGGGATTGTCCAGGCAAAGCTCCAGGTGCTCCGGCGCAATGGCGTTGGCGATGCCGATGGCCTGGTCGATGTTTTCCGCGACGATGATCTTGCCGTTCACGTCGATGGAGGTCGAAGCGATATCAAAGCGGGGCAGCGCACGCACCTGGCGGTCGATCTCATCCCGAACAGCCTCGGCCAGGGCCATGCTGTCGGTGACCAGCACCGCGCTGGCCATCCTGTCGTGCTCGGCCTGGGAGAGCATATCCGCCGCCACCTGGCGGGCGTTGCTGTTGCCGTCGGCCACCACCAGGATCTCGCTGGGTCCGGCGATCATGTCGATGGATACCCGCCCGAAGACCTGCTTCTTGGCCTCGGCCACGAAGGCGTTGCCTGGGCCGACGATCTTGTCGACGTAGGGAATGCTCTGGGTGCCGTAGGCCAGCGCGGCCACGGCCTGCGCGCCGCCCACCTTGAAGATACGACTGACGCCGGCCACCTTCGCTGCGGCCAGTATAGCGGGATTGACGCTGCCATCCTTCGCCGGGGGCGTCACCATCACGATCTCGCCGCAGCCGGCGATCTTAGCGGGAATGGCGTCCATCAGCACGGTGGAGGGGTAGGCCGCCGTGCCACCGGGCACGTAGAGCCCCACGCGGTCCAAAGGGATGACCTTCTGGCCCATCACCACGCCGTCCTTTTCGGCGATGATGAAGCTGGTGCGCACCTGCTTTTCATGGAAGGCGCGGATGTTTTCGGCGGCGGTCTCCAGCACGTCGATGAATTCCGGCTCCACTTTTTCGATGGCGGCGTCCAGCTCGGCGGGGGAGACCTCCAGCGTTTCGAGCCTTACATGGTCAAATTTTTCGCAGTATTCCATGAGCGCTGCGTCGCCACGGGCACGAACCTCGGCGATGATGGCCGAAACGATCCCGGCCACGTCCACCTCAGGCATGGAGCGGGCGAAGATGTCAGAATTGTCGACCTCGCCGTATTTCATGATTTTGATCATAGCGATTCCCCTTTGATTATTGCTTTACCTGTTGCGCCAGACCCCGACAGATGGCCTCGATCTGTTCGCCATGGAATTTGAAGCTGACCTTGTTGGCGATCAGCCGGGCACTGATCGGTACGATGGTCTCAATGGGCTCCAGGTCGTTCTCCAGCAGCGTCTTTCCCGTCTCCACGATGTCCACGATCACATCGGAAAGACCGAGGATCGGCGCGATCTCGATGCTGCCGTTCAGGTGGATGATGTCGATGTCCCGGCCCAGCCCGGCGTAGTATTCCCGGGCGATGCGGGTAAACTTGGTGGCCACGCGCAGCGTGCGCTCCGGGTTGTCCCGGAAGGCCTTCATGGCGGCGACGGCCATGCGGCAACGGCCCACGTTCAGATCCAGCAGCTCGTAGACCTCCGGCATGTACTCCAGCAGGATGTCCTTGCCGGCCACGCCGATGTCCGCCGCGCCGCGTTCCACGTAGATGGCCACGTCTGAGGGCTTGACCCAGAAGTAGCGCACGCCGGTGGCCCCGTTTTCGAAGATCAGCTTGCGGTTGGGTTCCAGGATCGACGGGCACTCGTAGCCCGCCGCCGCGAACATGCCGTAGACCTTCTCGCCCAGGCGGCCCTTGGGCAGGGCGACGTTGATCATGTTATTCGCCATCCTCGATCCCTCCTTCGCCGAACCTCAAAAGCCGCCGGTAGCGCAGCTTGTCGTCCACGGCCTTCTGGGCACGGACGCTGTAGCCCTCGCCGGTCAGCCGGTTCACGGCCTTTGTCAGCGCCATGATGTCGGCGCGTTCGTCGTAGAGCACCAGCGTATCCACATCGAAGGGCCTTGGCCCGTCGCTCAATCGCTCCAACAGGTCCATGTAGATGGCGAAGCCCACGGCCCTGCAATTCCGGCCCATGCGGTGCATCATGTTGTCATACTGGCCGCCGGAAAGCACGCCGGTAGGGATGCCCCGGATATAGCCCATGAACACGATGCCGTTATAGTAGTTCATGTCGTTGACGATGGAGAAGTCCACCCGCACGCCCTCGCAGCGGTTGGCGTTCAGGATCCCGGTCACCTGCGCAAGCTCGTCCAGAGCTGACTTCGCGGCGCCGTCTTTGCACCAGGGGCGTATGGATTCAATGACCGCGTCCGCGGAGCCGTGGGCCGCGATCAGCGCGAGTATGCCGGAGACATCCCTGTCCGGGCACAGCCGACGCACACCGTCGCCGTTCTTTTCACCGATGCAGGACAGCACCGCCGCCCGGCGCTCGTCGTCCAGCGCCAGGGCGTCCACCAGTGCCGAGACCACGCCCATGTGGGACAGATCCAGCACATAGTCCGGATCGATGGCGTGCAGGCTCTGGGCCGCAAGGAAGATGACCTCACACAGGCTGTACAGGTCGATGTCGCCGATGCACTCCAGGCCCGTCTGCATGATCTCCTTGAAGCAGCGCGTGCTGCCGGAGACACGGTAGACGTTTTCGTTGTAGTACAGCTTCTGCATGCTGCCCGGCATCTGACGGGTGTTCTTGATGATGGAGAGCGTCACGTCCGGCTTCAGCGCCATCAGCCGACCGTCGGTATCGGTGAAGGTGATGACGCCGTCGGAGATGAGGAAATCCTTGTTGCGCGCGTACAGATCATATTCTTCGAATTTGCTCATCTTGAACTGGCTGTAGCCGTAGCGCTGGTACAGGCTCCGCAGGGCGTAGAGCACCCGCTCCTCCGGCTTCAGCGAATCAATGACAGGGTTCATAGACAACCTCCGGGGATTTGATTGACGATATTTTAGCACGTTACCACGATAAAGTCAAGAAAGGCTGTGTTAACTGACGAGCGCGCAATACGGCGGCGCTCAATGCGCCGCCGTATTGCGCGCTCGTTAGCTTATCAGCCTTATTCAAATTCCGCAGCCGGGGCGGGGGTGACCACCTTGCCGTCCAGCACGGTGAATTTCACGTCGCTGCTGAAGGGGTAGTACTTGAAGACGTTCTTTTTCCCGTCCTTGTAGCCGACAACCAGCGCCATGGAGTAGATGCCCTCCTTGTACTGGCTGACATCGAGCGTAATCTCGAAGTCACAGGCGGTGGCGTTCTGGCAGACGGCGTCGGCATGGGGCAGTCCGGAAACGCCCGCGGTGTTGGTCAGCGGGTAGCCGATGTTCTGGCCGGATGCGACCTCGGTGATCACCAGCCAGCTCTTTGCGGCAGCGCCGTCGAAGGCTTCCTCATTGACATAGCCATAGCCTGCCAGGTACATCAGCTTGTTATCGTCGGCGGGGGAGACAAAGCTGGTGGTGAGGCCGATCTTGCCGTTCTCGGAGGGCTCGGCGGGCAGGTTGGGCAGCTTTTTCATGGGCTGTGCCACGTTCTCTGCCGGCAGCGCCGTGGGTTCGGGCGTGGGTTCGGGCGTAGGCTCGGGCGTGGGTTCGGGCGTGGGTTCGGGCGTAGGCTCCGGGGTCGGCGCCTCAGTGGGTTCGGTCAGGTCCACCTCATCCTCGGGCACGCTGTCGCCTGTGTCGGTTTCAACGGTTTCCGTCTCGGGCTCATACGGGTCAGCTTCAACCACGGGCTGTGTCTGCTCGACGTAAGGCCGCATGGTTACTTCGGGGTCCAGCTTGTCGGAATAATCCAGCTTGGCCAGCGCGAAGTAAATCACAGCCAGTATGATCAGCAGAATAATCAGGCCAATGATGAAATAGAGAACCGCAAGGCCCTTCGCCTCGCGCTTGCGCCCCTGCTTTAGCATAGTCAAGAACCTCCAAATCATTACAATTGTCGTATGTACAGCACACTTATAGCTAACCTATATCTTAAAGCACATACGGCATGATTGTCAATGTTTGAGGGAAAAATGTAGAAATAAAGTTACAAAGGACCATTGATACGACAAAAGCAGCGGATTTCCAATCTTCGGAAAGTCGCGGTTTCTGCAGTAAAATCAACCCGCAGCGGACGTATATCTGGAGGATATCCAGCCCCAGTATCCATTGCAGCAGACGTAATACCACTCTACCCCCCGGTCGTCCCAACGGGATTCGCCATCGGCGCGCAACACCGAACCCGCCCTTGCCACGGTGAGTGAATCGCCGTAGAGGCCGGGCTCGTCGCGAACGTGGGAATCCCGGTGGACGTACACCACGGGATAGTCGTCGTAGGCGTCGTCTTCCTCGTCGTCGTAGATCACATAGCTGTACCGTGAAGAGATCCACGCTTCCTCGCCGTCGAAGATGATGCCATACCACATCACGCCCCGATCGTCCACGGAGTAGACGTTCCTGTAAGTCAGCCATGAGCCCTGGGTGACCACACCCAGCTTGTAACCGTTCAGGCTGGGGTTGCTGCGGGCGTTGGCATCCCCGGTGACGACGACCGTGCTGGCCAGCGCGCCGGAGCAAAGGGCCAGCGCCATCATCAGCGCGAGGATGGCGACGACGGTTCTCTTCATGGATAACACCTCCTGCTGGACGGGGTGGGGGTATTGATCGGGGGCGTCTGTGCGGACGGCGGTCCCCACGACGGTTGAAATGCCATGACGGCGCAGGCGCCGCTGCTACATTCCAAGCCTTTCATTCATGGTGGTCCCATTCAGTGGGATGCCCGTTTAGAAACGCGCTCTATGCGTCCGCCTCCGGGGCATCCGGTTCTTCGGGGCCGTCGCTTACCGGCTTCTTCAGATTGACGGGTACGTTTCTGGCCAGCCGCTGAAGCTCTGCGAGGGTGTCCTCGGCGGATTGTATCAGTTCCTGCTGGGCCTTTTCCGCGGCCAGGATCTTCTCGTCGGTGCTCCGTGCTGCGGCCACGTCGGCCTCGGTGATGGTCATCAGGTCGTCCTTGGTGATGTCCGAGGCCTGTGCCAGCCGGTTGGCCTGGGCGACCAGCAGCCGCTCGAATATGTTGCGCACCCCGCGGCCGTTGCCGAAGGCAATGGAGCTGGTGTTGGCGGCGGCGATGTAATCGGCCACGTCCTTTCGCGCCTGTTCGGTCAGAACATACTGTCCTTTTTTCAGCTGCAGATCCAGTATGCCCATCATCTCTTCGGCGGTGTAGTCGTCGAAGTGCAGGTAGCGGTTGAAGCGGGATTCCAGGCCGGGATTGGAGTGGATGAACTGGTCCATCAGACCGTCGTAGCCCGCCACGATGACCACCAGGTCCTCACGGTGATCCTCCATGGCCTTCAGCAGCGTGTCGATGGCCTCCTGGCCGAAGTCGTTTTCGGTCTTGCCGTTCAGGGCGTAGGCCTCGTCGATAAACAATACGCCGCCCAGCGCCTTTTCGATCACGGCGCTGGTCTTGGTGGCGGTCTGGCCCACGTAGCCCGCAACCAGCCCGGAGCGGTCCACTTCCACCAGATGGCCCTTCTTGAGCATGCCCAGGCTCTTGTAGATGCGGGACATCAGCCGGGCGATCATCGTCTTGCCGGTGCCTGGATTGCCGGAGAACACCATGTGCAGCGACATGTCCACCGTCTTGAGACCGTTTTCACGGCGCAGTTTGTAGATGGTGACGGTGTTGATGAGGTTGTTGACCTCGCGCTTGACGCCCTTCAGGCCGATCAGCTCGTCGAGCTCCTTCTTCAGGTCCTCGATGTTCTCAGGGGGCGTCTCCTCCTCGGCGGCCTGTTGGACGTCGGCGGGCTTGGCCTCTGCCGCAGGTGCGGGGGTCTTCCCGGGCTGCGGCCCGTCCACGGGCTTTTTCGATGGGCCGGGCGTGGGGGACTTGGGCCCCGGAACGCCCCATATGTCGTTCGCCATGCTGCGGAGATTGTTGTTGACCAGCGTGCTGATCAGGTCCATCTGGGTTTGTATAATCTCATCGCGATTATCCATGCTTGTGCTCCTGTAGGTTGATTATAAGGGAATAACCGATGCCGATTGACATCGGTTATTCCAAATAGACATCGTTTATTCGGCGGCCTCTTCCTTCTTCTTCCGGGGGGCGCGGGGTTTCTTCGGCGCATCCTCGGCGCTGGCGGCCTTATTACGGGTCGCGGGCTTCTTTGCCGGGGCTTCGGCCTCGGCGGCCTCCGCCTTGGGCTTGGCCGTGCGCCTGCGGGTGGCGGGCTTCTGCTCGCCGTCCTCAGCCACCTTGGCCTTCGGCACGGCCTTCTCCCCGCCGTCCTCAGCCGCCTTGGCCTTCGGTGCAGCCTTCTTCTTTGCGGGCTTCTTCGCGGCCTCAGGGACCAGCTTTTCATAAAGCTCGATGTACTTCTTCGCGGACTGGTCCCAGCCGTACTGGCCCTTCATGGCGCGTATGGCCAGGCTGTTGAACAGCTCGCGCTGCTCGTGGAACATGCGCACGGCGTTCTCGATGACGTGCAGCATGTCGTGGGCGTTGTAATAGAGGAAGGTGAAGCCGTTGCCGTCGCCGGTGTATTCGTTGTAGGCGAGCACGGTGTCCCGCAGGCCGCCGGTCTCACGGGTGATGGGCAGCGTGCCGTAGCGCAGCGAGATCAGCTGGCTCAGGCCGCAGGGCTCGAACAGCGAGGGCATCAGGAACAGGTCCGCCGCGGCGTAGATCTTGTGGGCCAGGGCGTTGTTCATCTGGAAGTTGGCCGAAACCTGCAACGGGTACTTCCACTGGGCCCAGCTGAACAGGTCGACGTACCGGCTCTCGCCCATGCCCAGTATCACCAGCTGGGCCCCGGTATTCATGATTTCCGGCAGCACGCACTCCACCAGGTCCAGGCCCTTCTGGCCGGCCAGGCGGGTGATCATGGCGATCATCGGCACGTTGGCATCGACGGTCAGCCCCAGCTCGCGCTGCAGCGCCAGTTTGTTTTCGACCTTTTTGTCGTAGGTGTCCGGGGTGTAGTTCTGGGTGAGCAGCGGGTCCTTTTCGGGGTCGAACTCCTCGGTGTCGATGCCGTTGAGTATGCCGCTGAGGTGGTCCACCCGGGTGCGCAGCAGGCCGTCCAGCCGCTCGCCGTAGTAGGCGGTCTGGATCTCCTGGGAATAGGTGGGGCTGACGGTGGTGATCTCATCGGCGAACACGATGCCGCCCTTCATGCAGGAGCACATGCCGTAGAATTCCAGGGCGTCGCTGGTGTAGGCCAGGTTGCCCAGGTACAGCAGGTCCTCGATGGTGTCGATGGGGAACAGGCCCTGGTACTGCAGGTTGTGGATGGTGTACACCGTCCGCATGTTCGCAAACAGCTCCAGGTGCTTGTATTGCAGCTTGTGCAGCACCGGGATCAGGCCGGTCTGCCAGTCGTTGCAGTGCAGCACATCGGGAATGAAATCGATCTTCGGCAGCGCTTCCATGACGGCGCGGCAGAAGTATGCGAAGCGCTCGCCCTCGTCGCCGCCCATGCCGTAGATGTAGTCGCGGCCAAAGTACTGCTCGTTGTCCACAAAGTAGAAGGTGACGCCGCCGTATACCATCGTTTCAATGCCCACATACTGCCTGCGCCAGCCGAGGTTGATGTAGAAATACAGCATATGCTGCATCTTCTCACGCCACTCAGCGCCGATGGCCTTGTACAGCGGGAGGATGACGCGGACGTCTTCGCCGGCCTTCAGGATTTCCTTGGGCAGCGCGCCCATCACGTCCGCAATGCCGCCGGTCTTGACAAACGGCATGCATTCAGATGTTGCGAAGAGAATTTTCATGGCTCTGTTTCCTCCTATAGGTATGATTCTTTCCGGGTTTGAAACGGGTTATACCGCGGTTTTTCCATAATCCGGGGGCGTTGCCGCCCCCGGTCGGAAGACTTACAGCGTGATGTTCTTGCCGATGACGATCGGGTATTGGCCCGGGCCGACCAGGCGGCTGTGGCTGCGAATGGTGACCGCCTTGTCGAAGATGACGTTTTCGAGTTCGACGTCTTCCTCGATGTAGCCGTCCTGCATGATCACGCAGTTTTTCAGCTTCGCGCCCTTGCCCACGGTGACGCCGCGGAACAGCACGCAGTTCTCCACCTCGCCGTCGATCACGCAGCCGTCGGCGATCAGGGAGTTCTTGATCTTCGCGTTGCCGCGATAGATGGTGGGCACCGAGTCGCGGGTCTTGGTGTAGACCGGGTTCGCGCCGAACAGCTCCTTGCGCACGCCGGGCTTGAGCAGATCCATGTTGAAGTTGAAGTAGCCCCGGATCGTCTCGATGCGGCGATAGTAACCCTTCTCCTCGTAGGCCATGATCTTCAGCGCGCCGGATTTGATGTAGGGGCGCAGCATGTCCGCGTAGAAATCGTGGCTGCCGTGGGAGATGACCTGGTCCACCATGTACATCAGCATCGTGCGCTTGATCATCATGACGTTCAGGTACAGGTTGTCATAGCTGGCCGCATTGGGGTTGATCTCGATGTCGTTGACGATGCCGCCCTCGCCGATGCCAAGGTAGCAATGGTCGTTCTTCGACGAAGAGGTGAACTCGGTGATCTCGGGCGTGGCCTTTTTGTACATCAGCGTGATGTCCGCGCCGGACTTGATGTGCTGCTGGATCATCGGCTCGAAGCTGGTGTTCATAACGTAATCGCTGTTGGTCAGGATCACGAATTCCTGGCGGGAGCGGCGCAGGTAGTCGAAGTTGGCCTTCAGCGCGTCCAGCACGCCGCTGTACTCGCCGCCGTTTTCACGGGTCAGGAAGGGGGGGAGTATGAACAGGCCGTTGTTGCGGGTGTGCAGATCCCAGTCCTTGCCTGAGCCCAGGTGGTCCATCAGCGAGTGATAGTTCTTCTGGGCGATGATGCCCACGTTGTGGATGTTCGAATTCACCAGGCTGGAGAGGGTGAAGTCGATGATGCGATAGCGGCCGGCCACGGGAATCGCGGCCACCGCGCGCTGGCTGGTCAGCTCGCGCAGCGTGAGGTCGTCTTTAGAAGTGTAGACAATGCCCATGACATCGTTCATATCAGGCGCCCTCCTTTCGTGAAATAGCATCGTTGTCGACCTGCAGGCCTGCCTTTACCACATAGCCCTCGGGCAGCACGGTATCCTGGCCGATCAGGGCGATGTCACCGGCGGACTCGCCAACCTCGCAGCGCTTTGCAATCACGCAGTCCTCGGAGACGATGGCGCGGCGCACGATAGCCCCGGCCTGTATGGTGGTGCCGGGCATGATCACGCTGTCCTCCACCACGGCGCCCTTTTCGACGGTGACGCCGGCGAACAGCACGCTGTCACGCACGATGCCGTCGATCTCGCAGCCCTCGGTGACCATGGAGTTTTCCACCACGGCGTCGTCCGCGATGAAGTGGGGCGGCATGACCGGCGTGCGGGAATAGATCTTCCAGCGCGGGTCGGTCAGGTCGAACTCCGGCGGGGTCTTCAGCAGGTCCATGTTGGCCTCCCAGAGGCTGGCGATGGTGCCGACGTCCTTCCAGTAGTCGGTGAACGCGTAGGCGTACAGCGCCTTCTTGTCGTTCAGCAGGTTCGGGATGATGTTCTTGCCGAAGTCGTTCTGGGATTTCGGGTCGGCAGCGTCAGCGGTCAGGTATTCCTTCATCACCTTCCAGGTGAAGATGTAGACGCCCATAGAAGCCAGGTTGCTCTTGGGTTGCTTCGGCTTTTCCTCGAATTCGATGATGGCGTCGTTCTCGTCCACGTTCATGATGCCGAAGGACGGGGCAACCTCCCACGGCACGGGGCGTACCGCGATGGTGACGTCCGCGTTGCGCTCGATGTGGGAAGAGAGCATCCGGTTGTAATCCATCTTGTAGATGTGGTCACCGGAGAGGACGAGCACGTATTCCGGATCGAACTGCTCGATAAAGCCGAAGTTCTGGTAGATGGCGTTGGCGGTGCCATTGTACCACTCGCTGCTGTCGGCGGTGGCATAGGGGGGCAGCACGTAAACGCCGCCATAGCTCAGGTCCAGGTCCCAGGTCTGGCCGGAACCGATATAGCTGTTCAGCTCCAGGGGCCGGTACTGGGTCAGCACGCCCACGGTGTCAATGTTGGAATTGGTGCAGTTGGACAGGGGAAAGTCTATGATGCGATACTTTCCGCCGAAGGGCACGGCCGGCTTGGCCATGACCTTGGTGAGAAGTCCGAGGCGGCTTCCCTGACCGCCAGCCAGAAGCATGGCGATACACTTCTTATTTTTCACGCTATCCCTACTTTCATTTTGTTGTGGCAGCGGTGTCGATTTGACCCCGTTACCAAATCATAATATAGTATACAACATCTGCGCCAAAAAATCTATAGTTTACAGCACATTTTTCTAATTTATTTGAAATTAATGCAATCGTAAGCCGATTGTACCACCATCAGCTCCTCGTTGGCGGGGATCACATGGGCCTCTATGGCGGAATTCGGCGCGGATATGAGCCGCTCGCCCGTGCCGCGTTCGTTGGCTTCCGAGTCGATCACC
The DNA here is from genome assembly GCA_902765305.1 of uncultured Eubacteriales bacterium. Classification (GTDB taxonomy): domain Bacteria; phylum Bacillota; class Clostridia; order Christensenellales; family Aristaeellaceae; genus UBA2862. The sequence continues at coordinate 11,778 of CACWZI010000072.1, forward strand.
ATGCCCATGTGGGCCATGGCTTCGAGGACCGTGCGGCGCAGCGGCGCGTAGTTTTCACCGATGCCGCCGGTGAAGGCGATGGCGTCCAGGCCGCCCAGCTCCAGAATGTAGGCGCCGACGTAGCGGATGATGTGGGTGGCCAGCACGTCCAGCGCCAGCCTGGCCCGTTCGCTGCCGGCGCGCATGGCGGCGTCCACGTCCCGTATGTCGCCGCTGGTACCGGAGATGCCCTTCAGGCCGCCGTTCTTGCCCAGACCCTCGTAGATCTGCTCCAGCGTCAGCCCCTGCTCCAGCAGGAAGGGCACCAGGTACACATCCACGTCGCCGGTTCGGCTGGCGTGGGGGATGCCCATCTGCAGCGAGAAGCCGAAGCTGTTGTCCATGCTCTTTCCGTCCAGTATCGCACAGATCGAGGCGCTGCCCCCCAGGTGGCAGGAGATCACCCGGCGCCTGCCCGCCAGCTTCCGGGCGATGTAGCCGTGTGAAGCGCCGTGATAGCCCATGCGCATCACGCCGTATTTCTCGTACCATTCGTAGGGCACCGGAAAGATGCGGCGGGCCATAGGGATGGTGCGATGGAAGGCGGTCTCGAACACGCCCACCCTTGGCGCGTCAGGGAGCAGCCTTTCAAACACGGCGATGGCCTCAAGGTAGGGACCATTGTGGGCGGGGGCGACAGAAAGGTAGGCCCGCATGCCGTCCAGCACGTCCTCCGTCAGCAGGTGCACGCCGTAGAAGCCCTTCGCCAGCACCGTCTTGAACCCGACGGCTTCGATTTTGGAAAGCGACTCTATTGCGCCGCCCCCCGGTGAGGTCAGGGCGTCCAGGAATCCCTGGATGCCGGCAGTGTAATCGGGGATGGACAGTTTGTCCTTATTAACGCTGTATTCGCCGCTGGAATAATGGAAGATGGCGTCGCTGGAGCCCACGCGCTCCACTTTCCCCTCGGCGAGAACGGCGAGGGCCGGCATGTCCCACAGCTTGAATTTCAGGGAGGTGCTTCCGGCGTTGCAGATGAGGATCTTCATGATTGATGGTTCTCCTTCGGCTGGGATGTTTTGAAATGATTATACATGAAATCAAAACAACGCGCAACATTGAAACGCGCTGTTTTGCAACGCATACCGGCAGGGAAAGCTCGCATAATAAAGCCGAGGTGGTGTTTGAATGAATATGAGGAAAAAGCTTGCCGCGATGCTGGCCCTGGTTCTGCTGGCGTTGGGCCTTGTCGGCTGCATGCAGAGCCGCGACCCGTCGGTCAACTGGCGGCTGAGCGATTCAAAGGCGAACCTGCCGAAGCTGCCCCAGCGGCTGGAGATCGGCAAGAACGGCGTCCCTACGCTGTCCGTATACGACGTGACCGACAGGAAGACCTCCGATATGAACATCGAAAGCTATGTGATGGGGGTCGTGGCAGGGGAGATGAAGAACGACTGGCCCATGGAGGCGCTGAAGGCCCAGGCGATACTGGCGCGCACCTTCGTGCTGAAGTTCTGCCAGGACAAGCAATCGAAGTATGAAGGCGCGGACATCTCGACCGACGTGGCGGAGGCCCAGGCCTACGCGCCGAAAAGCGTGAACGCCCGGGTACGGCAGGCGGTGGACGAGACCCGGGGCATGGCGCTGTCCTGGCAGGGGGAATATCCCAACGCCTGGTTTCACGCCCATTCCGGGGGCATGACCGAGCTGCCCTCCGTGGCGCTGGAGTACAAGGGCGGCGATCCGGCGTATCTGAAGCCGGCGGTATCCGAGGAATCGGACCGGGCGCCGGACAACGTCAAGGCCTGGACGGCCACATTCACGCGGGACCAGGTGGCGAAGGCCTGCGCCGACGCCGGCACCCGGGTTGGCGCAGTGGAAACCGTCGAGCTTGGCGATAAGGGGGAATCGGGCCGGGCGAAGGCGATACTGGTCAACGGCAAGGCCGTCTCCGCGCCCTCCTTCCGCATACAGATCGGCGCAAACAAGCTGAAGAGTACGCTGATCGAAAGCGTGGCGGTGGACGGGGATGCGGTCACCTTCAAGGGCCGGGGCTTCGGCCATGGCGTGGGCCTGTCCCAGTGGGGGGCGTACCGGATGGCCGAGGAGGGCCGGACCGCCCAGCAGATTCTGCAGCGGTATTTCCCTGGCGTGGGGATCGTGGAGCTGTGGTAGGCATAGGGGCGGCAGAAATGCCGCCCCTGTGGTGTTTGACAACTACTGATTTGTCGCACTGCGACAAATCAAAGGTAGAAATCCTGACGGATTTCTTTTATTCAAAGGACCGAGAAACGTAGTAACTACTGCCGTTTCCTTTGAATCAAACAAATCCCGTGGCCGAAGGCTAAAACCTAACCCCTAAAACCTAAAACCTGAATACTGATTTATCGAGCCCTGCTCGATAAGTCAGTAGTTGTCGTCCCGTATCATCTCTTTACGATCTGCCTCACTGCCTCATGGATCCTTCCGTTTGTCGCCAGAGGGTTGCCGCTCACCAGGCCGTCCTCGCCGTCCGCCCAGCCTGTGAAGGTGCCGCCGGCCTCGGTGAGGATCACATAGCCCGCGCCGTAATCGTACAGGTTGATGCCCAGCTCCAGGTAGGCGTCGGCCCGCCCGGCGGCCACGCAGCACAGGTCGTAGGCGGCGGAGCCGGTGCGCCGCACGTCGCTGACGCTGCGCAGCAGCGCCGGGAAGACGGCGAGGGTGCGCTCGCGATGCGACGGGACGCGCACGCCGAAGCCCATGTGTACGATGGCGTCCCGAAGGCTGGCGGTGTCGGACACGTGGATCGGATGGCCGTTCAGGGTCGCTCCCTGTCCCCGAACCGCCAGGAACAACTCGTCGGTGCCGGGGCAGTAGACGCATCCGATCTGAAGCGCGCCGTCGTGCTCGTAGGCGATGGAGATTGTATACAGCCGCTGCCCGCGCATGAAGTTGGCGGTGCCGTCGATGGGATCCACGATCCAGCGACCCGGCGCCTGGGTCGCACCGCCGGTCTCCTCACCGAAGAACTGATCCTCTGGACAGGCGGTGAGCAGCGTCTGGCGGATCAGCGCCTCGCTCTTGAAATCCATTTCAGTGACGAAGTCATTTTCACTCTTGCGGTGGATCTTGAAGGCGCCGTGATGTTCCAGCATTTCGCCGGAGGCGCGGGCCGCCCGCTCGGCCAGCGCCGCTTTTTCAGTCAATGTCATGGACATTCATCTCCAATTTTTTTTCATTTTGAATAAAATAGGTTTGCAAATTGAAGAAAGTGTGATATAATGAGTGTATTCGTGGGGTTTTGCGTGCTTTCTCCACCTGTATTATAGCACAAAGGCGTTTGGGAAGGTGTTATTTTCGTGAAAATGATCTCCTGGAATGTCAACGGACTGCGGGCCGTGCTGCAGAAGGGCTTTTATGAGAGCGTCAACAGTCTGGACGCCGATGTGATCTGCCTTCAGGAAATCAAGATGCAAAAGGGGCAGTGCGACGTGGACCTGCCGGGCTACGAGCAGGTGATGTATTGCGCCGATCGCAAGGGCTATTCCGGCACGGCGGTGTTCTCGCGGGTGCCCATGCTGTCGGTGAAAACGGGCATAGGCATCGATCTGCACGACCACGAGGGCCGGGTGATCACCTGCGAATTCCGAGATTTCTATCTGGTCTGCTGCTATACCCCCAACAGCCAGAACGAGCTGAAGCGGCTGGATTACCGGATGCAGTGGGAGGACGACTTCAGGGCCTATCTGGTGGCGCTGGATGCCATCAAGCCCGTGATCCTCACCGGCGATTTGAACGTCGCCCATCAGGAGATCGACCTGAAGAACCCGAAGACCAACCACCGCAACGCCGGCTTTACCGATGAGGAGCGGGGCAAGCTGACAGAGCTGCTCGCCGCCGGCTTTATCGACAGCTTCCGCTTTTTCTACCCGGATGTCACCGGGGCCTACAGCTGGTGGAGCTACATCGGCGGGGCCCGGTCGAGGAACGCCGGGTGGCGCATCGACTATTTCATCGTTTCAGAGAAGCTGAAGGATCGCATGGTCGACGCGAAGATCCATGCGGATATCATGGGCAGCGACCACTGCCCGGTGGAGCTGGACATCCGCGCCAGCGAGACAGATGAACAAATCTAAATTGTCCGAACGGGAGGCGCTTCAAATGAAGAAGGTACACATCAAATCGGCGATTCCGATCTACATCGCGGCGGCGATATGGTTGGTGGTGGGACTGGTTTTCCCGAAGCTGCTGATGAAGCTGCCGGGGCTGCTGGTGACCGCCGCGCTGTCGGTGGGCGGCTATTTCGCAGGCTCGGCGCTGTTCCCCGGCCGTGAGGTCGAACAGAAGATCACGACCGGCGATGCAGCGGTGGACCAGGAGATCGAGGTGGCCCGCCAGCGCCTGGAGAATCTGCGCAAGGCCAACGAGGCCATACCCGACCCGCAGATCACCGGGAACCTGGACCGCATGTACGCCTCCGGCCAACAGATCTTCAACGAGCTGAGCCGCGCCCCCAGGAAGGTCGCACTGGTGCGTCGCTTTATGAGCTATTATCTGCCCACCTCTGAAAAGCTGATGGAGCAATACCAGGTGCTGATGAACGCCCCCAGCAAGGGCGAGAACATCACTTCGGCGATGAAGACCATCGAATCCAGCCTTGGACTGGCGGCCAACGCCTTTGAAAAGTGCGCCGATAACCTGTACAGGGACGACGAGATGGACATCGACGCGGAGATCAAGGTGATGCAGACCATGCTCTCCGGCGATAACCTGATCAGGACCGACATGAACTCCATACGCGACGCAGTCGGCAGGCCCGCCCCGGCGGAGCCGGCTGCGCAGACCGCGGCCGTTGAGACCGCGCCCGTGGAGGAGGAAAAGACCACGAAGGAGGGCATCAGGCTCACCCTCGGCGGCCACTGATCGAGTCACACAGCCACTGTATCTGCAAACACTACCATATATTTATTAGGAGGTTATCACCATGGCAGACGAAATCAAGCTGACCCTTGAACCCTTCGAGGACGAGAACAAGAAGGAACTGGACAGCGCCGTTCAGGCGGCGGTGCAGGCCACCGAGGCGCTGGATAAGGCCGAGGCCGAGGTCAAGCAGGAGGTTCAGCAGGCCACGCTGGACATGCAGAACTTCACCGAAGAGGAACAGCAGATGATCGACGACTTCTCCAAGAAGATCGACGTGCGCGACAGCAACCTGGTGTTCTCATACGGCGCGGCGGCCCAGCAGAACATCTCCCAGTTCTCCGACGCGGCCCTGAAGAACGTGCAGACCAAGGACCTGGATGAGGTCGGCAACATGATCGCCAACCTGGTGACGGAACTGAAGGGCTTCGATACCGACGAAGCCGACAAGGGCGGCCTGTTCGGCCTGTTCAAGAAGCAGGTGAACAAGCTGGAGCTGATGAAGGCCAAGTACGACCAGACGGAGGTCAACGTCAACAAGATCGTCGAGGGTCTGGAGCAGCACCAGATCCAGCTGCTCAAGGACATCGCCATGCTGGACAAGCTGTACGATCAGAACCTGGTCTACTTCAAGGAGCTGTCCATGTACATCGTGGCCGGCAAGAAACGCCTGGAGTCCTTCCGTGCCAACGAGGTGGAGCAGGCCCGCCAGAAGGCCGCAGCCTCCGGCCTGCCCGAGGACGCCCAGTTCGCCAAGGACCTGGTGGACAAGGCCGACCGCTTTGAGAAGAAGCTGTACGACCTGGAGCTGACCCGCAACATTTCCATCCAGATGGCGCCCCAGATTCGCCTGATCCAGTCCAGCAACCAGATCATGGCCGAGAAGATCCAGACCTCCCTGGTCAACACCATCCCGCTGTGGAAGAGCCAGATGGTGCTGGCGCTGGGCCTGGCCCACACCGAGAACGCCATGAAGGCCCAGCGGGCGGTGACCGATCTGACCAACGACCTGCTGACCAAGAACGCCGAGAAGCTGCACATGGCCACGGTGGAGACCGCCAAGGAGGCCGAGCGCGGCATGGTGGACATCGAGACCCTGAAGCACACCAACAAGCTGCTCATCGACACCATGGACGAGGTGCTGGAGATCCAGCAGCAGGGCAAGGAGAAGCGCCGCGCCGCCGAACAGGAGCTGGCGACCATCGAAGGCGAGCTCCGCGCCAAGATCATGGAAATGCGATAAGATTTCAGTGTCAATGCGACTGGCCGGCGCGCAGATATGCACGTCCGCGCGCCGGCCAGCCGCTTGATGATGCTATGCGGGCACAGTCGGGATGCCTCGGAAGGAAGTGTTCTATATGCGGTTTTCGGAGAACAGAAAGCTCGCCTTTGCAGTGCTGGTCGTCTGCGTGGTGGTCAGCATATTTGGCCTTGGCGGCCTGGGCCTTGCCCGTGAGCGGGGCAAGGTTCTGACGGTGTATGACCGCGGGGCCGACACCAGCCTGGCCACCCGCCACAGCGTGGATGCCTATCTGGATTCCGCTGGGGAAAACGCCACGCTGATGGCATCGGAGGCAGGGCTGCACATGGACGCCTCCCCGCTTATCGACAACGTGGCCCAGCTGGGCCAGAAGGTGGCGACTGAGGCGGATACCAATGCCCGCTTTGAAGCCTATGAAGCGCTGAAGACTGCGGTGGACCAGCTCTACGACGCCATGTATAAGGCTGCCAAGGGCGACGACTTCAAAAACTTCAAGGTCGCCTACGACAATTTCTGGGAAAACGTCAACATGATCAAGTATGACGAGTATCCCAAGCTGGCGGCGGCCTATAACGGCCTGATCAGCGGAATTCCCGGAAGCCTGGTGGCCACCGTCACCGGCCAGGGCGCGCTGGCCACCTTCGGAGGTTGAACATGAGAAAGAACAGGCTTATCAGGGTATGCGCTATGGCGCTGGTCCTGCTTGCGCTCATGGCTGTGCCGGCGCTGGCCAAGGTCATCTCTCCCGGTCCGGACTTCTATTACCTCGACAACGCCAATGTGCTGTCTGAGAAGCTGGAGGGCGAGATATTCTTCGCCAACAAGCTGCTGTATGACGCCTGCGGCGCCCAGATCGTTGTGGTCACTGTGGACAGCACCGGTCGGGACGCCATCGACGACTATGCTTACGAGCTGTTCAACAGCTGGGGCATCGGCGATGCGGCCAAGGACAACGGCTTTTTGCTGCTGCTGGCCATCGATGACGACGATTACTATGCCCGAACGGGTTCCGGCCTGGATCGGCGTTTTTCCGCTTCCACGATCAAGGAGTACTACGATGCTTACCTGGAACGGGATTTCGCGGCCAAGCGCTATGAAGAGGGCGTAAGGAAGTTTTATGAAGCGGTGTTTGAACGCATCGCCACCACCTACAGTGCAGATGTGACCATATCCCAGGGCATCGCGGCCTATAACGACTATATCGCAAAGAACGAGGCGGACAGCGGCTTCGGCGGCTACAGCGGTACCCGGCGGAAAAGCGCGGTCAACGGGGATTACCGTGGCTATCAGGAGGACGACGATTCCGGCATCGGCTTCGGCGTTGTGATAGCGGTGATACTGCTTGTCGTGCTGGTCATATTGATAAGCAAAGGCCGGCGCGCGCGTCGGCGCGTGGGCATCATGCCGCCTCCGCCCCCGCCGCCAATGGGCATCGGCTATCGCCCCACCCGCACGGTCTGGCGCACGGGACCGGTGATCAGGTCCGCGCCTCCGCGTTCGAGACCTTCTTCAGGAGGCTTCTTCGGCGGCGGCGGCTCTTCCTTTGGCGGCGGCGGTGCCTCCCGTTCCTCCGGCTTCGGCGGCGGTCGCTCCTCCGGTTTCGGCGGTGGTCGTTCCTCCGGCTTCGGCGGCGGCAGTGGTGGCGGCGGTCGCAGCAGCGGCGGCGGCGCCGGACGTGGACGTCACTGATGACAATTAACCAAATAAACATTCCCAAATATGAAAAAACAAGGAGGAAAAAGCATGTTGAACAAAGCGGTGCGCTTGCATGGGCAAAACGATCTGCGGCTGGACACCTTTGAACTGCCGGCGATCAAAGACGACGAGATTCTGGTAAAGGTGGTTTCCGATTCCATTTGCATGTCCAGCTACAAGGCAGCCATACAGGGCTCCAACCACAAGCGCGTGCCCGATGATATCACCGAGCATCCGGCGATCGTCGGCCATGAATTCTGCGGTATCATAGAAAAGGTCGGCGCAAAGTGGCAGGGCAAGTATGCGGAGGGAGACAAATTTACCATCCAGCCGGCGATCTCCTATAAAAACACAATGCAGACTCCCGGTTACGCCTTTGAGTTCTGCGGCGGCGACTCCCAGCATGCGGTGCTGATTCCCGAGGTCATGGAGCAGGACTGCCTGTTGAAATACCGCGCCAAGGAATTCTTCTATGGGTCCCTGTCCGAGCCGTTGAGTTGCATCATCGGCACCTTCCACGCCCAGTATCATACCAAACAGGGTGTCTACACCCATGAGATGGGCATCAAGGAGGGCGGCAACCTGGCGATCCTGGCCGGCGCGGGCCCGATGGGACTGGGCGCCATCGACTACGCCATACACTGCGACCGCAAGCCCGGCCTGCTGGTGGTGACCGACATCGACCAGCCGCGTCTGGATCGCGCCGCGTCCATCTATACCGTTGAGGAAGCGGCAAAGCACGGTGTGAAGCTGGTCTATGCCAACACCCGTGAAAACGCCGTGGAGACGCTCATGGAGATCTCCGGCGGCAAGGGCTATGACGACGTGATGGTGTTCGCGCCGGTGCCTGCCGTCATCGAGCAGGGCGATGCGATACTGGCCTATGACGGCTGCCTGAACTTCTTCGCGGGTCCCACCAATCCCGCCCTCAGCGCGAGCTTCAATTTCTACAACGTCCATTATGCCGCCCATCACCTGGTGGGCACCTCCGGCGGCAATACCGATGACATGAAGGAAGCGCTGGAGATGATCGCAGAGGGCAGGATGAATCCCTCCGGCATGATCACCCATGTGGGCGGGCTGAACGCCGTAGCTGAGACCACGTTGAACCTGCCGAAGATTCCCGGCGGTAAGAAGCTGATCTACACCAACATCAACCTGCCGCTGACGGCCATCGATGATTTCGCCAAGGCAGGAGAGGCGAATCCCCTTTTCGCGAAGCTGGCCGAGATCTGCGGAAGGAACAACAATCTGTGGTGTGGCGAGGCGGAGGAATACCTGCTCGCTCACGCGGAATCGATTTAAGCCGCCATTTGGCCGGCACAAACAAAAACCCCGCCGTTCGGCGGGGTTTGGAATGTGCTGTTATCAGCCGTTGATTTCAACGTCCTTCTCAGTCTTGAGCAGCTGGATGAAGGTGACGCCGGGGTTGAAGAGCACCTCGTTGCCGTTGTCGTCATAGTAGGTGGTGTTGGTGCTGATGCTGTCGCGTACCCAGTAGCCGGTGAAGTGCTTGCTGCCGATGAAGTAGTGGCACTTGTTGGTGCCGACGGTGGTCACCTTCGGGCGATCGGATTCGCCGTTGTACCAAGCGTACTCCATGCTCTGCACGATGACGTTGTCACAGGTCACCTGCTCGTTGGTGGCGCCGTCCACATAGGGCTTGCCGTTGTACAGGCGGCGGTACTGAGCGATGGTGGGATCCCATTCATAGGACGGCGTGTAGCCGCTGCGATAGGGGATACTGAAGCTGTTCACCTGTTCGCCCGCGGCAGGAATGACGGCCTGAGCGCTGAACTTCAGGGGAGACTTGCAGGTGATGCCGGTCCAATCGGTCTTCTCGAGCAGATTGTGCAGGCGGCAGATCACGTTGTTGGGGGCACGACGGCTGCGGTCGCGATAGAAGTCGCTGTTCTGGCTGCCGTTGTCATAGCCTATGCCGTCCCAGCGCTTGCCGATGTTGAGAGTCCCGAAGTAGTCATACACGCTGCTGCCCTCATACTTCTGGCCACCGAAGTGAATGAAAGCGCCGTTATACTCGCTATAGATATCGGCGTGCACGATACGGGCGGAGCGAATGGCCTCGATCTGATCAGGAATGATATCGTTGAAGACCGCAGTATAGCGGGTATAGCCGCCGTTGTAGGTCTCGGTCTCATAGACGATATCGGCGGAGCCGATGCCAACCTGCGGACGGGCCGGGGGCTCATTGTCCATCTGGCATACCATCGTATGGGCGGGCTCGCTGGTGGGCTTGCCGGTGGTAATAGAAAGATTCGTGCCCTCGGCGATGGCTGCACAAGCAAACATCAGCGCCAGTGCGAGGACTAAACTAACGATTCTCTTCATGGAAAGTAATACTCCTTTCAAACTTGTTGGATGAAACCACATCCCATCAAAGTATATTGTATCAAATGAAGCCCTGTCTGTCTACAATAAAATTATTAATTCTAAAATTTGCCTGAATATGTGCCTTTTTTCCTTTCATATTTAACCCGGGGTTGGGAATGTTGCGCGTTTCATAACAATAGAGCGCTTGAACAATGGAATCCGTAAGGATACTATTACAATACGATATTAGGACAGAGGTTTTATCCCATGAAATATACGATCAAAACGATGGCGGTGCTCGTGGCGCTGGGACTTGCAGTGACGGGCGTCAACGGCTTTGCGGAATCCGGCGCGCAACAGGCGGCGGACGTTTCCATTGCGGGGCAGGGCGTGGAATCTTCGCCGGAAACCGAAGCGTCACAGGAAGCCGCAGTTCAGCAGGCCCCGCAGGCGGACACAGCGTCCTCCGGAGAAGAGGCGTCGCAGACACGCACGCGAATGGCAGAGGCCCAGCAGCACCTGATCGATCTGGGCTATCTGTACGGGGCGGCCGACGGCATTTACGGTCCCATGACTGCCGCTGCGCTGAAGCGCTTTCAGGGCGAACACGGCCTTGAGGAAACGGGTGAGCTGAACGATGCGACGATCGAGGTGCTGTCCGAACTCGCCGCAAAGCTGGGGGATGTACGGGCGCTGCAGCAACGCCTGATCGATCTGGGCTATCTGAATGGCAGCGCGGACGGCGCTTTTGGGGCGCGTTCCCAGGCCGCCCTGAAGCAATTCCAGGCTGTGCATGGCCTCGAAGCGACGGGCCTGCCGGACGATGAGACCCGCGAGGTGCTGTTCTCAGACGGTGCCAAATCACTGCCCAGGCGCTTGCGCGTGGGCACGAAGGGCGATGAGGTGATCGCGCTTCAGGAAAAGCTGATTCAATACGGCTTCCTTGCCGCAGAGGCGGATGGCAGCTATGGCACCAGGACTTCCTCGGCGGTTACCCGCTTCCAGAAGCATCTGCAGGCCCAGGGGAAGGCAGAAGGCCTGGGCGTCGAAGCCACCGGCGAAGCGACGCCCGTGACCCTGCTGGTGCTCTATGATCCCGGGTATTCCTCTTACCTTGAGGATATTCGGGCAGGCGATGAGGGTAGTGAGGTCCTGCGCGTGGAGCGCCGCCTGAGCGGGCTTGGTTACATGGATGCCGTTCCCGACGAAGCGTTCGACGAATATGCCGTCAGCGCCGCCGAGGCGTTTCGCGCCGCGGCGGGGATACAGGGAAGCGGCTATGACCGGGCGTTTATCGACACACTGTTCAGCGCGGATGCACCGGTTGCGGAGCACTTCGTCATGCATGCCATCGCCTTCGGCGACGAAGGCACGGCGGTGCGGGAGGTACAGGAGGCCCTGGTCAACGGCGGAATGACCGTCAGCATGCCGGACGGCGCCTACGGACCAGGCCTTGCTCAGGGCATCGGCCAGCTGCACGAATACCTTGCTGAAATCGGCAGTCCCCGGGCGTTTCTCTTTGAGGATGAAAATACGCTGTCCGTTGAAGCCCAGCAGCTGTTGGCAGGCAAACTGTTCAGCAGCCTGCCCGTCGCCTTTACCGCGTCGGACACCTACATGACCTCCCGGATACAGCGGAGGCTGCACACCCTGTATTACCTGTCCAAGAGCAAGATTGACGGAAGCTACGGCGAAAAGACCCGGGACGCCATTATTGCGTTCCAAAAGGCAAATCACTTGCCGCAATCGGGTTTTCCGGATACCATGACCCTGGATCGGCTCTTCTCTTCATACGCGGTTTACAAGGTGTTCCCCTACAGGGTCGAGGTGAGCATTGACCGTCAGAGGGTCTATGTCTATGAATCGGATGAGTCCGGCGAATATACGCTGACCCAGACCTTTACCTGCTCCACCGGCCTGGGCAATTCAACGCCCAGGGGGATCTTCCTGGATGGAGGTCCCTGCAACGTGTGGCATCACTTCAGCAAGTTCGATGTCTGGGCGCGTTATTCGTATACCATCGAGGGGGATATCATGTTCCATTCGGTGCTCTACAGCGAGAAGAACACCGATTCGTTGCGCGAGAATTCGCTGTATGCCCTGGGGCAAAAGGCATCTCACGGCTGCGTCCGCCTGTCTGTAAAGAGCGCCCGGTGGATATTCGAGCATTGTCGCCCGGGCAGCACTGTGATCGTCATCTATTGAATGTCAGGTTAAAGCATAACCCCCGGGACGCATTGTCCCGGGGGTTATGTCAAATCAAGTGCCGGTGGCCGGACTCGAACCGGCATGGTTTCCCGCCGCATTTTGAGTGCGGTGCGTCTGCCAATTCCGCCACACCGGCGAATAATCGCGCGCACACGATCGAACAATAAGCAGTATACCTTATTTTCCGTAAAAAATCAACCCCTTGCAAAAAAACATTACAAGGCGATGTATAAAAAGTACAGGAAAGCGAACTATGCTTTGCAATTATGATTCAATTGGTGTATAATGGTTGCAAAGCTGATGAAGAGCGGAGGTGAGGCGGCTATGGAGGAGAGCAGACTGATCCAGCGCGCGGGCGAGGGCGACGCATCGGCTTTCAATACGCTGATGGAAATGCATGAGCGGCGTATGTACGCGGTTGCGCTTCGCATGTGTGGCAACCCGGAGGACGCGCAGGACTGCCTTCAGGAGGCGATGCTGCGCATTTATCGCGCAATCAACAGCTTTAAAGCACAGTCATCCTTTTCGACATGGGTCTATCGCATCACGATGAATACCTGTCTGGATGAACTGCGCAGGCGAAAAAACCGGCCGAATACGTCGCTTGACGGCCTGTATGATGCGGGCTGGTCACCGGTGGATCCGGGTCAAACGCCGGAAAAGTCCGCCTTGATCACAGACATGCGTCGCCAGCTACAGGCCTTTATCCGTGAGCTGCCGGAGGATATGCGCGCGGCCATCGTGTTGCGCGATGTCGAAGGCTACTCCTACGACGAAATCGCCTCGATGTTGGATGTCAACGTGGGCACGATCAAATCCAGGATCAGCAGGGGCAGGGAAAAGCTGCGGGAAAAAATCGCGTCGAGGCCGGAACTTTTTGACAGACTGGACGTCTAAGCATCGACGAATGAAATAAAGCCAATACTCAATGGAGAAAGGAGGGCTTTCAATGGATTGTTTACAGGTCAGCGAGATGCTCGACATGCTGATGGACGGCGCATTGGATGAAGGGCAGCGCCAGGCCCTTGAAGCGCATGGCCGGGAGTGTGCGCAGTGCGCGGCAGCGATTCGCTCGACGCTGCAAATGAAAGCCCTGTTTGACCAGATGGAACCGGAGGCCGACGTGCCGCTGGAGGCCCAGGCCAGGTGGCGGGGCGCGGTGCGCGCACAGGCAAAGGCGCAGAGACAGAAGCGCATGCGCCGCTGGTTTGCTTCCGCCGCGGCGGCGGTGGTGGTGCTGGTGGGGGTCGGAATGGCCTTCAGGCTGAAGGGCGCGCCAAAGCAGGATGCAACGCCCCTGTACGGGGAGAGCGCAACCGTGCAGATTGAAGAGCGGGCAGCGGAGCCTGTCCTTGCTTCGGGCGACGCCGAAGCGCGTATGCGGTCGAATGCCGTGCCTGGCGCGGTAGTGGAGGCCGACGGAGTGGCAGACGAAGCCGTCGCCACAGTGGATGCGGATTTGGAAATGGTTTCAGAGGCGGCGTATGAGGCCGAGGAGATCGCTTCCGGTCCGATGGCTCCGGCCTGCGAGCTGAACATGAAGGTTGACGATGTGGCTGTCGCCTGCGACCGCATCCGCGACCTGGCCCAGGAATACGAGGCTGTCGCGGACGTTCAGGCTGCCGGGGACGACGGGGCGAATGTATTCGTGGAGATTGCCGCGGAAAACGCAGGGGATTTTTTGAACGCCGTTGCGCCGATAGGTGCCTCCTCAGAGGCGGCCGACATACCTGAACTGACGGGGAGCGGCCGCGTGCTGGTACTGCTGGCGCTGCGTGAATAACAATATATAGGCAATTGTAAAAGTCGGCGCGGGAGCGGGAAATGACAGCAAGAGCAAGCCGGAGAAGGGATAAGAAGAAGGGGCGGGGACAAAGGCACAGAGAGAAAGGCAGCGCAAAGCGGGCGGGGTAAAAGCCGCCCAAAGGAGGAACTCAGGAAAGAGTCAGGCAATCAGTCTGCGAATGGACTTAATGA
>CACWZI010000073.1 GCA_902765305.1 uncultured Eubacteriales bacterium
TGTTGGCGACGGTCCCCAAAGCCTTCCCCAGGCAGCGAAGCTGCCGATTCAGGGGAAGGTGGCGCGGCGCGCAGCGCCGTGACGGATGAGGTCGTTCTCCTGGAAGGATGCGAGTAAATCATCGTTACCGCGGGGGGACCGACCTCATCCGACCCGCTACGCGGGCCACCTTCCGCGGGCCTACCGGCCCCATCTCGCTGAAAACAGTCCAGTGGACTGTTTTCCGGGCGCTCGATGCCCCTGAAGGGGAAGGCTTTGGGGTGCGTCAGCCGCCATTCCTATTACCTGCGCGTTAGCTCGATAAATCAGAATTTAAGTGTCCGAACCGTCTACAGGCCGAAAAAAGCCCCCCTTCCTGCGAAGGGGGGCGAGGAGGAGGGGATCGTTTACTGCTTTTCTTCCAGGGTCACCTGAACGTCGAAGGTTTCAAAGCCGCCGCCGACGGTCACGGTGCCGTTGTTATAGTAGTAGTAGTCGGAACCGTTGCCGTTGTTGCCATTGCCGTTGTTGCCGTTGCCATTGTTGCCGTAGCCGTAGCTGTAGCCGCCGAAGGGGAAGCCGAAGCCAAAGCCGAAGGGGCTGTTGTAATAGCTGTCATAGCCGTTGTTCATCACGCCGGCGTTGTTGTAGCGCACGATGGTCAGCGTCACGGTGTCGCCGGGCTTGAAGGTATCCAGCAGGGTGGTCAGCTCGCGGGTGGAGGTGATGCGCTCGCCGTTCACGGCGGTGATGAAGTCGTACTGCTTCAGGCCGGCCGCCTGGGCAGGGCTGCCCTCGTTGACGCCGGTGATGCACACGCTGGCGGGGGCATACTCGTTCATGGGCTCGTCCGGGCCCTCCTGGTCCTTCACGGTCACGCCGATCTGGGGACGGATGACCTTGCCGTGCTCGATCAGCTGCTGGGCGATGGGATAGGCGGTCTCCACGGGGATGGCGAAGCCCAGGCCCTCATAGCTGCCGGAGGAATAGAAGCTGCCGCCATACTTCAGGGTGTTGATGCCGATCAGGTTGCCCTGGTAGTCGAACAGGCCGCCGCCGGAGTTGCCGCTGCTGATGGGCGCGTCGTGCTGGATGTAGTTGACGTTCCGGGTGGTGTTGTTGGCGGTCATGCTGGTGCGCTCCAGCGCGGAGATGATGCCGCGGGTAACGGTGTTGGCCAGGATCTCGCCGCCGGGATTGCCGATGGCGATGACGGTGCTGCCCACGGGCAGGGTCTCGGAGGCGCCGATGGTCACGGGCACCAGCTTGTCGGCCTGGTCCTCGACCTTCAGCACGGCCAGGTCCATCGCGGAATCCGCGCCCACCAGGGTGGCGTCCACCTTGTCGCCGCTGGGCATCAGCACCTGGAAGGCGCTGCCGTCCTCGATGACGTGGTAGTTGGTCAGCACATAGCCGCCCTCGGCGATCACCACGCCGCTGCCCTGGGCGATCATGGTGTTCTGCACGCCGCTGTTGCGGCTCCAGCCCTCGGTGTTGGTGATGATGCCCACCACCGAGTTGGCGTTCTTCTGGGCCACGTAGATGGCCGGGCTGTCGTCCGCCGTGGGCACCGGCGCGGGCGATTCGCCCGTCTCAGCCGAGGCAACGCGGTTCACGGTGACATTGCCCAGCGCGAACAGGCCGCCCACGGCCAGCGCGCACACCAGCACCAGGGACATCAGCAGCATCACGCCGTTGTTCTTCCGGGCGCGCCTGCGGTCACTGCGCTTGATATTGTTTGTCGTCTTCATAATCTATCTTCTCCTCTCGCAGATAATCTGTAGTATTTCCGGCACATCGGCTTTTCTTTCCGATTGCTGGGATTATTATAAGATCGGAAAAGGTCAAAGTCAATAAACAAACATCCAATGATTTGTGAACGAATTGAAAACTGATGCGACGTTGATCGGGCAGGCAAATACTGATTTGTCGCGCTGCGACAAATCAGTATTTGAGGGGTTAAGGGTTAGGTTTTAGGGATTAGGGAAACAGCGGCGCATCCCAAAGCCTTCCCCTTCAGGGGCATCGAGCGCCCGGAAAACAGTCCAGTGGACTGTTTTCAGCGAGATGGGGCCGGTAGGCCCGCGGAAGGTGGGCCGGCCATGAGGTCGGTCCCCCCCCCCCGCGGTAACGGTGGTATACGCGCTTCCTTCCAGGAGAACGACCTCATCCGTCACGGCGCTTTGCGCCGCGCCACCTTCCCCTGAACCGGCAGCTTCGCTGCCTGGGGAAGGCTTTGGGAAGTCACGTCTCCTCGACAAATCAGTATTTATCTATGACGCGACAAAGCGTCTTCAGACCAAAGCGAAAGCGAAAGCGCCTCTGCAAAGCGCCGCCACATTGACAAACCGCATTGAAAAAGGTACAATGAACCCATCAATCAACAGACTTGGAGGAATTTGACATGACCACAGAAAAGCTCTGTTCCATGGTAGACCACACCCTGCTGGCCCAGACGGCCACCTGGGAGGAGATCCGGGCCCTCTGCGACGACGCCATGGCCTACAAGACCGCGTCGGTGTGCATTCCCCCCTGCTATGTGAAGCAGGCGGCGGACTACGTGCAGGGCAAGCTGGCCATCTGCACCGTCATCGGCTTCCCCAACGGCAACACCACCACCGCTTCCAAGGTCTTTGAGGCGAAGGAAGCCATCGCCAACGGGGCCCGGGAGATCGACATGGTCATCAACATCGGCATGCTCAAGGCCGGCGACACCGATTACGTGCTGGAGGAGATCAAGGCCCTGAAGGCCGCCTGCGGCCCGCTGGTGCTGAAGGTCATCATCGAGACCTGCCTGCTCACCGACGAGGAGAAGGTCACCATGTGCAAGCTGGTCACCGAGGCCGGCGCAGACTTCATCAAGACCTCCACCGGCTTCTCCAAGGGCGGCGCGACCTTCGACGACGTGGCCCTGTTCGCCCGGCACGTGGGGCCCAACGTGCGCATCAAGGCCGCCGGCGGCATCAGCTCCATCGCGGACGCCGAGAAGTTCGTCGAGCTCGGCGCCACCCGTTTGGGCACCAGCAGGATCATTAAGATTTTGAAGGGATAGGCAAATACTGATTTGTCGGGAGGCGACAAATCAGTATTTGAGTGGCTAGTGGTTAGTGATTAGTGGCTAGTGAATGATGAAATCCTTGCGGATTTCTTTGATTTGAAGGATTACGAAGAGCCAATAACCCCGTAGTTTCAATTCAATCAAACAAATCCCGGAGGGATTTGCTCCACCACTAACCACTAGCCACTAACCACTAATCACTCAATTCTGATTTATCGAGCAAAGCTCGATAAATCAGAAGTTGATCTCCCCCACCGCAATCCCTTCCCGCTCCGCGATCTGCGCCAGGTCGTCGAACTCGGGCTTGGTTCGGTCCACGCCGTAGCCGTGGGAGCGCTTGGCGCGGACGGGGCCGTAGGGCGTGTCCAGCGTGACGGCCTCCCGCTGGAGGGTGTAGCGGCGCAGGGTCTGGCCGCGCACGCCGATGGTGGTGGTGTGCTTCAGCATCAGGCGGGCAAATTCCGCCTCCCGCTCCGGCGGGCACAGGCAGCACAGCAGCGTGCCGGGGCGGTCCTTTTTCATCTGTATGGCCTGGGTCCACACGTCCAGCGCGCCCGCCTCCCTGAGGCGGCGGACGGCGAAGCCGATCGCCTCGCCGGTCATGTCGTCCAGGTTGCAGCGCAGCTCCACCGCGCTGTCCGGCGTTTCCTGCGTCTCGCCCAGCAGCACCCGGACGCAGTTGGCCCAGGGGAAGTCCTTCGTGCCCATGCCGTAGCCCACCCGGTCCAATGTCATGGCGGGCATCGCGCCGAAGCCGTCCGCAAAGTGCGCCAGCAGCGCCGCGCCGGTGGGCGTGCAAAGCTCGCCCCGAATCGCGCCCCCGTAGACCGGCACGCCCTTCAGCAGCAGCGCCGTAGCCGGCGCCGGCACCGGCAGCACGCCGTGGGCGCAGCGCACCTGGCCGCTGCCCACGTGCACCGGCGAGACCACCACCCGCTCAGGGGCGATCTCGCGCATCAGCGCGCAGACCCCCACCACGTCGGCCACGGCGTCCAGCGCGCCCACCTCGTGGAAGTGGATCTGATCCACCGGATGCCCGTGCACCTCTGACTCCGCCCCGGCGATGCGCATATACACCGCCTTCGCGTCCGCCTTCACCGCCTCCGGCAGGTCGAGGCCGTCGATGACGGCGTGGATGTCCCGGAGGGAGGAATGGTGGTGATGATGGTGGTCATGTTCGTGATCGTGGGCGTGATCGTGATGATGCTCGTGGCTATGGGGCTGCTCATGCGCTATTCCTGTTCCCTGTTCCCTGTTCCCTGTTCCCTGTTCCCTGTTCCCTGTTCCCTCCACGTCATGGGAATGCCCATGGCCATTTGATTCCCCATTGTCCACGTCCTCGGCCTGCTCCTCCTCCCCGTCCACGGTCACGGAGATGTGCGTGCCGGTGACGCCGCACTTCTCCGCCTTCTTGCGCTCAAAGCGCACGCCGGGCAGGTCCAGGGCGTTCATGCGGGCGATAAAGCGATCCGGGTCCGGGAGCAGCTCGCTCAGCGCGGCCATCAGCATGTCCCCCGCCGCGCCCATGTTGCATTCGATGTAAAGCGTCCTCATGCCTCGTCAATCCCTTTCATTCGGTTGATTCGGTTGGCCAGGTAGCCCGCGCCGAAGCCGTTGTCGATGTTCACCACCGATATGCCGCTGGCGCAGGCGTTCAGCATGGACAGCAGCGCCGACACGCCGCCGAAGCTGGCGCCGTAGCCCACGGAGGTGGGCACCGCGATCACGGGGCAGTCCACCAGCCCGCCGACCACGCTGGCCAGCGCGCCCTCCATGCCCGCCACGGCCACCACCGCCCGGGCCGATTGCAGCTCGTCCAGGTGGGACAGCAGCCGGTGCAGCCCGGCCACGCCCACGTCGTACAGGCGGGTGACCCGGCTGCCCAGGGTCTCGGCGGTCAGCGCCGCCTCCTCGCACACGGGCAGGTCGCTGGTGCCGCCGGAGGCCACCACCACGCTGCCCACCAGCGCCTGCGGCACGCGGTTGACCACTCCAAGGCGGGCCTGGGCGTCGTAGAACAGCGGCACGGCCTGCGCCACCCGCGCCGCCTTTTCCCCGTCCATCCGGGTGACCAGTATGTTCCTGCCCCCCGCCGCCACCATGCGGCTGGCGATGGCGACGATCTGCTCTGCGGTCTTGCCCGCGCCGTAGATCACCTCGCCGGTGCCGTTGCGCAGGCCGCGGTGATGGTCGATCTTGGCATAGCCGATGTCCTCGTAGGGGGCCTGGGCCAGCAGCTTCAGCGCCGCCTCCGGCGCCATGCGCCCCGCCTGCACTTCCTTCAGCGCCTCCAGGATCTGATCCCTGTCCATATTCTCACCTGTCCTTCAAATCCAGCATGACCGTATCAAACCAGGGCGCGAGCGCCGCGCGGAGCTCCGCCCGCCGGTCAAGGGCCCGGGCCATCTGCCCGCCGGGCAGCTGCAATCGCGCCGCGCCGTGGAACAGGCGCACGCGGAAATCGGTAAAGCCCATTTCAAACAGCGCGCCCTCCGCGCCTTCCACGCTGGCCAGCATATCCGATGTGATCGGCGTGCCCGATGGGACGCGCGTCGCCAGGCAGGCATAGGCGGGCTTGTCCCACGTGAACAGCCCCGCCCTGCGGGAATATTCCCGCACCTCATCCTTCGTGACGCCGCACAGCCGCAGCGGCGAAAGCACGCCCAGCTCGCCGAGCGCCCGCATGCCGGGGCGGTCCCCCGCATCGTCGGAGGCGTTGGTGCCGTCCATGACGGCGTCGTAGCCCCGCGCCCGGGCCGCCGCCAGCAGGGCGGTAAATATCGCCTGCTTGCAATGGTAGCAGCGGTTGGCGGGATTGAGCCGCACCGCCTCCACCGCCAGCACGTCCAGCGGCACCTCGTTCAGCGCCACGCCCAGCTGCGCCGCCAGGCGCAGCGCGTCCCGGCGCTCAAATTCGGGCTGGAAAGCCGACCGGGCGTAAAAGGGCGCCACGTCACAGCCGCAGGCCCTGGCGGCATACAGCAGATACGCGCTGTCCACCCCGCCGGAAAAGGCCAGCGCCAGCCGGGGATGGGCTTCAAAGAACGCGCGAAGGGATTGGGGGACGGTGCCTGTGTGAGTCATGATTACCTCCGGTAAATACTGATTTATCGAGCTGGGCTCGATAAATCAGAAGTTACCAGTATCATACCATACCGCTTCCCAAAACGCAACCGCCCTCCGCGCTGATCGCGGAGGGCGGTTGAATCGAGGATCACTCCGCCGCCACGCTGATCGTCACGGGCACGCGGGTGGTCATCACGGTCTCGCCGGCGTCATCCTTGACGGTGGTGACGACCATCGCCTCGTAATTGCCCGCGGCGAGGGGCTTGTCGAGGGTGATGCCGTCGATGGACTCGCCCGGCTTCAGGGCACCGGTATACACCGTCTCCCCGTCCACCACCAGCGCCACGGTGACTGTGTTGCCGCTGGCGTCGTTGTTGGTATACTGGCAATCGACGGTGACGCCGTCGGCAGCCACCTGGATGTCGCTGTCCACCTCGGTGGACAGGTGGGCCTCGCCGTTTTCAGGCGCGCGCTCTACCTTGTAGGCCTCCGCCGCGGCCAGGCTGCTCTCATATTCGGCCTGGGCGTCCTCCATCGCTTCCTTCTGGCTCTGGATTTCGGCCTGGGCGTCCTCTATCGCTTCCTTCTGGCTCTGGATCTCGGCCTGGGCGTCCTCTATCGCTTCCTTCTGGCTCTGGATCTCGGCCTGGGCGTCCTCCAACGCTTCCTTCTGGGTCTGGGTTTCAGCCTCGGCCTGGGCCAGGCTCTCCTCGTATTCGGTCCTGGCGTCCTCAAGGGCCTTCTGGTGGGCCTCCTCATCGGCCTTGGCCTGGGCCTCGACCGCCTCCAGTTCCTTCTGGCGGGCTTCGAGGTCGGCCTCGGCCTGGGTCAGCTGCGCCACCAGCGCCTCCAGCTTCGCCGCGTCGCTCGCTGCCTGGGCGTCCAGCACCTCATTGAGCTCATTCAGCATGGCGATATCGCCCGCCTTTTCCAGCAGCTGGGCGGTGAGCCGCTCCAGCTCGGCGTCGGCGGCATCCAGCCTGGCCTGGGCGTCCACGACGGCCTGTTCGGCCTCCGGCAATGCCGCCTCCAGGCTCTCGCGCAGGGCGGTCAGCGCTTCGATGCGCGTCGCGTCCGTGGTGTTGTCGGATTCATCCTCTACGATGGCCGTCATCTGGTCCCGAACCGCGTCCAGGTCGATATCGGCCACCGCCTCGGGGACGTTCTCCGCCTGGCTCTGCAGTCCGGCGACCGTCACGATCGCGCGCTCCAGGTCGGCTGCCGCGTCCGCAAGCGCCGCCTCTTCCTTCGCCTCTTCGGCCTCGTCCTCCGCCGTCACGGCTTCAGAGCCGGGTTCGGCTTCCGCCTCGGGCACGGGCTCCGCTTCCTTATCGATCCCGAACTTCGTTCCGGGCTCGATCCCAGCCCCCGATTCCGGTTCGGTATCGGACACCATCCCGGGCACGTCCGCCGCATTTGCCGCCTGCGCGCCGGCGTTCAGCCCTTCGATGGCCGCTTCCTTCTCCGCGATCGCGGCGTTCAGCCCCTCGATGGCCGCTTCCTTCTCGGTGACCGCGGCGTTCAGCCCCTCGATGGCCGCTTCCTTTTCGGCGATCGAGGCGCTCAATTCCCTGATGGCCGCGTCCTTTTCGGCGATCAAGGCGTTCATCTCCTCGATGGCCGTGTCCTTTTCGGCAACCGATGCGTTCAGCCCCTCGATGGCCGTGTCCTTTTCGGCAACCGATGCGTTCAAGCCTCCGATGGCCTCGTCCTTCTGGCTGACCAGGCCTTCCAGCTCGGTCACCCTGGCCTTCGTCTCAGCCGCCTCGGCTTCAAGCTTGGCCACCTGTTCGTTGGCAGCGGTCAGGTCCGCCTGCAGCTGCTGGTTGGCCGCCTCGCCGTTCTCCACCTGGGCGGTCAACGCCTCGGCCTGGGTCTTTGCCTCCGCCAGCTGGGCGCTGACATCCTCATACTGGGCCTTGGCCGCATCCAGATCTGCCTGGAGCGCCGCGGAATTGTTCCGTTCCTCTGTCAACTGGGCCTGCGTGGAGGAGAGGGATTCCTTGCTGGCGTTCAGCTTGCTGTTGAAAAACAGTATCGCGATGATGGCGAGCACCAGCAGCACCAGTAGCACGATTTGCCACACTTTGCCTTTGGAATTCATAACACGGCCTCCCTGTGTATATATCTAGTTCTATTATAGCATGAATGGGCTGCACTTAACAAGGTCTTCGCGGCATTTTGTCGAATTAATGTATCAATCCACGATCGCGCCGCCCAGGCACACCTGCCCCTGATAGAAAACCGCCGACTGCCCCGGGGTAACCGCCCGCTGGGGGGTGGCGAAGGCCATGTGGGCCCTGCCCCCCGAGAGCGTCAGCCGGCAATCCTGCAGCGGCTGGCGGTGGCGCAGCCGCACCTGGCAGTCCAGGGACTCGCCCTCCGCCGCCGGCGGGCGCTCCGCCAGCCACGTCAGCTCCGAGCCCGTGGCGCTTAAGCTGAACAGCGCGTCGTCCTCGCCCTGGCTGACCACCAGGCGGTTGCGCGCCAGGTCCTTGCCCAGCACAAACCAGCGCTGGCCGTTGCCCCCGCCGCCGATGCCCAGCCCCCGGCGCTGGCCGAGGGTATAGTACATCAGCCCGTCGTGGCGGCCCACCACCCGGCCGTCGGGGGTGACCATGTCCCCCGGCTGGGCGGGCAGGTAGCCGGAGAGGAACTGCTTGAAATTGCGCTCGCCGATGAAGCACACCCCTGTGGAATCCTTCTTCTCGCTGACGGGCAGCCCGGCCTCACGGGCAATCTGGCGGATCTGGGCCTTGGTGAGGTTGCCCACCGGAAACATCGCCTTCGAAAGCGCCCGCTGGCCCAGCATGTACAGGAAATAGGTCTGGTCCTTGTTCTCGTCCGCCGCCCGGAGCAGCCGGTATTCGCCGTTTACGCAGTCGATGTTCGCAAAGTGGCCGGTGACCAGCTTCTCGGCCCCCAGCTGCTCGGCGAAATCCAGGAACACGCTGAACTTGATCTCCCGGTTGCACAGCACATCCGGGTTGGGCGTGCGGCCCTTGCGGTATTCCGACAGGAAGTGCTCGAAAACCCGCTCGCGGTACTGTTTGGCGAAGTTGACGGAATAATAGGGAATATCCAGCGCCTCGCACACCTGCCGGACGTCCGCCCAGTCCCGCTCGCTGGTGCACACGCCGTTTTCGTCCTTTTCCTCCCAGTTCTTCATGAACACGCCGATCACCTCGTGACCGGCGCGCTTCATCAGCAACGCGGCAACCGAACTGTCCACGCCGCCGGACATGCCCACGACTACGCGCATGATGCCTCCTTGGTTCAATTCTGAATAATCGAGCGCAGCTCGATTATTCAGAATTGAAGGGGTTAGGTTTTAGGTTTTAGGGGTTAGGGAAGGACCAAATCCTAACGGATTTGTTTGATTAAAGGAAACGGCAGAGGTTTCAGCGCTTCTCAATTCTTGAATAAAAAGAAATCCTCAGGATTTCAGAAACGAAGAACGTCCTTTGGGGTTCCTTCCCTAACCCCTAAAACCTAACCCCTAACCCCTTATCATCAGATTTGTCGCTTAAACGACAAATCTGATGTTACTGCACCAGCACCTCCGTCTCCAGCCCGTCGTTGTCCACCTCGGGCTCGACGAGGACGGTCTTTTGCTGCATGCCGACGATCTTCCACTGGCCGCCGGCCTTTACCAGCGTGATGTCGTAGCGGCCGCCCTGCCAGCGGGGAATGCGCTCGGAGACCTCGCTGCGACGGCTGGAGATGACGCTGCCGGTGATGGTCGGCACGCGCTCGACCACGGTGCAGTTGGCATAGGCGTCCCAGGGCCAGGCCCACAGCTTTTCGATGGTCAGCTCGTATTCAAAGCCCGTGATGTTGTAATCCGAATAGGTGCTGTTGCCGTTCAGCGCGCCCTCCAGGGCGGTGTCGGCCATCAGGAAATCGGCGTGAAAGTACTTGTTCAGCTCCGCGGCCTGCTGGCGGGTGAGTATGACGTCCACCCGCTTTTCCATGCCCTCGTTGAGCACCACATAGATGTTCGCGCCGTTCATGGCCATGAAGAAGCCGCACACCAGCATGCCCAGCAGCACGCAGACGAGCAGCATCCGCGAGGCGATAAACCAGATCAGTCTTCGGAAGTACAGCAAGGTAACACTACTCCTGTCTTATGCTAATCGTTTTCCTCCAGTATCGACTTCAGCTGCTGGATCATCTGCTCGTCGGTCAAGCGGAACTTGAACACCACGCGGCGGGAGGCGTCCATGTCCTCGAAGCCGTTGGCGTCCAGCACCGGATCGCTGAAGGAGCGCCCGTTGGCGGTCACCACCTCGCGAAGCCGGCGCTTCTGGCCGGCGCTGATGCCGCGGTAATCGTCGTCCAGCACGTAGGACGCCACCGCCAGCGCGCGCTGCTGGGACAGGGCCAGGTTGTCCAGGTAGGTGCCCAGGGAATCGGTGTGGCCCTCGATGAGGATCTCCGACACGTAGTTTTCGTATTCCTCGGAGAACAGCACGTCCAGGTACACGGGCAGGAAGCGGTCGATGAAGCGCTCGCCCCGTTCGGAAAGGTCGTAGCTGCCCAGCTCGAACATCACGTCGGATTCCAGTGCGATGGCGCCGGTGGCCGGGTCCACCTGGGCCTGGATGCTGGCGCCCTTCAGGGCGCTGGACAGCGACGAAATGATGCGGGTGCGCAGGCCCACAAGGGCCTCGATCTGTACCTGCTGATCCTCCAGCGCCTTTTGCTGCTGGTCGATCTGGGTCTGCTGATTGCCCAGCTGTATGCTCAGCGCGTCCAGCTGCTCCTTCTGGGCGGCGATCTCGTCCTCCTTCTCCTGCACCAGCGACTGGGCCTGGCTCAGCGCCTCCTGCTGGCTGGCCAGCACGCTCTGGGCGTCCTCCAGCCCCCGCTGGGCGGCCTCCAGGCGGATCTGCTGAGCGATCAGCTGGGTCTCGGATTCGCTCAGCTTGGTCTTCTGCTCCTCCAGGCTGGCGTTGGCCTGGTCCAGGTCGTACTGCTGGCGGGCGATCTCCGCCATGTTGATTTCGTACATATCGAAATACTGGTACATGATGTAGAACATGATCAGTATGAATATCAGCAAAAGGGCGCTCATCAGGTCTGAAAAGCTGAGCCACTGCACGCCGTTGTTGCTCACCCGGCGATGGGTGTGGGCGCGTGCGCTGCGCATGGGCAAACCCCCTTTCGGTTATTGTCGATATAAGCGGTCCGCCGTGTCCTCCAGGGCCTGCTGGGCCTGGACCATGGCGTCGGTCAGGCGGTCCACCTGGTCCAGGAAGCGGTTGTTGACGTCGGAGACCGCGTCGGGCAGGCCCTGCACCGCGGAGGCGATGTTCGAAGCCAAGTAATCCACCCGCTGGGTGAACTGGTTGACATAGTCGCGGTAGGCGTCCATGGTGCTGTTGAACTCGTCCTGAAGCTGCCGGTTGGCCTGGATGTGCACCTTTTCGATGCTGGCGGCGGAGGAGCGCAGGTCGGCGGTGGCCTTCTGCATGGCGTCCACGATGCGGCTCAGGTCGGCCTGCATCGAGCTGACCGTCTTCAGGTAGCTGTTCTGCTGGCGGGAGACCTGCTCCATCTTATCCACGGCATCGGCCATGTTCACCAGGTTCACGTCAGCCTGGCGGCTGGACTCGTTGAGCTGGCGAACGTAATCCGACATGCCCTTGAGCGTCTCCTGGGAGAGCTGCTGCATCTTCTGCAGGTCCTCGAGGGCGCTCTTCGCCCCGGCCAGCGACGCCCGCACCACCACGCAGCTCTCCTGCTGCTGGCGGCTGGTCTCGTCCAGCACCTCGCCGAAGCGCTGCAGCCGGCCGCGCATGCTCTCGTCCAGCCGGTCGGCGAAGCGCTGCATCACCGCGTCCATGAAGCGCATCTGTTCCTTGGTGGAGACGTTGACGAAGCTCTTGAAGGACTGGTTCAGCGGTTCGATGGCGTCGCGGACGGCGGTGGCCATGTTTTCGGTGAAGGCGCCGTTCAGGTCCTTGGCCATGGTCTGGATCAGGGCGGTCTGCTCCTGCTGGTAGATGGCGATCTGGGTCATCGGGTCCACGCTCAGCACGCCGGCGTGGCGGCTCATGGCCCCGTAGAACTCCTTCAGCGTGTGCTCGCTGGAGCCGTAGACCGCCCTTGTGATCAGCGTGAACAGCACGCTGCCCACCACGCCGAATATGGACGTGGTGAAGGCGTAGCGCATGCCGGGGATCAGCGTGACGATGGACTGCTGCACCGCGGCGGAGTCGCTCATGTTGAAGCCGGACAGGCCCTGGGCCAGGCCGATCAGCGTGCCCAGGAAGCCCAGCGAGGTCATCAGCCCGGGCAGCGACTCGGCGAAGGACGCCCGGCCGGGGCCGTACATGACGGTCTCTTCATTGATATAGTCCTCCACGTTGCTGGCGTTGTGGTAAACGCCGTCGGCGAAGAACAGGTTGTTCAGGTACTCGCTCCAGTGGGGATACAGCGCGCCCTTGCCCAGGAAATCGTCCTGCTGCCAGGCATATTTCTTGTCCCCCTGGGACCGGATGCTTCGAATGGCCCGGCGCAGCGTGCCCCGGGTGTGCACCACCGGCGCGATGCACCGCACCAGGCCCACCACGAACAGCACCACGATGGCCACATATACCACCAGGTTGGAAACGCCGCTGAGGGCGTTTTGAAAGAAGGACTGAAAGAAGTTCATAGGCACCTCCCGGTCGGGCAGGCGCGCCCCGGCGGCCCCGGGGCGCGCGCCTGCGTCATCCGCCATTGGACGCAGCGCGCGCCGCGGCGGTTCCATATTATGGCAACGGGGCAACGGGACTCGTACCCCAAGCATACTTATTCAAATATCAGTATAGCATCACAATCGTGTATCCGTGCGTAGAAAAGTTGACTAAATAATGACAAATGGCGGTTCACTTTTGCCCCGGTTTCGTGTATAATGGAAGGGATCAACCGGCACAGCCAATGGAGGCAACACAGATGAACAAGGTCGTCATACTCACCGGCGGCTCGAGCGGCATCGGCCGGGCCACGACCCAATTGCTGCGGTCGCAGGGCTGCACGGTGTATGAGTTCAGCCGCCGCCCCGCCCCGGAGGACCCCTTTCACATGTGCGTGGACGTGACCGACGGCGCGGCGGTAAAGGCCGCCACGGACGCCGTGTTCGAGCGGGAGGGCCGCATCGACATACTGATCAACAACGCCGGCTTCGGCATCTCCGGGGCGATGGAATTCACCGACCCCGCCGACGCCCACCGGCTGATGGAGGTCAACCTGTTCGGCATGGACAACGCCATCCGCGCCGCGCTGCCCCACATGCGCCAGGCCCGCTCCGGCCGCATCGTGAACATCAGCAGCGTGGCGGGGGTGTTCGCCATCCCCTTCCAGGCCTGGTATTCCATCTCCAAGGCGGCGGTGCGCGCGCTGACCATGGCGCTGTACAACGAGGTGGCCCCCTTCGGCATCCAGGTGACCAGCGTGATGCCCGGCGACATCCGCACCGGCTTCACCGCCGCCCGGAAGAAGAGCGTCGAGGGCGACGACGTCTACGGCGGGCGCATCAGCGCCTCGGTGGCGAAGATGGAAAGGGACGAGCAGAACGGCATGCGCCCGGAGGACGCCGCGAAAACCATCGCGCGGGTGGCGCTGAAGAAGGGGCGGGTCAAGCCCTTCTACGCCATCGGCCTTTCCTATAAGTTCCTGGTGCTGCTGGACAGCCTGCTGCCCTGCCGGGCGGTGCGGTGGCTGCTTTTCCAGCTGTACGGGAAATAAGGGGTCAGGTTTTAGGGGTTAGGGAAGAGGAGTGAACGCCATGAACAAGCAAACCCGCCGGATCGCCGTCAGCGGCATGATGGTGGCGCTGGCGACGGCCATACTGCTGATGGGCGGCGTGATCCCCGCCGCCACCTTCGTCGGCCCAGCCCTGGCCGGGATCGTCATGATCCCCGTGCTGGTGGAGGGCGGGCGGCGCATGGCCCTGGGGGCCTGGCTGGCGGTCAGCGCCCTGAGCCTGATGCTCTGCGCGGACAAGGAGGCGGCGCTGCTGTTTACGTTCCTGGGCTGGTATCCGGCGATGAAGTGGACGCTGGACGCCAGGCTGCCGGGCTGGAAGGGGCTGCCGGTGAAGCTGCTGCTTTGGAACGCGTGCGCCGGCGCGATGGCGGCGCTGATCTTCTATGTCTTTCGGATGGACCAGATCATCGCCGAATACCGGGAAATGAGCCGGGTCATGCTGGTGGCATTCATATTGCTGGCCAACGTGACGCTGGTGCTCTATGACCGCCTGCTGAACATCATGCTCATCGTGTACGTGCGGAAGCTGCGGCCAAAGCTGTTCAAGGGGCATTGAGCGTGAAGGAATCAGGTCCCCGAAAAAGGGCGAAAATTCGCCTTTTTCCGGGGACCTGATTATTATTATCCCATTTTACATGTATAGACTTCGGTCTGTATTTGTCACCAGCATCGCGTCCCCAGGGCGGTATCCTGCGCCGCCGCCACCCAAGGGACAGGCGCATCACAATGCCGTCACAATCCCCGGAAAAACCGCCTTCCAGCCCAATTAACAAACGACCCCGGTCGACTTAACAGTCCGCCGGGGCCCCCCTGCCGGGCAATCCGCCGCCCGGCGGGTCCTCGCCCTGAAAGGCCCGTGCCGCCCGGGCTCCACGCCTGTCCGTTTTCGGGTAAAAGACCCCGGTTTGTTAATTTGCATGTCGAAACAAATTGCCTGACCGCTGTGTTTTTCGCATAATGCTGTCGAAATTTGGCACACGGCGGGGCAGGACCGGCGTCGAAGGTCTCCTCCGGCAAACCCACAATATTCCCCGCCTCCCCCTTCTCCAGCGCCAAAAAATGTGTTATAATGGGTCTATCCGACACAGGAGGTGACGCCATGGAACCCATCTATGTCACAGGCCACCGCAACCCCGATACCGATTCCATCGTCTCGGCCATGGCCTATGCCCAGCTGCGCACAGCCCTGGGCGACCGGGAATACGTCGCCGCGCGCCTGGGGCGCATCAGCGACGAGACCCAGCTGGTGCTGGACCGCTTCGGCTTCGAGCCCCCGGTGCTGATCCACGACCTGCGCACCCAGGTCAGCGACCTGAACTACGACACGCCTCCGGCGCTGAACAAGGCCGCCACGGTGGACCGGGCCTGGCAGCTGCTGCACCGGGACGAGAACACCGTGGCCCTGCCCGTAGTGGAGGACGACGGCACGCTGTTCGGCATGCTGTCCACCAACACCATCGCCGCCCAGGACATGAATTCGGTGCTGGACCCGGTCATTGAGGACATCCCCGTGTTCAACCTGGTCAGCGCCCTGGAGGGCAGCATCGTGCTGGACGCCCAGATCCCCACCAACAGCGTGTCCGGCCGGGTGACCATCGCCCTGCCCGCCAACGGCGAGGAGGCCATCAACCTCTCCCCCGACACGGTTCTGGTCTGCGGCAACCAGCCCGACGTGATACTGGACGCCCTGAGGGCAAAGGTGCCCTGCGTGGTGGTGTGCCAGGCCGCCGTGCCCGAGGAGGCCCGGGAGCTGCCCCTGAGCAGCCTGGTCATCTCCACCCCCCAGGAGCCCTATCGCGCCGCCCGGATGATCTTCCAGTCGGTGCCGGTGTGGCGGGTGTGCCGCACCGCCGAGCTGTGCCCGGCGCGGCTTTCAGACTACGTGGACGACGTGCGCCAGATGGCCCAGGACAACAAGCACCGGGCCTTCCCCGTGGTGGACGACGACAACCGCGTGGTGGGCATGCTCAGCCGCATCCACCTGCTCAAGCCCCGGCGCAAGCGGGTGGTGCTGGTGGACCACAACGAGGTGTCCCAGTCCGTGCCCGGGCTGGAGCAGGCCGAGATCCTGGAGATCATCGACCACCACCGCCTGGCCGACGTGCAGACCGGCAACCCCATCTACATGCGCAACGAGCCCGTGGGCAGCAC
>CACWZI010000074.1 GCA_902765305.1 uncultured Eubacteriales bacterium
AGGCTTTTGTCTCAAAGATTATCCAAATTGTCCAGCCTGCTTACTGATTCATCTGTTTAACCCGATTTCTTCAGTGGTTTCGAACCGTCCCCTTGTCCCACTGGCGTCACTCCCTGTCCTTCAGGACCTCGTTCGGCGCGATGCGGCGGATCCTGCGGGCCAGCAGGGTGTGGATCAGGGCGTAGATCAGCATGCAGCCCACAAACAGCGCGACGTAGATCCAGGGCTCGAAATGCAGGTCCATGGCGCAGGCCACGTTTGAAACCAGATACGGGTACATGGCGTCCATGATGCGCTTGGACAGCGGGATCGACACGAGCACGCCCAGCGCGATCAGCAGCGTGTTTCCGTTCAGGAACAGCGTGCTCAGCTCGCGCTTGCGATAGCCGAACAGCCTGAACAGGGCGATGCTGCCGGCGGCGTGGTCGACCATGACCTTCATCATCAGAATCATCACCAGCGCCATGATGGCGGCGGAGGCGACGATCATGGTGATCACCATGGACCACATGAGCTCCACGAAAATGTCGGCCGCCTTTTCCACGTCCGCCCTTGTGCTCACGCTGTAGAGCCGCCCCGGGTCGACGCCTAGGTCCCGGTCTGCAAAGACCGCGTTGTAGTAGTCCTCCGGCAGGTCGAACAGCTCCCGCAGGCTGTCGATATCCATGAAAACGTAGAACGCGGGGCTGTAGCGCACCACCCCTTCCACGGTGAAGGCGTAGACGCGGTCTTCCTGCGCGTCCGTCACGGTAAAGGCATCTCCGGCCTTCAGGGCGTACTTCTGCGCCATGGCGGAGCTGATCTGCACGCGGCTCATGCTCTCCGGCGGGGCGGCGTCGAAGAAGGGATTGTCCGCCGTGAGTCCCAGCAGTGTGACGTCCATATTGTAGCCCAGGACTTCCTTCTTCATGGAAAGGGCGATCGCCTCATGGCCGCCCGCCGGCGCCTCCGCCTCAGGGTACTTGTAGAGATACATGTGCGAATACCGCGTGTCCGTCACATTGTCCTTGCCCACGTGATCGCACATCACCCAGGCGTTGATACCGATCATCATCAGCAGAAAGCAGATGAATATGGCCAGCACGACGCCCACGGCGCTTCGGCTCTCCCGGATCAGCTGGCGGATCTGGAAGCGGCGCACGTATCCCATGCGCCCGAGGTCCAGCTTCCGCACCTGGGCGTACTTCGTCTCCTTCCGGATCAGCTTGAGCGCCGGGGCGGAGAGCCTGCGCCGGATGAACAGGAGGTTGACCAGCACGGCGATCAGCGGCGGCATCACCGCGCCGTAGAGTACCACGGGCAGCTCGACCACCGTCGACAGGGACGGCACGGAGAAGTAGGCATAGGTGTCCGCGGTCTGCGTCGGCACGCCGAGGTTGCTGTAGCCCAGCGCGGTCCCGGCGATCCCGGCCAGCAGCGTGACCATCACCGGCAGCAGCAGATAGTGCCGCGTCAGCTCGCTTCGCCGAACGCCGAGGGCGTACAGCGTACCGATGACGCTCTGCTCGCTGTCGATGTTGTGCACGACGAACACGCTGATCACGTAGGTCAGAAGCGCCATGATGATGACGCCGGCGACGATGCTGGCGTATTTGTTGATGACCACGTCGTCTGCGGCGCCGCCGATGCGGGGATTGTCCCGCGCCGTGATGAAAGAACGCAGGTTGCCGGTCTCCGGGCGCATGTACTGGTCTGCCAGCTCGTCCACCGCGTCGCGAAGCTCGGCGGCGCCCTCCGCGGCCTCGTGGACCGCGTCATAGGCCTCGGTCAGGTCTTTGGGCAGCAGCTTCCACGTGACGGTTCCCGGTTTTCCGAAGGCCTTGTCCCCCATATCATCCAGCGCGTCGCTGAGGCGCCGGGTGCCGTCGGCCATCTCAGAGGCCGCATCCAGCAGCTCGTCGCGCTTGCCGTAATTCCGGTCCCAGTATTCCCGGAACCACGGGTCCGCCACGCTGTCCGGGTCGAAATCCAGCGCCTTCAGCTTGTCCCGCAGAGCGTCGTCCGTGAGTGCGCCGTTCAGCCGGTAGGCGTACAGGTATTCCTCCGACCGAAGCGCCTTATCGGTCTGCCGCAGCCTTTCGTACAGCGCGTCCGTGACGAAGGCCGTGCCGAAATTCGCGCTGTCCACGGTGCTGTCGCCCAGCTCCCGGAAAGGCGTGTCGTAGTCCGGCGAGGTGCAGACCCCGCTGACCGTCAGCGCGAGGCCGCCGATTTGGATCACGCTGCCGGGAGCCAGGCCGTTTTCCTCGCAGTACCGCTTTTCCAGGGCGACGCCGTCGTCCCCGGGGAACGATCCCGACTCAAGCTCCGCCCGGTCGATGGCCTCACGGACTCGAAACACGCGCAGGACGCGCCCGCCCTCCAGCTCATAATCCAGGAAGAACGCCTTCTCCAGCGCGATGCCCGAATCGGTCAGCGCCTTCACCTCTCCGTCCGTCAGGGGGACGAAGGTCGTAAACTGGCCGTCCTCGATCCCGTTGGCCGCCGCGTGGCGCGCCGTTCCCAGTATCACCGTGTCCGCCGCGCCGATCAGGCTGACGATCAGGTACATGGCCAGGGTGATGGCCAGGCCGAGCGCCAGATACCGCGGCCAGGCGGCGCGAAGCTCGCGCCACATCTTTCTGTACAACAGGCGCTGCATATCAGAGGTCCTCCAGCTCGGCGGCGGGAACCGGCGTGTCGTTGTAGGTTTCCTCGGTCACGCGGCCGTCCCGGATGGTGAGCACCTGGTGGGCCATCCTCCGGATGGCGGTGTTGTGGGTCACGAGCAGTATCGTCGTGCCGTACTCCCGGTTGATCTGCTCCAGCAGCACCAGGATATCCCGGCTGGAGGCCGAGTCCAGCGCGCCTGTCGGCTCGTCGCAGAGCAGCAGGCTCGGGTTCTTGACGATGGCCCGGGCGATGGCGCAGCGCTGCTGCTGGCCGCCGGAGATCTGCGAGGGAAATTTGTTCTGGTGCGCCCTGATTCCCAGCGCGTCCAGCAGGCCGTCCACCGACAGCGGGTTCCTGGACAGGTATTCGCAGACCTGGATGTTCTCCCGCACCGTGAGGTTGGGCACCAGGTTGTAAAACTGAAAGATAAAGCCCAGCTTCTCCCGCCGGTATTCCGACAGCGCCTCCGGCTTCATGCCGACCAGCTCCGTGCCGTCCACGCGGATCGATCCGCTGCTGGCCGTCTCCAGCCCGCCGATGCAGTTGAGCAGCGTGGACTTGCCGGAGCCGCTGGGACCGAGTATGGCGCAGATCCGCCCCTTCTCCACGTCGCAGTTGATCCCCCGAAGCACCTGCGAAAAGCCGGAGCCCTCGCCATAGCTCTTCTTCAAATCCCGAATCTCGATGTACATACTTCCCTCCGAATCGCCGGTTTGGGTCTAACGATCGGCTGAATATATTAGCTAAATCTAACCATTGACCAAAGCAAAAGCCCACCGCGCAGCCGTCCATCTCCGGCGCACTGCTCGATGGGCGTAGAGGTTTTTGTTAGTTAGTGTTTACTATTATGCATCATCAGGCTCCTGTTTTCAAGATGTGTGGGCTAAAAAATCACGGCGAACGCATGAATTGCCAGACGGATCAGTCGCATTCATATTCTGATTTGTCGGGGAGACGAAAGAGAAGCCCTATCGGCCCTTCGGGCCACTTCTCCACGGGCCTACCGGCCCCATCTCGCTGAAAACTCTCCGGTGGAGCGTTTTCAGCAAGAACGGGTCGGCAGACCTCCGTCGATAGGACTGGCAGGCCTGTGGAGAAATACCCGCGCCCTAAAGGACTATAGTTAACGTCAAAAGTCTATTTACTTTGACTTCGACAAACGACAGTGATGAGTATCCGCTTTGGCGTCCAAAGTCAAAACTTCAATGTCGTTTACTATAACTTCGTGTCGCCATGAATGAATGGCTATGATCTCTATTGAACCGCTTCGTCTTCCACGCTGAGGGGGCGCTCTTCGTTGCTCAGAACGTCGTATTTGGCCAGAAAATCCTCGTAGATCTGCTGATATTGCGCCTCACTCAGCTCGAAGGCCTTCGCCGAATGCACGTGGTAATCCGGGTGGGCCTGGTGTTCCCTGCGAACCACGCCAGAAACGGCCACGCAGTGGGACGCGATCCGCTCAAAGCTGTTCAAGAGCTCCGTGTAAGCGGTGCCCTGGGTGAGATTGCACTCCCCCCGGGAAAGCCTGCCGATATGCCGGGCCTTCAGTATCTCACAGAGATAGGACAGGCCGGCGGATCGGGGCTTTACACACATGGCGGTCTGCAGGTCGTTTTCCTGGAACGACTTCATGGTGTCGTTGACCAGGTCCCGCTCGGCCTGTATGGCGACGTTCAGGTCCCTCTGGGCGTCCGTCGAAAAGGTGATATTCTCATCGTTGATCTGATGGGTCACCCGGGCGATATTGGAGGCGTAGTCGCCGATTCGCTCCAGGTCGCCCACCGCGCGCAGCAGCATGGTGACCCTCCGGGTCTGCTTTGAATCCATTCGCTGTTTGGAAAGCTGGATCAGGTACTCGCCGGTCTTGGATTCGTACTTATCGATCAGGTCCTCCTTCCGCTGCACCTTTTCATACTTCTCCTGCGAAAATGTCTGGATCAGGTTGAGCGCCCGCCCGACGTTCTTGCGGACCTTCCTGGACATGCCGTTCACCACCCGCTCCGCCTGGCCCAGGGCCAGCGCCGGCATGTTCAAAAGGCGCTCCTCCAGCAGGTCGAAGTCCGCGCTGTCCGCGATATCCTCCAGGTCCTCCGCCGAATCCTTGACCAGCAGCATAAGCAGCCTTTCCATCGCCCCGATAAAGGGGAACAGGCATATGGCCGTGACGATGCGCACGGCGGAGTTGACCAGCGCGATCAGCACCGGGTTGACGGTCATGTTCACGAACGGGAATTTGAGAAAGGCGTTCAGGGTATAGAAGCCAACCAGCCAGATCACCATGCCAAACAGGTTTTCCAGCAGGTAGGCGAGGGCCGTGCGCTTGCCGTTCTTGTTGGCCCCGATGGCAGAGAGCATCACCGGGCAGGACGCGCCGACGCCGATGCCCAGGATCACTGGAAACGCGGTGGCGAAGGTCAGGGCCCCGGTCACGGACAGCGCCTGCAGGATACCTATGGACGCCGACGCGCTTTGCAAGATGGCAGTCATCACGATGCCCAGCAGGATGCCCAGAAGGGGATTGGCAAACATGGTAATGGTCCTGGTGAAGACGGCGCTGTCCTTCAGCGGCGAGACGGCCGCGCTCATCATCTGCATGCCCACCATCAGAACGGCAAAGCCCAGCAGGATATTGCCGAGGCTCCTGTGTACGCTCCTCTTGGAGAGCATTCTGCACAGTATGCCCGCGATGGCGGCTATGGCGCTGATGGTCGCCGACGAAAGCAGCTTTGCGATGCCGGCCGAGCCTTCGATATAGGACAGGCACAGTATCCAGCCCGTGATGCTCGTACCGATGTTGGCGCCGAGGGTGATGGCGATGGCCTGGTTGAGCTTCATCAATCCTGAATTGACAAAGCCGATGACCATGACCGTGGTGGCGGAGGAGGACTGGATCACAGATGTGACGCCCATGCCCAAGAGAATGCCCTTCAAGGGCGTGTTGGTCATCCTGTACAGGAATATTTCCAGCTTGTTCCCCGCTACGCTCTTCAGTCCGTCTCCCATCAGCGACATGCCAAACAGGAACAGCGCGACGCCACACAGCAGAGAGAGAATCATACTGATCATCTGCATATTGTTTCCTCAAATCACTGGCGTCGCATCGTCCATCTGCGCACCGCCTTTTCGATCTCGACGACCGGAATGACCGTCAACGCCATGGCGATGGCGATCAGGTACTGGGTGAAGGTGATGGGCGTAAAGGAAAAGGCCCGGTTCAGTGCGGGGATGAATATGACCGCCGCCGTGACCAGCAGGGAAAACGCCAGCGTGAGCCACAGCATGCCGTTCTGCTTTTCCATGGAGAACAGTGAGGCGACGCGGGAGCGCATGTTGAAGGAGTGGAAGATTTCAATCATGCTGAGCGTCAGGAACGCCATGGTCATGCCCACCCTGGAATCCGCGATCATCCAGCGGCCATGTTCCATCCTGCAGCCGACAAAGAAGCTGTATACGGTCACAGCGGCAATGATGAACCCCTGGAAGATGATGTCAAAGGCCAGGCCGCCGCTGAAGATGCTCTCCTTCCTGTCGCGGGGCGGGCGCTGCATGACGTCCTTCTCCGCGTCCTCCATGCCCAGCGCGATGGCCGGGAAGGTGTCGGTGATCAGGTTGATCCAGAGGATGTGCACCGGCTTGAGGATGGAAAAGCCCATCAGCGTGGCGGCGAACACCGCCAGCACCTCGGCCAGGTTCGCCGACAGCAGGAACTGTATGGCCTTGCGAATGTTGTCGTAGATGCGCCGGCCCTCGCCCACCGCCGATACGATGGTGGCAAAGTTATCGTCGGTCAAGATCATGTCGGCCACGGACTTGGTCACGTCGGTGCCCGTGATGCCCATGCCCACGCCGATGTCCGCGCTCTTGATGGAGGGCGCGTCGTTGACGCCGTCGCCGGTCATGGCGGTGACCATGCCGAGGGCCTTCCACGCGTTGACGATGCGCACCTTGTTTTCCGGCTGGACGCGGGCGTAGACGGAATAGCGCCGCACGTCCTGGGCGAACACGTCGTCCGGGATGGCGTCCAGCTCGGCGCCCGTGATGGCCATCTGGCCGGGCTCCAGGATCCCCAGCTCCCGGGCGATGGCGGTGGCCGTGTCCTTGTGGTCCCCGGTGATCATGATCGGGCGGATGCCGGCGCTGCGGCACTTTTCGATGGCGTCCTTGACCTCGGGGCGAATGGGATCGATCATGCCGCACATGCCGATCCAGGTCATATCCTGCTCCCAGGCCTCAGGGGCGTTGGACTCCGGCCGCGCGTCATAGATGCGCTGTGCGGCGGCCAGCACCCGAAGCGCCTGGTCGGCCATGGCCTTGTTCTCCTTGAGGATTTCGGCCCTTTGGAGCTCCGTCAGCGGAACCGCCCTGCCGTCCTGCCAGATGTGGCTGCAGCGGCGCAGCACCTCGTCCGGGGCACCCTTGGTGAACTGGATGAAGCCCTCCCCCGCCCTTGCCCTGTGAAGGGTGGACATCATCTTGCGCAGGGAATCGAAGGGCGCTTCGTCCACCCGGGGCAGGTCCGCGCTGAGCTGGGGCTTGGGCATGCCGGACTGGTTGGCGCAGTTGACCAGCGCGCATTCCGTGGCCTCGCCCACCGCCTCGCCGTTCTCCAGCTCGGCGTCGGAGCACAGCGCCATGGCGGTCAGAAGCAGCGCTTCGTCCTCGGCGACCTTTTTGACCACCGTCATCTTGTTCTGGGTCAGCGTGCCGGTCTTGTCCGAGCAGATGATCTGCGTGCAGCCCAGCGTTTCCACCGCCGTGAGCTTGCGGATGATGGCGTGGTTCTTGCTCATCTTCGTCACGCCGATGGACAGCAGGATCGTCACGACTGCGCTCAGGCCCTCGGGGATCGCCGCGACGGCCAGCGAGACGGCGACCATGAAGGTGTCCAGCACCGCCTTGCCCCCGCTGCGCACCAGGTTGACGACGAACACAAAGGCGCAAATCACCAGTATCATGACCGAGAGCTTGCGGGACAGCTCGTTCAGCTTGACCTGCAGGGGCGTCTCCTCGTCCTCGGCCCTGGACAGCTGGTCCGCGATGGCGCCCATCTCCGTGTCCATACCCGCAGCGGTGACCACGGCATGGCCCCGCCCATAGGTGACGATGGAGCCCATGTACACCATGTTTTTCCGGTCTCCCAGGGTAACCTCCCCGTTTTCCGCGGCCTGCAGCGCATCGCTCTGCTTCAGTACATCGGTGGACTCCCCTGTCAGGGCGGACTCCTGGGTCTTCATCGAGGCGCACTCTACGATGCGGGCGTCTGCGGGCACGGCGTCGCCGGCCTCCAGGATCAGCAGGTCGCCCACGACCACCTCGTCGGCGCGAATCGTCTTCTGATGGCCGTCGCGCACGACCTTCGCCGTGGCGGCCGCGATCTGCTGCAAGGCCTCTATGGCGGCCTCCGCCTTGCTCTCCTGGTAGACGCCCAGGCAGGCGTTGATCAGCACCACCGCCAGTATGATCACCGTATCCGTCAGGCTCTCGCCCGCATAGATGGCGGTGACGGCGCTGACCGCCGCGGCCACGATCAGCACGATGGTCATGGGGTCCTTCAGTTCTCCAAGGAATTTGACGAGAAGGCTGTCCTTTTTGCCTTCCTTCAGCTTGTTCGGGCCGTTCCGCTTCAGTCGTTCGGAGGCTTCAGCGTCGCTCAGGCCCGTCATCGACGAACCCGTCTGCGATAAAACGGCTTCTTTTTCCTCAAGATAGGGCTTCATCCTCATCCCCCCGGTACAATTTTGATAGGGTCTCGATTTCTTATACTACACGCAGGTTAAAACAACAAGACTTTTTAGGTATATAAGAAAATGTTATGGCTAAAGGCCCCGGCTGGTGACACTGCCAACCGGGGCCATGAGGGAAAATGTGAAACTGTGCCTACTGCGCGCATGTGCCGCCCGAATGCGGAAACCGGACTATGCGACGAAGGACTTCGACACCTTGATGTATTTTCCAACGCCCTTCACCCGGACGCCGGAGACGGTCACCGTGTACTTGCCGCCCTTCTTCATGCCGGCCACCCTGACCTCCAGGTCGTCGTCGCCCTTTTCGATCTTCTTGACGGTCAGCTTGTTGCCGGCCTTGTCCTTGACCGTGACCTTCAGGTTCTTGAACTGGACCTTCGTGGCAAAATCGATCTCAAGCGCCTTGTCCGCCTTGTCATACTTCACCTTTGTGATGGCAGGCTTTTCGGACGGGGTCGTAAAGCTGCCCTTTACCTTGCCGTAGGTTCCGCTGCTTCCCTTCCGAACGCCGGTGATCGTATAGGTGTAGCGGGTCCCGGCCTTGATGCCGCTGACCTTGAAGGTGAGGTCGTCGTCGTCCTTGTGGGTGATCTTCGCCGTCAACTTCCTGCCATCGGCGTCCTTGACGGCCACCGCGGGGTTCTTGTAGGTCACCTTCGAAGCGGAAAAATCCACCTCCACCACGCCGTTGCCCTCGTACTCCGTCTTCTCCACCTTCGGCGCCACAGCCAGCGCGGGGACCGCGCACAGAACCAGCAGCACCGACACCAGCAACATCGCCGTCATACGCTTCTTCATGTAAAAAACCTCCTTGTCATTTCCCTAAAGGACTTGCTTCGCTTCGCCCTAAAGGACTAGCTTCGCTTCGGGATGGTTCCATTTTGCATATAAACGGCCTGGTTTTCAACCGAACCGCCCCGCTTTTCACTTCTTTTTCACATAAACCGTCCCTGTCATTTCCGCGCGGTGACGCAGAAGATCGGCGTGGGATTGTAGAAGCGGTCGATCTCCCGGTAGATGCGGCGCCAGCATTCCCGGTCCACCCGGCATTCCCGATAGCCCGCGTCCGCCAGCAGCGCCATGTCCCAGCCGGGCCGCGGCTGCTGGAGCTTGCGCAGCGCGCTTTCGATGTGGGCATAGGCTTCGTTTTGCGCCGCCGTCAGGTCCTTGTGGGCGTGGTTCTCCGGCAGCGGCGCTTCAGATTTATCATGGTGATAATCGCCGTCGAAGTTGACGAGTATGCCGCCCTGGCGCAGAAGGGTATACCACTTTCTGTAGGCCTCCGGCAGGTTCGGAAGGAAGGAGGTCAGGTTGCGGGTCACGATGGCGTCGAAGGATTCAGGCTCAAAGGCCGGATTTTCGGCGTCCATCACCAGGAACGTGGGATGCAGTCCCAGAAGCGAAGCCGAATGCTCCGCCCCACGGATCATCTCCTCCGTCAGGTCGATGCCCGTTACACTGTGCCCCTCCGCCGCCAGCAGGAAGCTGAAAAAGCCGGTGCCCGTGCCGATGTCCAGGATGTCCAGTCTTTTTCCCGTCGGCAGATAGCGGTGCAGCTCGCAAAGCCACCGTTCGCGCTTGTCGCTGTTCAGCTCGTCCAGCCGCAGCGCCTCGAACTTCGCCTCGCGTCCCGCCCAATAAGCTTCTATTTCCCTTTTCAACGCTTCCATATCGCTTGCCTCGCTCACGCATCAGATTTGCAGCACAGATTCCACCAGCCTGCGGGTATAGTCCTGCCTGGGCGCCTGAATGACCTGTCCGATATCGCCCTGCTCCACCACGGCGCCCCCGCGCATGACCATGACGCGATCGCACAGGCAGCTAAGGACCGCCAGGTCATGGGATACGAATATCGCGCCGGTGTTCCGCTCGCGGCAGATGTCCAGGATCAGCCTCAATATCTGCGCCTGAGAGGAGACGTCCAGGGCGCTGGTGATCTCGTCGCACAGCAAAATCTCCGGCCGGACCGCCATGGCGCGGGCGATGGCAAAGCGCTGGCACTGGCCGCCGCTCAGCTGCCGGGGATAGCGGCGCATCAATTCGGGGGACAGGTTCACCATCGCGGACAGCGCCTCCGCGTCCACCTCCTCGCCCCTTCCCCGGAGGCTGCGCACGGTGCGGGTGATGGAATCCAGTATGGTCCTGCGGGGATTGAAGGACTCGGCGGCGTTCTGAAAGATCATCTGCATCGCCCGGTATTCGCCCTTCGCCCGCCGAAAGC
This sequence comes from uncultured Eubacteriales bacterium, assembly GCA_902765305.1. Classification (GTDB taxonomy): domain Bacteria; phylum Bacillota; class Clostridia; order Christensenellales; family Aristaeellaceae; genus UBA2862. The sequence goes on from CACWZI010000074.1 coordinate 10,618, forward strand.
GCAGGGGCTTGCCGTGAAGCGAAAGCGTTCCGGCAGTGGGCGGCTCCAGACCGGCGATCAGCTTGAGCAGCGTACTCTTGCCGCTGCCGCTCTCGCCGGCGATGCCCAGGATCTCGCCGTCGTCCAGCCGGAAATCGACGCCCTTCAGCGCTTCGATCGCCGCGTCGTGACCGCGATAGCGCTTCTCGAGTCCCTTCCCCTCCAGTATAATCATGGCCCAATCCCCTTTCCTGCGGCGCAGGCGGCGAAGTGATCCACCCCGACCTGCTTCAGGGCATAGGCGCGACGGGCGCAGTCCGCTTTCGCGCGGGGACAACGATCCCTGAACGCACAGCCTTCGCGCTCCGGCCCCGACAGGGGCGGGCTGCCGGGCAGGCCCGCGGGCATGGCGCCCTCCAGAGTGGGGATGGCCGCGATCAGGCTCTGGGTGTACGGGTGGCAGGGGCTGTGCAACACATCGCCGGCGCGGCCAATCTCCACCAGCTGTCCCGCGTACATCACGCCGATGCGATCCGCCAGGAATCCGGCCAGCGCGAGATTGTGGGTCACGATGATCTGCGCGACGCCGTTGACGTCCCGCAGCTGCTTCAGTTCCCCCGCCACCGACAGCTGGATCGTCGCGTCCAGGGCGCTGGTGGGCTCGTCGCACAGCAGGATATCCTGGCCCAGCAGCATCGCCAGCGCCAACGCCACGCGCTGGTTCATACCGCCGCTGAGGGCATAAGGACATTCATCCAACACCCGCCGCCAGTTGCTGAGCGCCACCTTTTCGAAGGCTTCCGCCACCTGCCTGTCAAAGGCCTTCGGCGCATAACGGCCGTGACTCTTCAACGTCTCCATGAACTGCCTGCGATAGCTCCGAATGGGGTTGAATGCCGCCTCCGGCGTCTGGAAGACCACGCCCAGCTTTCCCCGGCAGAGGTCGCGCCGCGCCTTTTCGGTAAGCGCGGACAGGTCTGTGCCGTCCAGCGTGAACTCCCCGGAGAACCATCGCGTGTCCGGCGCGGCCAGAAGCGCGCGCAGCAGCGTCGTCTTGCCGCAGCCGCTCTCCCCGGCCAGGCAGAGGATCTCCCCCCTGCGCAGGTCGAGGGAGACGTCCGCCACGCAGAGACGGTCGCCATATCCCGCGCACAGGCGGGATACTGAGATGCGCGCTTCGTTCATCCTTCCACCCCCGCATCCAGCGCGTCACGGACGCAGTCGCCCAGGCAGTTGAACACCATCACGGTCACGATCGTCGCGGCGGCAGGCGCCAGCACCGCCCACGGCGCCAGCTGCATGTAGGCGCGGGAGGTATTGATCATGCTGCCCCACTCTGCCTGTGGCTCTATGACGCCGATGCCCAGGAAGGACAATCCCGCGATGCCGATCATCATGACGCCGATCTGGGTGGCCGCGGTGACCAGCAGCGGCCCCAGCATATTGGGCAGCAGCGTCTCCGTCAGGATGCGCCAGCCCCCGAATCCGGAGAGCCTGGCCGCGTGCACATAGGGCTCCTCCTTCAGCGATATCACCTGCGCGCGCGCCAGCCGCGCGTAAAGCGTCCAGCCGGTGATACCCATGGCCAGCATGGCGTTGCCCATGCCGCCGCCGAGGATGCCGGCCACCGCAATGGCCAGCACCATCTGGGGGAAGGCCAACATGACGTCCGCCAGCCGCATCACCAGCGCGTCGATCACGCCGCCGTACCAGCCGGACAGCATGCCCAGCAGCCCTCCGATTGCGAAGGTGATGCCCACCAGGGCAACCGCCGAAAATATGGAGGTTCGCGCCCCCATCAGCACGCGGGAGCAGACGCACCTGCCATAGCGATCGGTTCCAAAGGGGTATTCCGCGCAGGGCGGCCTGTTCATCGCCAGGGACGAGGTCGCGTTGGGATCATTGGGGCACAGCAGCGGCGCCAGCAGGCTGACGAGCATCAGAAGGCACGCCAGGAGGAGAAACAGCGTCAGCCGGCGGCGCGTGCCCGCCGAAGACTTCGATGTGCGTTTCATGCGCCGCCTCCCGTACTGCGCACCCGCGGGTCGATCCAGCGATAGCACAGGTCGATCAGCAGGTTGATGACCACATAGACCGTGGCGGTGAGCAGCACGAAGCCCTGGATGACGGGATAATCACGGTTGCTGATCGCGTCCATGGCCAGCTTGCCCAGCCCCGGCCAGCGGAAGATCGTTTCGATGACCACGCTGCCGCCCAGCAGCGTGCCCACCGACAGGCCAACGACGGTGAGCATCGGTATGGCGGCATTGTGCAGCACGTTTCCCAGCACATAGCGCTGCCTGACGCCCCGCACCGCAGCGCCCGTGACATAGGGCTTGCCCAACTCCTCCAGGATCTGGGCGCGGAATTGCCGGATAAAGCGGCCGCAGATGGGTATGGACAGCGCCAGGCAGGGCATCGCCAGGCCCATGACGCTTCGATCGGCGGTCAACGGCAGCAGATGCGCCCTGACGCACAGGAAGTACATCAGGAGCACGGAAATCAGGAAATTCGGAAGGGAATTGCCGACGAAGCTGAACAGGCGGGTGATGTTGTCGATTGCCGAATCCCTTTTCAGCGCAGAGACGATGCTGAGCGGAAGCGCAACCAGCAGGGCGAGCGCAAGGCTGGACAGGGTCAGCACCGCTGTGTTGCCCAGCGCCTTCACCAGCTTTCCCGACACGGGAAAGCCGTCCTTGTAGGAGACGCCGAGGTCGCCCCGCAGCGCGTGCAGCGCCCAGTCGCCGTACTGGACGAGAAAAGGCCTGTTGAGGCCCATACTCTCCCGCGCCTGTGCCAGAACCGCTTCGGATACCGCGATGCCCTGGGCGTTGAGCTTCTTCGCCGCCGCGTCGCCAGGCGCGAGGAACATCAGCAAAAAGGTCAGAAAGCTGACCGCAACCATGATCCACGCCAGGTGGATCAGCCGCCCGGCGATCATCCTGCCCATGTTTTCTCCCGCCTTTCAAATGTGATAAATACTGATTTATCGAGCTGCGACAAATCAGTATTTAGGTTTTAGGTTATAGGTTTTAGGTGTTAGGGAAGGTAGAAATCCTGACGGATTTCTTTTATTCAAAGGACCGAGAAAC
>CACWZI010000075.1 GCA_902765305.1 uncultured Eubacteriales bacterium
CGCCACAAGCGACAGCTTGAACATCACATGGAAAATCTGACTGGCGGCACCCCTCCCGTCAGATACCTACCCTGTGTAGTCCCTTGTAAACTGTACTTTATAGAGATACAGAATATGGGAGCAGGCTCTGCGCTTATGCGTCTGGCTCTTTGCATAAAACCATTTTAAGCTTTACGATATTCACTATTGTTTCGACCTTACATTTAGGGCAGTATAGCGGGAAATTCAGCAGTACAGTATCTTCATATACTTTAATGCGGGTCTTGTTGCCGCAGGATGGGCATCGGACCCAAAGCTGCTTGGGAAGGACGATCATATCCATCATCTCCTTTTTTAACTGGTCATTCTTGAAACTAAGTCAGGTTCTTCATAGCCTCCTTATCGCCAAACACCGTGTTCTGTATAGTTTCCATGGGAAAGGTATAGTCCAGTATAGTGGATGCGTTCGTTTATCGCCGTCAGAGCGTTCTGCGTCTCGCGCAGATCCGCGGAGGCTTGCTTGTATTGTGCCTCCGCCTCCGCCTGATCTGCCGCTTCTGCCAGCTTGTCCACGGTTCCAATGCCATGCTCCTGGATGTAGGCGATTGTCCGTGCCATCTTCTGCAAATTGGACAGGGCGACCTGCCGGGCGTAGGCGCGGCTCTGCTGTGCCTTGACGCAGGTTTGCAGATCGACCACCAGCCGAAGCTCGGAATGGATGAAGAAGATGCGCGGCATTCCCTGGAACTCTGGCCGTCGCTGTTCTTCCTCCTGCTGCTGAAAACCCGCGATGCGCTCCGCGATCTGTTCTCGTTCGTAGATTCTTCCAAGCATCCTGCCGCGAATGGGCTTCTCGCGGTCAGGGTGCTTGTAGGAGATCACTCCACGCGAAAAGTGAACGGCGATGCCAAACTGTTCCCGCATGATGCGGATGAAGTCCTGCTCATCCTTCGTCATTTCTACGGCCCTGTCCACGGCCTGCCGGAGTTGCTCTTTTATCGTGCTGTACTTGGTGTGAACCGGCTCGTAGCCGTCCTCACGGATTCGCCGGTTCCTCTCGTCCAGGAAGTTCATGACCTCATCTGGCGCCAGGTCCGCGTCCGGACAGATGGTCATCACGCGCACGTTCTTCGGAAGCATCTTTGCAAAGGCCGCCACCTGCGGCATTTCCTCAATACAGGGGCCGCACATGATCGACCAGACGTTCACAACGGTCAGATCCGCGTCCGCAAGAATCTCCTGTGTGACTGCCTCACCCTCCAGCGTCTTTGCCGTGAAGGCGTTCATATTGGGCAATTGTACGGCTTCCTCCGCCAGAGCGGAAATCCCCATCAGCCCGGCAAGGGCCAGAGCCAGCAGCATCGTCATCACTTTCTTCATGATCGTGTCCTCCTTTTGTTGTCACATATTCTTACCATTCTGTGGATTCCCAGGATTCTATCCCGTGTTCTCGCAGGAAATTCTCTGCTGTTTCCATCGGAATACCGGTGTGCGGGAAGATGGCCATCGCCAGGGTCTTGTCATCGTCGCTGACTTCGATGTAGGAAATACCCTTGCGCCAGTCTTCCATCGCATCCATTTCAGATGAACTTAGCGTCTCAAAGGACTCGTTTCCCGTGTCTGCAAGCAGCTTTTGCGCGTCAGCGAGCGGAATGCCTTCCTGAAAGTACAGCCCGATCACCAGCTTGCCCTGGTCTGCTTCCGTCCAGTCGATGCTGTTTTCAAAGCCTGTCTCTTCCTCTTCCGCAACGGTCTGGGCGTGTGCCGCCAGTCCCATCAGGAGCAGGGAGATCGCAAGCAGAAACGCCATCCATCTTTTCATAGTCATTAGCCTCCTTTTGAGTGCTCACAGAAGCTCTGTGTCGATGACAGTATAGAGGAAAACAAGAGTTCAATCCCCGCAAAACCGCCGGGAAATTGCAGGAAAAATGCAACAGTTTCAGAGATGGACGTTGCAAAATAAAAAAACGGGCTCTGCCCGAAAGCAAAGCCCGATATGAATAATGCCTATCTCTGCGTGTCCTGTTTGTTTTTCAATGCATCTTATTTTGTTGCGCTCAATCGATGACAATTTGCATCTTGACAAATTTGTTTCTATATAGTACAATCCTAAACGAAATCAATCAAGGAGGCTTTCCCAATGAAGCAAGTAACCATCGGCAATATCCCCGCGTTTACATCCCCCAACTCCATGGTGCTGATCTGCACCGAGAAGCCCGACGGCAGCACCAACATGGCAACTCTGGCCTGGTGGACCATCGCTTCCACCAATCCCGGCAAGATCATGTTCGCGATCAACAAAGGCGCTTATACCCTGGAGCTTCTGGCGCAGAACAAGGAAGTCGTTGTGGCCGTGCCCGGCGTGGAGCTGACCCCCGCCCTGATCGGCTGCGGCACCTGCTCCGGCCGGGATACCGACAAGGCCGTCAAGTGCCAGCTCACCATGCAGGAAATTGAAGGCACTGCCATCAAGGCCCCCGTTCCCTGCAAGCTGCTGATCCATGCTGCCGTTGCCGAGACTTTGGACGCGGATGACCATGTGGTGCATCTGTGCGATGTAAAGGCTGTTTACGGCGACGAGGATGTGGACGCGGTATTCGGCTGGAAGGGCTATGCGGAGTTTGCGGCGGCGCAGAAGAAGTAAGACAAAGGGTCAGTCGTGCTGAAGCGGCTGACCCTTTCCTTGCAGGAGGGTTTTATGAATTCACAGGGCGGATTTCTGATTACACGGATCAAGCAGGTGGGCGGACGGGTATTTGAACGCATCCTGGCCGAAAAGGGCATCGACGCTTTCAACGGTGCACAGGGACGCATCCTTTATGTGCTGTGGCAGACGGACGGCGTGCCCATCAGCGAGCTCTCCCGGCAGACCGGGCTGGCTATGACGACGTTGACGAGCATGCTGGACCGCATGGAAGGTTCGGGACTCATCTACCGGGATCGGGGTGACAAGGATCGCAGGAAGATCCGCATCTATCTGACCAGTCAGGCCAGGGAACTGGAGACAGCGTATAATGACGTGACCAGGGAGATCAGCGACATCTACTACAAGGGTCTGTCGCAGGACGAGATTGAGCAGCTGGAAGAGTTGCTCCGCCGGGTGCTGGCCAATGTGGAGGAGGCGCTCTGATGGCCGTCTGTATCAAAGATCAAATCCAGAACATGAATCTGGTCATCGGCTGCACGGTGGGCTGTCCTTATTGCTATGCGCGGAACAATGTCAAGCGCTGGCACATGATTGACGATTTTTCGCATCCTGAGTTTTTCCCTGAGAAAATGCGCATGATGGACAAGCCCTGCCCTCATAATTATCTTCTGACGGGCATGAGTGATCTGGCAGGCTGGGAAATGGAATGGCGGGAACAGGTTTTTTCAAAGATTCGGGAGAATCCCCAGCATCAGTTCTTATTCCTGTCCAAGCGCCCCGATCTGCTGAACATCAGCGCTGATCTTGATAATGCCTGGTTTGGCGTCACGGTGACGCGAAGGAGTGAGCTGTGGAGGATTGACGCGCTGCGGGAGAATGTGAAGGCAAAGCATTACCACGTGACCTTTGAACCCCTGTTTGACGATCCGGGTGTGGTTGATCTGTCTGGCATGGACTGGGTTGTGGTGGGTACCATGACCGGCGCGCAGAGCAAAAAGGTGCGCACAGAACCTGCCTGGGCATATTCCCTGACGGAGCAGGCGCATGCGCTGAACATTCCCGTATTCTGGAAGGAAGACCTGGCGCCCATCATGGGTGAGGTATCCATGATCCAGGAGCTTCCTCAGGCGTTTTGTGAAGTATTGGAGGCACAGAGAGCATGGCGCAAATGACGATGGATGGCATTCTGATCGGTGAAGTGGAAACAAAAGACATCATGACCAAATCGAATCTGCCGGTAGGCGGCTATTCGGTCAATCCCTATGTGGGCTGCACCCACGCCTGCAAATATTGCTATGCCTCCTTCATGAAGCGGTTTACCGGTCACACGGAGGAATGGGGCACATTTCTGGATGTGAAGCGCTGGCCGGAGATCAAAAACCCCGGGAAATATGCCGGACAGCGGGTAGTCATCGGCTCGGTGACGGACGGCTACAATCCCCAGGAGGAGCGGTTTGGCAATACCCGCAAACTGCTTAAGCAGCTGCTGGGCAGCGGCGCGGATATCCTGATCTGCACCAAATCCGACCTGGTGGTGCGGGACATCGACCTGCTGAAAGAGCTGGGACAGGTGACGGTTTCCTGGTCCATCAATACACTGGACGAAGAATTCAGGAATGACATGGACAGAGCGGTATCCATTGAGCGCCGGATTGCCGCCATGAAAACGGTCTATGACGCAGGCATCCGCACGGTTTGCTTTGTGTCGCCGGTTTTTCCTGGCATTACGGACTTTGAGGCCATCTTTGAGCGGGTGAAGAATCAGTGCGACCTGTTCTGGCTGGAGAACCTCAACCTGCGGGGCGGCTTCAAAAAGACCATCATGGATTACATTGCCACGAAGTATCCATCTCTTCTTCCGCTGTATGAGGCGATCTACAACAGGAAGAATCGCAGCTATTTCCGGGCGTTAGAGGAAAAGGCACAGCAGATGGCTGAGCGGTATAACTGTCCCTTCGTTGATAACGAGATGCCCTATGGCCGCGTACCCCAGGGGCATCCGATCATCGTGGATTATTTCTACCACGAAGAGATCAGGGGTTCAGAGAATACAGGCGTGCGGAAAAGGTAAATTCATATTTTCCGTAACATACAATCAGGCCCGCAATCCGGCTTGACAACCAGATTGCGGGCCTGCCGCTTTATGCGCTTACGATTTCGCTGTACTTCCCGGACACCCATGGATTTCTATTATCTGATCTTCTACGTAAGAACATCAATCTGTTTTTTGCATTAGGTGATGAAGAGATCGAAAAGCGGTCAGATATATCCACATTGGTAACTAACGATGAACTATCTCTCATAAGTTCGATCAATGAGAGTATCAAAAAGAGTCAGATGCCTGCTGATGAAGAAATATCAGCATATAATTCGATAGTAATTAGGAAATTGCTGCCGCATGACTATATTACACATAATGCTGTTATCCTTATGACTCTGGAATTGTTTAAAAAGCACGTTAGTGTTAAAGCTTTCTACAGCAATTATTACCCGCTGATAATAGTCGATGAATTTCAGGATACAAATTGCATTGCTTGGAATTTGATAGAACAACTCATCGGCTCTAATACAAAACTGCTATTCTTAGGTGATCCTTTGCAGAGGATATATGGATTCATTGGGGCGCTTCCTTCTTTATTGGATAATGCTACAAAACAGTACTCAATGAAGAAGGTGACATTATCAAAGAATTATCGATTTAGAAATAATATGCAGATGCTTTTGCTAGATGCCAATATCCGTCTTAATGCGCAGTTAGGATTCAACCTAAGAGATTGTGAGTGTGCAAATATTACATACTATTTTTGATGATTCTGAAGTTGGTATTAGCGCGATGTCCTCTTTGCTAAGGAGACTTGGAGATGATCATGCAAAATACAATGAGTTCAAGGATAAAAACCCAAATCCTATTGTTTCCGCGTTCAGTGTGGCCAAGAGCTTTTCCTCCTCGTCCACCAGCCTGTTCACCGCAGCCTCGTAGGGAGTACCCTTCTCGAACATCAGGCTCACACGGGTCAAATCCTCTTCGAAGAGCTGATAGAATACATTTTTCACGAACAGACCCCCTTCGTCACTTCCCATGCTCCAGCAGGTCGGCGGCGATCTCCACGCCCTCTTCGGTGTGCCGCAGCCGCAGGATCAGCTCGCCATCCGCCACATCGTACTTCGCCTGGAAGGGCTGCTCCCAAATCTCCGTCAGGCCGGGGCACCTCTTGAAGGCTTCCCAGCGGTAAGGGGTGAAGCTCGCGCCGGGCGTTTCCCGCGTCCAGCGCTTGTACAGGTCTATCAGGATGGGGCCGTGCTCTATGGCGATGCGCTTCCAGACCTCGGTGCCGGGCAGCGCTTTCAAATCGCTCTCGGGGCGGGGCGTTCTGAACATCGCCCACATCTCGGTAGGCAGCGGGTTGTTCATGAAGTCCAGCATCGCCTCGGCGGTGCCGCACTCGTCACAGATGTAGATGCCCTGGGCGTGACGACTCAGGGCGTTGGTGTGCAGGTTGGGCTTCATGGTGTCCCGCCCGCAGCGCGGGCAGGGCATCCACTCACCGGCGGTCTGCCGGTCTTTCAAATCAGCGAGGGCTCTCTCGATGTGCTCATTCATTGACGGCCACCTCCTTCTCCGGCGCGACCGCAGAGGGCTTGGCCTCTGTAGTCGGCGCGGGGGTCTCGGTGATGGGCTCCGCAGCTGTGGCGCGTTCGGCTTCCCGGCGCTCCCGGCGGATGGCGGCGTACTTGTCCTTGTGGCTCTGCATCTTTGCGCCGTTGGAGAAGGCGCAGTAGCCGTGCAGGTGGTGCAGGAGAATGTTCCGCTGCTCCTTCATTTCCGGGCCCTTGTAGCCCATGCGCTGCAGCCAGATGTGAGCCGTGTACTTCTCGGCTTCCTCCTCGGGCTGGATGAGCTCGGGGAACACTCGCGTTGCCGCCAGCGCCGCCTGCAGGATGCGACCCTGCAGCCCGGCGAAGGTCGTCCACTTGGTGGGCTCGGCCTCGTAGAAGGGGAAGGTCATGCTGAACTGCCCGGCTTCGAAATTGAAGCCCTTCAGCCCCAGGGCCTTGTGGCTGTTCAGCAGCCGGGTGAAGTCCTCGGGTGTGGAAGGCAGCGCTGTCTTCAGCGCCTCGACCAGCTCCTGCGGAATGCAGATGGTGTCGCCGCCGGTCATCAGGTTCAGAATGTACTGGCGGGAGTAGAGGGTGTAGGTCAGGTTCCGCAGCTGCTCCACCGTGATGTCCGGGGCAGGGATGGTGATTCGCTGTCTTCCGTCCGCGCTGTCTCCGGCGGGCTGCTCGTCCTCTTCGGAATCGGCGGTGTCCTCGGTGGCGGCGGGTTCCTTCTCGATGGGCGCGGTGGCGGGCTCCTCGGCGGCGGGCTCCTCGGCGGGCGCTTCCTCCTCAGCGGTCGCATCCGTGTTCTCGGTGTGCGCCGCCGCGTCCTCGGTGATGTAGCCGTTGCGCAGCAGGAAGGCCATCAGCGGGGTGAAATCGTCGCCGATGATGTTGCCGTACCGGTCGACCGTGAAGTCGCCAATCTCGTAGGCGTAGGTGGGCGTCCGCAGGTAGCGGGCCTCGGTGTGCAGCTCCTCGGCGATGGCTCTGGCCAGCGCCTTGCGGTCAGTGGTGTTCGTCAGAATCGTCATGGTGCTTTCCTCCTTCGTGTGCGCGGTCTGGAATTTGCAGTCCATGCGGCCCGCGCTTCAGGGTAGCGCCATATTCGCTCTTTCCGCGCCGGAAGTCAACGCCTCATGTGGCTATAGCTGGGACGATACTTATCGTCTGTGGTGGACAGGAAGCCCTTCACCTTCTCCACATCGGCTTTCTTCATACCGGCGAGCTCGCCGATCTCAATCACCCAATAGCCCTGCAGCTTCTCCGCGCCGGTCTTGTCGTCCATGTCGGTCAGGGACAGGGTTTCGGAATAGTACTCGTCGCCCACCAGCTCCTTCAGCAGTGTGCTCTTGCCGATACCCTGTGCGCCGTCGATGACCGTCAGGCAATCGAATTTGATGCCGGGCTGGTACACGCGGGCGACGGCGGCGGCAAACAGCCTGCGCGTCACCGTGCGCACATACTCCGTGTCGTCGGCTTCCAGACAGCGGATGAACAGGGAGTCCACTCGGCACTCGCCGTCCCAGGGCGGCAGAGAATCCAGATAGTCCCGAATCGGATGGAAGCGCCGGTCGTCGGCGACCTTGGCAAAGCACACGTCATGGTTCCGGCTGGAAAAGCTGACGTAGCGTGTGTCCAGCAGCGCCTTCAGCTGCGCGGTGTCCGCGTCGCGCCAGAACTTGTTGTCGGTGGGGCGATCCCACGGGACGGGGCCGGTCACCTGTACGCGGTTGGCGAGCTCGTTGTATCCGAAGTTGGCGAAGTCCGGGTCGTTGTTCAGGATGAGCATGAGGTTCCACACACTGTTCTCCAGTATCTGGCTGCGGGGCTGATAGCGCAGCTGGCTCGTCCAGTCGCGGTCATCGTCGGCTGCGAAATCCTCATCGGCTCGCTCCCGGCGTTCACGGTCAAGGGTCAGCTTGACGGCATCCTGCTGAAGGGCCAGATCACACATCTGTTTGTAGGTCTTCTTGGGATCGTCGTCGCCGAAAAGATGGATGCGCACCAGGTCAAAGGCGTTCAGCAGCTTTTCACATGCGGGGTCGGTGGCGTGATGGGAATACACGAACTTGTCGTCGTAAATCACCACACCGGCGTTGGAGTCGGCGGGGATGTAGTCGTAGCGCCCTTCCACGGCGGAGGGGGCATACACATCGCTGAGGAAGGTGTGGATTGCCTCCGTGATCGGGAAGTAGGTGCGGCAGAACGCGCCGATCAAACCGTCCTTGGACAGCGGGTCTTGCTGCTGGCGGACGCTGTGCTTCACCACCTCCGACTGGCGGGTAGACGTCGGCCACTGCGTGGTGTCGTGCCAGTCGGCGTACATCCCCAGGTACCTGTCGACAGTCATGGGTTCGCCGATGCCTTCCTCGAAGAAGAACACGCCGTTGGAGGGGCAGGACGACCAGTACATCATGCGGTTGGACTGGTAGGTGCTGTCGTCGAAGAAGTCCATACCGATCTGCCTGGCCACCATGCGCATGAGCGCGGGGTATTCGTCCTCGGACACCTCGCGGTCGAACAGGATGACGATCCTGTAGCGGGGAGCCTCTGGGCGGTGCTTGTGGGTGGAGTAGATGAAATACTCCACACCCTCCAGCGCCTTCCGGGTGATGCCGAGGAAGTCGTCGTTCGCGCCGATGTTGTCCGCGTCCAACGCGCCGATGCAGCGGGAGATGACGTTGCCGTTCTTGCGGATGCCGCCCTTGAGCCAGCCGCCCACAAAGCCGCCGTGGTCTTTCAGTTCATCGCGCTTTTCCTTGGGCAGCTTGGGATACTCTTCTGCCGTCTCCGTCGTGCGGATGGGGCGGCGGTTGCGGTCTTTGATGTAAGACCAGGGCTTTTCCTGATTCTTGTACTTCGAGTTGTTGCGATGATTGCACACCGCGATCTTCAGCATGGGATCATTCACCGTGTCGCACCTCCTCCATGTCCTCGGTAAAGTATCGGATAGGGATGCCGCGCTTCTTCGCCTTGGCGATCTCCGTAGCCATGCCCGCACTGATCGTCTCGCCGAACACCCAGCACTCGTCGCGCTTGCCCAACAGCACCGTTCCAAAGAACAGCCCGAGCTGGCGGTCGCCGGGGTCGTCGTCGTTCAGGATTTGCGGGTACAGCAGATGCGATGCCAGCGGGATGGCCCGCTTCCGCACAGCGAACTGGCAGTACCGGCGGGCCTTGCGCTCATTGTTCAGCACATCCCCGGCGTAGGGGCTACAGATGTAGACCAGGGGCCTGTACCTGCCGGGCACCAGCTTCTGGGCCTCCTTGCGCTCCTTTTCAATGTTCACGAGGGCCTCGTACACCGTGGGGTCGTGGTAGCCCTCGATGTTATACTTGCTGATTCTCATGCTCCACCTCAATCTTTCTGGTAGAAGGCGCACTCATAGCCGTCGGCGCGGAGCAGCAGGCCCTCCGCCCAGGGCGGCGTCCTGCCCATCTGCTCACACACCGCATTGAGGGACACGGCGGGGTCGGCTTCGATGATGAGCTCGTTCGTGGACGTGGGCGACGATCCGGCAGCAGCGCAGCGTTTGCATGGCGCAGCACAGCAAATCCCGGCTGATGCCCTGGACGATGTTCTCCACGAACTTGGGGCCGTAAGATTCGATGCGCTCCCACTTGCGTGTGCTACCCGCGCCTATGTAGGTCACCGCCGGGGAGCCGAACTGGTTCTCGCCGATGCGAGGCTTGACGTAGGACAACTGTCTGCCCGAGGGCAGCGTGGTGAACAGCATGCCTGAGCGCACCGTGAACGTGATGCCGTGGGTTCTGGTGGTAGCCTTCTCCCGGACGGCCTTCATGACCGCGTCGTCCACCGCCCACCACAGTCTCACGATGTTGGGGTTGGACTCTCGCCACGCCTTGACCAGCGGGGCCAGCTCGTCTTCCGAAAGGCCCATGTCGAGTGCGCCCATCGCCTTCAAAGCGCCGACACTGCCGCCATATCCGAGGGCAAGCTCGGCGATCTTGCCCTTCTGCCGGAGGTGGCCGTTGACGCCATGCTTCTCGACGGGGACTTTGAACATCTGGCTCGCCGAGGCGCAGTAGATGTCGCCGCCGTCCCTGAACACGTCCATGCGCCACTGCTCACCGGCAAGCCAGGCGATGACGCGGGCCTCCACCGCGCTGAAATCGCTCACGATGAACTTCTGCCCGGCGCGGGGAATGAATGCGGTTCTGACCAACTCGGCCAGCACGTCAGGCACCGCGCCGTACAGCATCTTCACTGTGTCGTAGTCGCCCTCCCGGACAAGGTTCCGGGCAGCTTCCAGATCGGGCATGGAGTTGCGGTACAGGTTTTGCAGCTGTACCAGCCGTCCGGCCCAGCGCCCGGAGCGCACCGCACCGTAGAACTGGAACATGCCGCGCACCCGTCCGTCGGCACACACCGCGTTCTTCATGGCGATGTACTTCTTCACGCTGCTCCTGGCCAGCTGCTGGCGGAGCAGCAACACCTCACGCAGCTGCGGCGGCGCGTCCTGAAGCAGCGCCTGTACCTGCTTCTTGCCAAGACTGTCAATCTCCATTCCGTTCTCCACCAGCCACCGCTTCATTTGCGATACGCTGTTGGGATTGTCCAGGTGGGTCAGCTTCCGCATCATTTCCGTGAGCTCGTCCCTGGAGCGGGTGTCCATGTGGATAGCGTTCTCCACCAGCGTACCGTCGATGGCGATGCCACGGTCGTTGATCTCCTGATCGATGTGGAACTGATCCCAGACGTCCTCCGGCACAGGGAACCTGGCCAGACGCTGTTCAATCTCCATCTCGGTCTCCACGTCCCTCAGGTTGTAGGCTTTGAACAGCTCCCACTTCTCCGGCGCGTCGCCGGGGCAGTTGCGTGTGCGCCCGCCGTTGGTCTTGGTGGGCTCACAGGGCTTGCAGAAGTAGCGGATGAGGTCTTTGCCCTCGGACAGCTTCTGCCTTTCCAGGCCCAACACCGCGCCGGTGTCAGCCAGCGAGAGGGGCAGGCCCATGTACGCCGCCCACACCATGGTGCAATGCCAGCCCGCCGGGTTCAGGAATCGGGCGCATTCGGTGGTCATGGGGTGTGCGTCGTGGAAGGGGTCAAGGGAGACGCCAAGGTCAGCCAGGTACCGGCTCAGGCACACGCGCTCGAAGTTACTATTGTGTGCCGTCTTGATGACGCTGTCGTCGGTGAGGGCGTTCAGCACATCGGCGGGGATGGTCTCGCCGGCGGTCAGGTCGACCACGCGCACGTCGCCGCCGTCCACGCTGTAGCCAAACAGCAGAATCTCAAAATCCGGGGATTCGGCGTATTTGTACACGCCGGTCTTCGCCAGATCCACGCTGCTGAACGTCTCGATGTCGATACTGAGGGTCTTCACAAAATCACCTCTCTTGAAATCGGGGAAGAGGGACGGCGGACTGTGCCGCCGCCCCGAGTGTGCGTCAGGACAGGAAATCGTCGTCGTCCTCGTCGTCGAAGTCCGAGAAGTCGGATTCGGCGCTGGCGCGTCCGCCGAGGGGCTCGCCGTCCCGGATTTTCTGCAGGTTGTTCAGCCCGCAGGCCACTCCACGATTCCCCGAGGAGTTGAATGCAAAGAAGCTGATGCTGGCGCGGCCATACACGCCGGAGTACACCTCGCTGCGGGTCAGGATGGGCTGGCAGTCCACGTCCACGATGCCGGGGGCGGTGGCGCTGTTGGCGTTCACGAAGTAGTGCCCGGCATAGGCGGGGTCGTCCGGCCTCTCGGCGTCGCCGTCCCGGAGGGGCGTCTTGATCGCGGTCAGCGGGGGCACGGTCTTGCCGTTGCCCTTCAGCTTGGCCTCGCCCTCGCGATAGGCGGCTTCGATGGCGGCTTTGATCTTGTTCACGGTGACGGTGTCCTTCTTGGGAATGAGCAGGCTGACGCTGAACTTGGGGGTGCCGCCGTTGATGGCCTTGGGTTCCCAGACGTTGCAATAGCTCCAGCGGGTGTCCTTGCCGGTGATGACCTTCAGGGGATTGACGGGCTTCTGATTCTGAGTCTTCATAATATTTTTCCTCACTTTCGATTAATCGTTGAAATCGTTCTGCGCCGTGTTCATTTCAGGGCGCTTATCGTCCTCGGTGACGAGCACCGGTTTTCCCTGTGGGCGCTCCACCAGCCCGGCCAGCAGCTCGGCAAAGTGCTTCTTGCCGAGGAGCTTTTCCATCGCGGTGATGCCCAACAGCTTCTGTTCATAGGGGTTCTTGCCGTCGGCGATGACCTTCTCGGCCACGGCCTCTTCATTGACATACTTGCGGTTCGCCCGCCCTTCGACCACCTTCCAGCCGGGGAACCGCGTCCCGGCCAGCGCCGCCTGCAGCGCGTAGTCCTTGATGCCACTTGCCCAGTTGACCAGGGCATCCACCTGTGTTAGTATGGAAGCGATCTCGTCGTCGGTCAGGAGGGGCGGCTCCCGGAAGTCGTACTGTGCCAGGGCCATCTGGTGTTCCGCCAGCTTCCGGCACTGGTTCCGCGCCCGGCAAAACCGACACCAGTCGCCGCACTCGAATTCGCCCTTGCCCTCATAGGCCATCTGTGCGATGGGCGCGAGCACGTCGTTGGCCCAGGCGTACAGTTCATCTTTCGTGATCTCGGCCTCGTCCACGGTGGACAGCCGGGGCTGGTAGATGACTGTGCGCACACGGGTGAAGTCGTACAGGCAGGAGAGCAGTTCGCATACGCCGAGGCTGTAGATCCGTAGCTGGGGTGATGAAGCCGGTACAGGCTGGCATCCGAATTTGAAGTCAACCACGATCACGGTGTCGCCGCCGACCACGATGGCGTCCGAGGTGCCCATGCAGTCCGGGATGAAGGCCCGCAGGTCAAGGCGCTGCTCGACGTACACGGCGGGCTCGATACCCTGGGCGCGGAAGTCAGCAACCTGCTCCATGACATACTGGACGTAGCCTTCAGCAGCTTCCTGCATCTCGTTGCTATACTGCTTGAACAGCGGGCGCGGGTCGGTGGTGTTCCTGCCCAGCGCCTGGAGCAGCAGGTGCTCACACAACGCGTGGGCCTCGGTGCCTTCGGAAGCGAAACTGCTGGTGGTGTCCGCCATGTCCTCGCACAGCCGTGCCGAGCGCGGGCAGTGGAGCCACCGTTCACTGCTGGAAGGGGACAACAGTGCGTGTTGATTAGGCATCGTCGTCACCCCCGGTTCCAAGGGCCTGAACCGCCTTGACCAGCGGTTCGTAGTCGTCGGGGTTCACATCCTTCAGGGACTTCGCCCCGAGGTCGGCGATCATCTGCTTCACATCGGCGGCGTAGCCTTCCTCGCACTTGTGCCGCAGGATGTCCCGCACGTCCTCCAACGTCAGGGGCCGGGGCTCCTGAAGAAGCTCTTCCTCGTTGTCATCCTTGCTGCTGAAGAATCGCTGCAGGCTGTCTGCCGCGCTGATGAGCGCGTTCGCCGCCGTGCGCAGTTCCTCGATGGTTACACTCAATTCGCTCATCGCCGGCATTGCCGTCGTCCTCCTTGTCCTCGTAGATTTCCACCGATGCGACTGACTGACCGGGCGTCAGAACCAGCAGATTCACCGGTTCGCCGATCAGCCATCTCAGGAACCGTCGCGGGAGCGACACTGTGCCGCCGGTCATGACAGGTTCCTGTGCGCCATCCGCATCCCTTACTCGAATGCAGACCCTGTGCTTCAGAGCCATCCTCATCACCTCCCTTCACCGGGGAGTCGATGAGAAAGGCCCTGAAATCAACAGGCAATGTTAATTAAATGTT
>CACWZI010000076.1 GCA_902765305.1 uncultured Eubacteriales bacterium
GCCGCCGCGCTTGGTGCGACGGGTCATGGCCTGACGGGCAGCCTCGATCTGGTTGGAGGTCACCCAGCCGGGCTGGGTCGCCACGAGGCCGTACTCGCCATAGGCGATGAAGTTGCCCCGCTGGGCCTTACCCTTCATGCGACCGCGCTGCTGTTTGCGGTGCTTGACTCTCTTGGGCATCAGCATTGCTTAGTTGCCTCCTTCCTTGCGCTCGGGACGATCCTGACGGCCCCTGCGCTCACCGCGCGGACCGCGGTCGTTCCTTCTCCTGTCGTTGCGGCCACCGAAGGGATTCCTCAGGTCGGTGTAGCCCTGCAGAACCTTCTTGCCATCCTTGGGCAGGACCTGTCCCTTGTAGATCCACACCTTGACGCCGATGCGGCCGTAGGTCGTCTTGGCCTCAGCGAAGCCGTAGTCGATGTTGGCGCGCAGGGTCTGCAGCGGGATGGAGCCCTCATGGTAGCCTTCTGAGCGGGCGATGTCCGCGCCGCCCAGACGACCGGAGCAGGAGGTCTTGATGCCCTTGGCGCCGGCCTTCATGGAGCGGCTGATGGCCTGCTTCATGGCACGGCGGAAGGAGATACGCTTTTCCAGCTGCTCGGCGATGCTGTCGGCAACCAGCTGAGCGTCGGTATCGGGGTTCTTGATCTCCATGATGTCCAGTGCCACCTGGCGGCCGGTCATCTTCTCCAGCGCCTTCTTCAGGGCCTCTACGCCCGCGCCGCCCTGGCCGATGACCACGCCGGGCCTGGCGGTGTAGATACTGATGTGCAGCTTGGTGCCTGCGCGCTGGATGTCGATGCGGGAGATGCTGGGGTTCGCGCCGCGGGCGTCGCGGGCGGACTTCTTGGTGGTCTCCTCGATCATCTTGGGGATGGCCTTGCGGATGTTGTAATCTTCAATCAGGTTGTTGGAAAAATCCTTTTTCCCAGCGTACCACTTGGTGCTCCAGTCCAGGATGACACCGACGCGGGCGCCGTGGGGATTAACTTTCTGTCCCATTTTAAATCCTCCCTCACTTCTGGTCGAGCACGATCGTAATGTGGCTGGTGTGCTTCTTGATCATGTCGGCACGACCGTGGGAACGCGCCCAGTAACGCTTCAGGGTCGGGCCCTGGTTGGCGTACACTTCCGCGACGTACAGGCTGGAGCGATCCATTTCCTTGTACTCGGCGTTCGCGATCGCGCTGCTGAGCAGCTTCTCAACCACCGGCGCGGCGCTCTTGGGCGTATACATGAGGATTGCCAGCGCGTCGTCAACCTGCTTGCCGCGGATCAGATCCACAACGATCTTCGCCTTGCGGGGAGCTACGCGAACGTACTTGGCAGTGGCGCGGGGGCGCTTGTCGGCATTGGCCTGGCGCGCCGCGGCCTTCTCTTTAATGCGAGTTGCCATATCTTTCTATCTCCTTCCGTTACTTGCGAGACGACGCTTTTTCACCGGCGTGGCCCCTGAAGGTACGGGTGGGGGCGAACTCGCCGAACTTGTGTCCGACCATATCCTCGGTTACATAGACCGGAACATGCTTGCGGCCGTCATGGACGGCAACCGTGTGACCGATGAAATCCGGGAAGATCGTAGAGGAACGGGACCAGGTCTTCAGCACCTTCTTCTCGCCGCTGGCGTTCATTTCCTGAACGCGCTTGAGCAGCACGGGCTGGATGAAGGGACCCTTTTTGACTGATCTGCTCATTTGGTTTGCCTCCTTTCAGGCCTTACTTGTTCTTCTTGGGACGGCTGATGATCAGCTTGTCCGAATACTTATGATGCTTGCGGGTCTTGACGCCCTGGGTCTTCTTGCCCCAGGGAGACATCGGGGCGGGCATGCCCACCGGGGAACGGCCTTCGCCGCCGCCGTGGGGATGGTCGCAGGGGTTCATCACGACGCCGCGGACGGTGGGGCGCACGCCCATGTGGCGCTTGCGGCCGGCCTTGCCGATGCGCACGTTGCTGTGGTCGGTGTTGCCGACCTGGCCGATGGTGGCGCGGGCCGTCATGGCCACCTTGCGGACCTCGCCGGAGGGCAGGCGGATCTGGGCGTAATCGCCCTCCTTCGCCATGACCTGGGCGGCGGTGCCGGCGGAGCGGACCATCTGGCCGCCGCGGCCGATCTTGATCTCGATGTTGTGCACCAGGGTGCCCAGCGGGATGTTGGCGATGGGCAGGCAGTTGCCCGGCTTGATGTCGGCAGTGGGGCCGCTCATCACGGTATCGCCCACCTTCAGGCCCAGGGGAGCCAGGATGTAGCGCTTCTCGCCGTCGGCGTAGACCAGCAGGGCGATGAAGCAGGTGCGGTTGGGATCGTACTCGATCGCCTTCACGGTGGCGGGGACGCCGTCCTTCTGCCGCTTGAAGTCGATGATGCGGTACTTGCGCCGGGCGCCGCCGCCCTGATGGCGAACGGTGATCTTGCCCTGGTTGTTGCGGCCGGCGCGGTGGCGCAGGTCGGTGACCAGAGAGCGCTCAGGCGTCTTCTTGGTGACCTCTTCGAAGGTCAAAACCGACATAAAACGCCTTGCGGGCGAGGTCGGCTTGTACACTCGGATTGCCATTGTCTTGTTTCTCCCTTTCTTGTTTTGACCCTTTGTCGGCGGGCCTGACCATTGTGGAGGCCTTTGGGCCTCAAAGGGAAGCGCCCATCTGAGGGCCGGAAGGTTTGAACGGTCATCGAACCGTGCGGTTCAATTCCCCATTCACCATTCCCCATTCCCAATTAAACGGAGCTTATTCCTCCTCGGCCATGCCCTCGAAGAACGGGATCGGCTTGGAATCCTTCTTCAGGGTGACGATGGCCTTCTTGACCTCGGGGGTACGGCCGGAGGTGCGGCCCTGGCGCTTGATCTTGCCGACCGTGCGCATGGTGTTGACGGAATCGACCTTCACGCCTTCGAAGATGCTCTCGAGGGCCTGCTTGATCTCGGTCTTGTTGGCGCGGACGTCCACCTGGAAGGTGAACTTCTTTTCGGCCATGTCCTGGTAGGATTTTTCGGTCAGGACCGGCTTCTTGATGATGTCATATGCGCTCTTCATTCTGCATAAACCTCCTCAACCAGCTTCACGGCGTCCTGGGAAATGATGAACTTGTCGCAGTTCAGGATATCCACCACGTTCAGGCTGCCCACGAAGGTGGTCTTGACGTCCTGAATGTTGTTCGCGGCGCGGACGACCATGGGCTCGGCGTCCTTGGTCACGATCAGCGCCTTCTTGTCGGCGCCCAGCGCCTTGAGCATCTTGACGACGTTCTTGGTCTTGGCCTCGGCCTCGCTCAGCGCGATCCTGTCGACCACGATGATCTGCTGCTCTGCCACCTTGCTGGACAGCGCGCTCTTCATCGCCAGCCTGCGCACCTTGCGGGGCACGCTGATGCGATAGCCGCGGGGCTTGGGGGCGAACACGACGCCGCCGTGGGTGAACTGGGGGGCCCTGCGGCCGTGATGGCGCGCGTTGCCGGTGCCCTTCTGGCGATAGATCTTACGGCCGCCGCCGCGCACCTCGGTGCGGGTGAGGGCGGACTGGGTGCCCTGGCGCTGCGCATTCATGTAGGCGCGCACCACCGCGTGCATCGCGGGAATGTGGGGCTCGACGCCGAAAACCTCGTCGGAGAGGGCGATCTCACCGACTGCGGCGCCCTGCATGTTGAATACCTTTACGTTTGCCATGATTGCGTCCTCCTATTAACCCTTGACCGCGTCGCGCACCATCACAAGGCTGCCGTTGGCACCGGGGATAGCGCCCTTGATCATGAGCAGGTTGCGCTCGGCGTCCACCTTGACGACCTCAAGGTTCTGCACGGTGACGCGATCGCCGCCGTACTGGCCGGGCATGTGCTTGTTCTTGAACACGCGGGAGGGGTCAGAGTTCGCGCCCATGGAGCCCACGCCGCGATGGTACTTGGAACCGTGCGCCATGGGGCCGGTGTGCTGGTTCCAGCGCTGGATGACGCCGCTGTAGCCGTGACCCTTGCTGGTGCCGATGACGTCGATCTTGTCGCCCTCGGCGAACACGTCGCACTTGATGGTATCGCCCACGCTGTAGCCGCTGATGTCCTCAAAGCGGAACTCGCGCAGGTGCCGGGCGGGCTTGACGCCGGCCTTGGCAAAGTGACCTTGCTCGGGCTTGTTGAGCAGTTTCTTGGCCCGCTGTTCGCTGAGCTCGTCGAAACCGACCTGTACCGCTTCGTAGCCGTCGGTCTTCTGGGTCTTCACCTGCGTCACAGTGCAGGGGCCCGCTTCGACCACGGTGACCGGCACCAGGCGACCGTCAGATACGAAAATCTGGGTCATGCCGATCTTCTTGCCGAGAATTGCCTTTTTCATGGTTACACCTCTCTACTTAGTAACAAACCGTCTCGCAGTTTGCCCTTCCGGGCTTAAAGCCCTTCTATTAGATAAGCCGTATGGCTAATGGCCTCAACCGGACGATCAGCCGCGCCATAACGCAGGATTGGCTCGGTGAGCGCGTCCGTCCGCCCTTCGCCGCGAGAAACTGTCTCTTACAGCTTGATCTCGATTTCAACGCCCGCCGGCAGATCCAGCTTGGTCAGAGCGTCTACCGTCTGGGGGGTGGGCCGCAGGATGTCGATCAGGCGCTTGTGCGTCCTCATTTCGAACTGCTCGCGGGAATCCTTGTGCTTGTGGGGGGAACGCAGGATGGTCACGATTTCCTTCTCGGTGGGAAGGGGGATCGGGCCGGAGACCTGGGAGCCGGTGCGCTTGGCGGTCTCGACGATGCGCTCTGCGCTCTGGTCGATGATCGAGTGCTCATAGGCCTTGAGCTTGATACGGATCTTCTGGTTTGCCATGTTCTTTCCTCCTGTTGAACTCATACCCCTTTGAGGGGCCGTGCACACGCTGCCGGGCGTGTTCTATTGTTTTTTCATTCGACGGGCATGAGCTCCGTCGTCCGATCGTCGGACATAGTCCCCGGAAATTACCGGCTCGATAGGGTTCATCGCCGCAACCTTCCGGTTCATCCCATTCTTCGCCGCCGGCGGTTCTTCGTCATTCCCGGCACTTCCGGCAAAAATGCACAGAAATATCCCGCCACACAGCTTTTTTATTATACCCCATGTGGCGGGATTAATCAAATTAATTCTATGTTGTACAGGTTATGTTTTGAAGAAGCCACCCTATTGTTCAGGCCTTACGGCTCCAGCAGCGCCTTCACCGCCGGCACATACTGATCCACAAGGGCCCCGACGATGGGCGTGCCAACGAGGGTACCGCTGCTGTCCACGAAGACAGTGGTCGGAATCAGGTTGATCACCTGCGCCAGCGGGTACAGGTCCTCGCTGAGGGCGAGCACCGGATAGTTTGTGCCGTTCTGGGCCATCAACGCCTTCGCCGTCTCGATGGCCCCCGGGTCATAGGAATCCATCAGTATCCCGACGACGCCGCAGCCCGCCTCCTGAAGCTGGGTATGAACCCCGGCCAGCTCCGCCAGTTCTCCCACGCAGGGCGGACACCAGGTCGCCCAGAAGTTGATCATGGTGATTTTATTGCCCGCATAGATCTCGGCGCTGGTCACGATGTTCCCGTCCAGGTCCGTGGTGGCAAAGGTGAAGCTGTAGTCCAAAGCCCCGGCTTCCTCCGCCATAGCCACCGGGCAGATTGCCAGCAGCAGCACCAGAGCGGTGCAGATGAGTTTCTTCATTACTATACCTCCGTTCCATGTCCATGTCGCCAGAGCATTCTGTCACCCCAACGGATAATGCCCTCCGTCTCCCCCGCTGATCCCTTCAAGGTTTGACGTCTTTATGTACCCGTAGTATTTCTCCGTCTTATCCATCACGATCGACCAGCCGCCCTTTTCCTTAAAGCCCGTCAGCACTCTGCCCCGCTTGACCCTCTTCAGCTTCTTTGCGCTTGTACTCGGATAATCATACACATAGCAGCTCTTCTTCACATACCTCAGGCAGTCCTCCAGGTGATCAATGCCCTGCTTCTTCCGCTTTTTCTGGAAATCGATCCACGGCCGGGACAGATGCTTGCTCTTCATGTAGACCGTGTATCCCCGGAAATTGATCTTCGCCCTGCCTGACTTCACGGACTTCACGATCACGGCGATGTACTTTGGAATCGTGCCGAGCGCGTTTTTCATCTTCGCATCCGCGTATATCCTGGCATCCTTTTTCAGAATCGCGCCATAGTCCGCCAAAGCCGTGACGGAGGAAAGTACGATCAAAACGACAAGCATCAAAGCGATCTTCTTTTTCATGACGATCATTCTCCTTGTTGTCATGGGGACGGTTCTCCTGTCAACTTTTCAAAGGGCCTTCACGCCTTTTGAACGACCCCGCGATTGATGCCCGTAAGCCGTTCCAACTGACGCACCGACATTCCCATGTCCTTCAATTCCCTCAGCGATGCGTCCCGTTTCTTCTTATCCCATTGCTGCAATTGGGTCCCGCTTGCGATCTTGTAATGTGAACAGATCCATTCCCTTGCGGCCTCATCGCGAATGGCGGCCCGCTCACGGATATCGAGGCAATTCCCATCCGAGGCCGTTTCCATAAATTGCTCAAACCGCTCAGGCCCGCCGATCAGTTCCAATGCCCACGCATTATCCACGTCCGCCCGGGGTCTCAGGTAAGCCTCGTAGCTGCTCCAGCGATAGTCGCCAGCCTTCGCAAGCCCCGCCTTTTCCGGGTTCCTGTAAATGTAGCGGATAACCGTCAGAAGATAGGCGTCATCCTCGACCGCCTCGCTGCCATACCGATCCTGGAACAGGTGCCCGCTCCTGTCGTACTTATGATTGAAGTAATACGCGTAGCTTCCGGCAATCTTCTTCATGATCAGGTTCAGCTGATCCTTGATGTCGCGTAGCAGCAGATGGACGTGGTTTTCCATCAGGCAATACGCCACCAGCTCAAAGCCCAACTCCTGGCGGTAGCGCTGCACCGTACTCAGGAAGCGCTCGTTGTCCTCGTCGTCCTCAAACAGGATCTGCCTGCCGATGCCCCGCAGGATGACGTGGTAATAGCCGCTTTCGCTCTTTTTGCGCGCTGCCCTTGGCATAAATGGTCACATCCTTCCCCTGGTCGTATTATACCAAAGGAAGGATGTGGTTGTCAAGAGAACCGTCCCCATGACATAATAATGAGCCTTTTTCGATCATCCTCGCCCGCCTGTAACCCACTATCACAAATGTCAGCGATCAAAGTTAAATATATAAAATCAATGGACATCCCCCATCCCAGCGATTATAATAGTGTCAGATTTTCTTTATTTTCAATTCATATTATGCGGATAGAATTGTAATATAATAGATATAAATTCCGTAATTATGTCCATCGGGAGGGCGCGCCATGTTTTCAAGGTACAGCGTCAAAAAGCCATACACGGTCATCGTGGGCATCATACTGGTCATCGTGCTGGGCGTCATATCGTTCCAGCACATGACCACCGACCTGCTGCCCAGCATGAACCTGCCCTACGTGGTGGTGTACACCAGCTACGTGGGCGCCACGCCGGAGCAGGTGGAGGACGAGCTGACCCGGCCCATGGAGGCCGCCTTCGCCACGCTGAACGACGTGAAGAAAATCACCTCCCAATCCAGGGACAACGTCTCCGTGGTCATCATGCAGTTCAACGACGGGGCGAACATGGACACCGCGCTGATCGAAATCTCCTCCCGGCTGGACCAGCTGCGGGGCGACTGGAGCGACGACGTCGGCGCGCCGGTGACCATGAAGCTGAACCCGGACATGCTGCCCGTGGCCATACTCTCCGTCACCCGGGACGACATGGACATACTGGCCCTTTCCAACTATGTGGAGGACGAGCTGGTGCCCGCCTTCGAGGCTCTCAACGGCGTCGCGTCGGCGGAGGCCTCCGGCGTCATCCAGCAGCGCATCGACGTCACCATAGAGCAGAGCCGCATCGACGTGCTCAATGCCGCCATACTCAAGGACGTGGACAAAGAGCTGGCCGATGTGGAAAAGGAGCTGAACGACGCCCAGGCCCAGCTGTCCGACGGCAAGGGCAAGCTCTCCCGGGCCAAGCGCAAGGCCATGAAGCAGCTGGACGAAGCCGAAAAAGGCCTTAACGAAGCCGAAGCCCAGGTCGGGCCCGCCATCGAACAACTGACCCAACAGCGCGCCGAAGCCGCAGCCCAGCGGGAAGCGCTGGCGCAGAACGTCGCCGCGCTGGAGGCCCTGGTCAACATGGACGAGGCGCAGCGCCAGCAGTTGAAGGAAATCGCCGACGCGCTGGCCCAGTTGAAGCTGCAAAAGGAGAATCTTGAGGGACAGCTGGCTGAAGTGGAAGCCACCCTGGCGGATCCCACCCTCGCCGACGCTCGCGCTGAGGTTCAGGCCCAGCGAGACGCGCTGGACGAAGAACGCAGCAGCCAGCAGCAGTACCTGGACGACCTGAAGCTGCTGGATGCCGATGCCCTGCGCCAACAGATCGAAGCGCTGGACGAAGAGATATCGAAAGCCGAGGGCGAATTGAAGGCGGCCAACGACGCGCTGGACGACCTGAAGGCCCAGCAGACTGCTGCCCAGGAGCGCATCGACGCGCTCACCCGCCAGATCGAAGCGGCCGAGGGTAAGGCTACCCCAGGGCCTGCGCATACGCAAGCGCCTGTTGAAACCAGCGCCCCCGAGGGAACAGATATCCCAGCCGAGTCCGAAACGCCCTCGGAAACAGAGGCACCCATAGCGTCCGAGGTGCCTGCAGAAACCGAAGCGCCCGCGCAGACCGACGCGCCTACAGAAACCGAAGCGCCTGCGCAGACCGAGGCGCCTTCCGAGACTGAAGCGTCTGCGCAGACCGAAGCGCCTTCTGAAACCGAAGCCCCTGCAGATACCGAAGCGCCCGCAGATACCGAAGCACCTTCTGAGGCCGAAGCCCCTGCAGATACCAAAGCACCTTCCGAAACCGAAGCACCTTCCGAAACCGAGGCGCCCGCAGATACCGAAGCACCTTCCGAGACCGAAGCGCCTGCAGATACCAAAGCACCTTCCGAAACCGAAGCGCCTGAGTATAGCGACGACTCTGCCCGGGCCGATGCGCCTGTCGTGGAATCCCCCGCCTCCAAATCCGATGGCGACAGCGGCCACACCGATTCGCAAACCGCCTCCGATTCCGCAGAAGAAGGCGACACTGCCAAGGATTCCGGAACACCCGCCGAAACCGACAGCGACGGCGACAACTCCGATGCCCCGCAAAAGTCCGGCGAGGACGACGCTGACGCCCCGAAGGACCAGACAGAAGCGGCGGACGAGACCAGATCGAAGCGCGCTGATAAGGACGACGATGCCGCCTCCGCCGGGGATTCCGAAACACCCGCCGAAACCGACAGCGACGGCGACAACTCCGATGCCCCGCAGAAATCCGGCGAGGATGACACTGACGCCCCGAAGGACCAGACAGAAGCGGCGGACGAGGCCAAATCGAAGCGCGCTGATAAGGACGACGATGCCGTCGCCGCCGGGGATACCGAATCCCCCGCCGCCGAGAAAGACGCGCCGGAGAACGACGCCCCCGCAAAAGCCGACGCCACGCCTACGCCCACCCCGACCCCAACGCCCACCCCAACCCCTGCGCCTGAAAGCGCGCACCGCCCTGGCGCGGCGCTGGCCGAGGAAGCCTCCCGCGAGGACCTGATGGCCCAGCGGGACGCCGAGCAGGCGCTGCTGGAGGAACTGAACGGGAAGATCGAAGCCAAGGCCGCCGAAATCGACGCGCTGTCCCAGGAGCTGGAGAACCTGCGGGCAACCCGTGCCGCCAGGCAGGACGCGCTGGATACCATGACCGACGACAACGCCGACATACAGAGCCGCATGGACGCCGCCCAGGCCCAGATCGACAGCCTGACCGAGCGCATCGCCGCCCTGGACCAGGAGATCACTCAGCTGGACGCCCAACAGGCCCAGCTTGCCGCCGCCCCGGAGGCGCTCAGGCAGGCCATCGCCCAGATCGACGAACAAATCGCCGCCATCGAAAACAGCGATGCCTATCAAGCCATACTGATGCTGGAGGACCCGGAGGGTCTGAACGCGAAGTATGTCGAAGCCACCGAAGGGTTGGCCCAGCTGGACGCGGGCATCGCCCAGATGGACGAGGCCCTGGAAAAGCTGAGGAATAACATCATCCCCGGCGGCTTCGTACAGGGCATGGACGAGGACACCAACCTGAACGCCTCCCGCCAACAGCTGGAGGAAGGCCGCGAGCAGATGGAATCCGCCTTCTCCCAGGCCGCCGGCATGCTGAAGGACGCCGAGGCCGAGCTGGCGAAGGCCCGCAAGGAGTTCAACGAGCAGCGGGACGAGGCCCTTGAAAACGCGGGCCTGGACGGCGTGATCACGATGCAGACCGTCTCCGGCCTGATCGGCGCCCAAAACATCGCCATGCCCGCCGGCTACGTCTACGACGCCGACGACGAGCAGGTGCTGGTTCGCGTGGGCGACAAGTTCGACACGCTGGACGGCGTGCGCCGACTGAAGCTGTTCAAGCTGGGCCTGGATTCGGTGGACGAGGTGCGCCTGCTGGACGTGGCCCGGGTGGAGCTGACCGACGATCGGGACGATGTGTTCACCAAGCTGAACGGGCAGGACGGCATACTGCTCTCCATGGACAAGCAGTCCACCTATTCCACCGCCGACGTGGCAAAGACCGTGATGGACAAGGCGAAGGCCCTGGCCGAGGAAAACCCGAACCTGCACATCGTGGACCTGATGAACCAGGGCGAATACATCAACATCATCGTCGATTCGGTGCTGGGCAACCTGCTTACCGGCGGCGGCCTGGCGATCCTGATCCTGCTGCTGTTCCTGATGGACTTCCGGCCCACCATCACCGTGGCCTTCTCCATCCCCATCAGCGTGGTCATCGCTTTCGTATGCATGTATTTCACCGGCATCACGCTGAACGTGCTGTCGCTGTCCGGCCTCAGCCTGGGCATCGGCATGCTGGTGGACAACTCCATCGTCGCCATCGAAAACATCTACCGTCTCCACGACGAGGAGGGGGTGCCCCTGCTGCGCGCCTGCGTGGAGGGCGTGTCGTCGGTCTCCGGCGCGCTGTTCTCCTCCACGCTGACCACGATCTGCGTGTTCCTGCCCATCGTGTTCGTGCAGGGCATGGCCCGTGACCTGTTTGCCGACATGGGCCTGACCATCGCATACTCGCTGCTGGCCTCGCTGTTCGTGGCCATGACGGTGGTGCCCGCCATGTGCTCGTTCCTGATGCGCCATTCCAAGCCCCACAGGCACCGCATCTTCGGAGCCATCCAGCGCTTTTACGGCATGCTGCTGCGCGGCGCGCTGCGCTTCAAGCCGCTGGTGCTGCTGGCGGCGCTGGGACTGCTGGCCTTCTCTGCCATGCAGGTGCCGAAGATGGGCATCTCATTCATGCCCGAGGTCAACTCCCGCCAGATGAGCGCCGACCTCGAGTTCGATCCCGACATGACCGAAGCCCGGCAAAAGGAACAGGCCGTTGCCGTCATGAACGACATGATGAAGATCGACGGCGTGGAATCCGTGGGCCTGATGAGCGGCGGCACCGGCATACTCTCCAGCGGCGGCGGCATGAGCTACTACATCAATATCGACGAATCCAAGGGACTGAAAAACGCCGACATCGCCCGCCAAATGGAGGATATCGGCAAGAAGCTGAACGCCGACCTCACCGTTCAGGCCAGCACCATGGACATCTCGATGATGACCGGCAGCGGCATCCAGGTGGAGATCACCGGCGACGACCTGCAGGTGCTGCAATCCATCGCGAAGGACGTGGCCGAGCTGGCCCGGCAGACCGAGGGCATCGTGGATGTGGACGACGGCCTGGAGGACGCCGTGCCCGAGCTGAGGGTGGAGGTGGACAAGGAAAAGGCCACCGACGAGAACCTCACCACCGGCCAGATCCTGCAATTCGTGGCCCAGAAGGTGGCCGGCCGGGTAGAGATCACCAAGGTCACGCTGGACGGCCGCGAGCTGAGCATCTACCTGGAGGACGGCGAGAACAGCGAGCTGAAGCCCGAGGACATCGAAAACCTGGAAATCGAAGTGGACAGCGAGGACAAAAACAAGCTGGTGCGCATCGGCGACGTGGCGACGATCCGCGACAGCCAGAGCCTTTCCACCATCAACCGCGCCAGCCAGCGCCGAATGGTGACCGTGTCCTTCGGCATCGCCGACGGCTACAGCGCCAACCTGGTCAGCGACGCCTTTGCCGAGAAGCTGAAGGGCTATAGCCTGCCCGCCGGCTACAGCGCCGATCTGGCCGGCGAGAACGAGACCGTCATGGGCATCATGGAGGACCTGGTCTGGATGGTGCTGGTGGCCGTGCTGCTGATCTTCCTGATCATGGTGGCCCAGTTCCAGAGCTTCAAATCTCCGATCATCGTCATGTTCACGATCCCGCTGGCCTTCACCGGCGGCCTGCTGGCGCTGCTGATCTGCAAAATGGATCTGTCCATCGTCAGTATGCTGGGGTTCCTGGTGCTCTCCGGCGTGGTGGTCAACAACGGCATCGTATTCATCGACTGCGTCAACCAGCTGCGCATCGGCGGCATGGAGAAGCGTGAGGCATTGGTCGAAACCGGCCGCATCCGCCTGCGCCCGATCCTGATGACCGCCCTGACCACCATCCTGGGCATGTCCACCATGGCCCTGGGCCAAGGCACCGGCGCGGAGATGATGCAGCCCATGGCCGTGGTATCCATCGGCGGCCTCAGCTACGCCACGCTGATGACCCTTTTCATCGTGCCTGTGCTGTACGACCTGCTCAACGGAAAGACCATGAAGGCCCGGGAGATCCAGATGATCAAGGAAGCCGCCGGCATGACCGGCGACGAGGTGTTGGACGGCGATACCCGCAGTGAAGCGGAGGCAGCGTCCGGAATCCCGTCCATGGCCGCGCCCGTATCCGAAATGGCCGAGGAAAGCGCTCCTGCGCCGGCGACACCTGAACCTGCGCCAGCAGCGGAAGGGCCTGCGCCCGTGACGCCCGCGCCTGCAACGGAAGCGCCTGCGCCCGTGGCACCCGCACCCTCAGCGGAAGCACCCACGTCCATGACGCCCACATCCGCAGCGGAAGTGCCTGCGCCCGTAACGCCCGCGCCTGTGACGCTGACATCTGCAGCGGAAGCGCCCACGTCCGTGACGCCCGCGCCCGCAGCGGAAGCGCCCGCGCCCGTGACGCCCGCACCAAGTGAAGCCGCGCTCACAACGGCAGAGTCCGTCGAGCCCGCGCCCGCAGCCGCCAAACCCCTCCGCATCCGCCTGCACCCCCGAAGGGGATAGGCGCAAGGGATGGACATATTTTGATTTGTCGGGGAGACGAGGGAACAGGGAACAGGGAACAGGGAACAGGAATGGCGGCTGCCGCGAACATTTCGATATTGTACGAGTCGTAGCGGCCTTAAAGGACTAACTTCGTGTCGCGGCAACCTACCGCCACCGTTCCCAGCCGATAAGAATGCCGTGGCGGCAGATTGCCGCCGCTACAGGGCTTTCAGGGA
>CACWZI010000077.1 GCA_902765305.1 uncultured Eubacteriales bacterium
GCGAAGCGTTAAGGGATTTGCACCACCCCTAAAACCTAAAACCTAAAACCTAAAACCTGAATACTGATTTATCGAGCATAGCTCGATAAATCAGTATTTACCAAACCGGTTTCCGACAAATCTCAGCATGAGTCCGGGCATCGAACGGACCGATCGCGGTCTCCAAAAGGCCGGCGTCGCGCGTCCGAAAAGCAATCCACTGGGCTGCGTGGCCTCTTCGTACAGACGGCACGCATTTACCGCGGTCACGGAATGCGTTTTCAACATGATTATATTCGAAATGCCACTTCATTTCAATCGGGATATGCTATAATCGATGGATAGACAACCCCCATCGCCCATCCAAAGGCATCGGGATATCGGAGGCGGATCATGAAAAAAATCAGGAACATCGTCATCGGCGGCATCCAGCAGAAGGTCTTCAACCTGGTGCTGGTCGTCATACTGCTGATGATGGCGGCCTATACCGTGGTCATCATCCACCAGACCGGCAGGATCGGCAGCCTGGTCGCGGAGACCAACGAACGGCAGAAGCAGTCCATATCGGCCATATCAAAGGAAACCATGGACGCCGTCATCTCCGGGAGCATGGGCCAGAGCACCCAAATGGAGGCCTATATCGCCAACGACCTGTTCACCGACCTGGCGGGCACGGTGAATATGCTCGGAAATTACGCGGGCAATATCTTCCGCGTGCCCGAAGCCTACGCCGCCAAGCCCTATGCCCTGCCCGACCCGGCGCTGGAGGGAAAGATCACGGTGCAGCTGCTGACGGAGGCCGGGCTGGACACCGACGAGGCGGCGCTGGCGCAGCGGCTGGGCCTGGTGGCCAACATGTCCGACATGATGAAGGCGCTGTACGCCAATGGCGTCGTCAACTCGTGCTACATCGCCCTGCCCGAGGGCGCCATGCTGCTGGCGGACGATCACTCTGCGGCCAAGTTCGCCGAGGACGGCACGCTGACGCCCATTCCCATTCGCGAGCGCGACTGGTACAAGGGCGCGGTGGAGACGGGAAGGCTCTACTATACGGACGTGGTGCAGGACGTGTTCACCGGCCAGATCGGCATCATGTGCGCGCTGCCCGTCTACCAGGGCAACCGGCTGGCCGCCGTGGTGGGCGCGGACCTCTTCCTGGACAGGATGGCCGCCTCGATCGCTTCCTCCGATAAAAGCGGCGCCTTCAACTTCATCGTGAACCAGTACGGCCACGTGGTGTTCTCCCCCAGGACGGAAGGCGCGCTGCGGGTGCGTCCGCCGATGGAGGCGGAGGACCTGCGCAATTCTTCAGAAGAAACCCTGTCGGCCTTCATCGGCAGCGCCCTGACCGGCGTCACCGACGTGACCGAGGTCTCGGTGGACGGACAGGACTACTACATGGTCGGCGCGCCCATCGAATCCGTGGGCTGGACAGTGGTCTCCGCCGTGAGCCAGGCATCCGCCCGTCAGCCCACCGAAATGCTGGAGTCCCGGTACGACGGCATCGTCGAAGAAGCCATGTCCACCTATAGGGACGGCTTTGGAAACGCCCGGTGCACCATCATCGTGCTGCTGGCCGTGATACTGGTGCTGGGCATCACCGGGGCACTGGTGCTCTCCAAGCGCATCGTCCGCCCCCTGGGCGTGATGACCGAGCGTATACAGTCACTGGGCGGCAGGGACCTTCAGTTCTTCATGGAGGACACCTATCGCACCGGCGACGAGATCGAGGCGCTGGCCGAGGCCTTCGCCACGCTGTCCGCCCGGACCCTGCAATACGTGGACCAGGTGCAGCGGGTCACCGCCGAGAAGGAGCGCCTCGGCGCGGAGCTGAGCATGGCCAGGGACATCCAGGCCAGCCAGCTGCCCCGGCTGTTCCCCGCCTTCCCGAACCGGCCCGAGTTCGACGTGTACGCCACCATGACCCCGGCCAAGGAGGTGGGCGGCGACTTCTACGACTTCTTCCTGGTGGACGACGACCACATCGGCCTGGTGATGGCGGACGTCTCCGGCAAGGGCGTACCCGCGGCGCTGTTCATGATGATCGCCCGGGTGCTGATCAAATCCCATCTGCAGAACGGCGAGACCCCCGGCGAGGCGCTGGAGAACGTGAACGACCAGCTCTGCGAGGGCAACGAAACCGAGCTGTTCGTGACGGTCTGGGCGGCCGTGCTGGAGATCTCCACGGGCAAGGGCATCGCCGCCAACGCCGGCCACGAGCACCCGGCCCTGCGCCGCGCGAACGGCGAATACGAGCTGGTCGTCTACCGCCACTCCCCCGCCGTCGCCACCATGGATGGCATCCCCTACAAGGAGCACACCTTCCAGATGTACCCTGGCGACAGCCTGTTCGTCTACACCGACGGCGTGGCCGAGGCCACCAGCGCCGAAAAGGAGCTCTACGGAACCGAGCGCATGCTTAAGGCCCTGAACCGGAATCCCGACGCGAGCCCCGAGGACACGCTGCGCCACGTGATGGACGGCATCAACGCCTTCGTCGCCGGCGCCGAGCAGTTCGACGACATCACGATGATGTGCCTGAAGTACGTCGGGAAGTGAGGAAAAAATATCGCGCCTTCAATGCGCGATATTTTTTATATCATTCGCCCTCGCCTACCCCGCGTCTTCGACGGCCGCGCGGGCGATCGCCCATTCTTCGTCGAAGGCGTCCAGCTCGGCGGACACGTCCGCGCCCATGGCGATGTTCAGGGTCAGCTGGTTGGTGAAGTAGTCCTTGAGTCCCGGCAGGAAGGCGTCGTCGCCGGTCATGCTCTCAAAGCCCTCGACCTCCACCATGCCGGCGATCTGCGCCTCCATGTCCCTGCGCAGCGGGATCATTTCGTATTCCACGGCTTCCTTGGTGGTGCTGAACAGCTGCTCGCTCTTCAGGAATTCGCCGTAGAGCGCCTTGTCGGTGAAGAAATAGCGGATGAAGTCCTTGCAGATTTCGGGATACCGGGTGTTTGCGCCGATGGAAAGGCCCTCGTTGACGTACACCGAGACCACATCGGCGTTCGCTTCGCCCGGGATCGGAAACCAGCCGACCTCGAAGTCCTGCCCGTCCTTGGCGACCTCCGCGTTCACCCAGGAGCCGATGGGCAGCATGGCGGCCTTGCCGGTGAAGAACTGCTCCAGCATCTGGGTGTAGGTGATGCCGGCGATGTTGGGTCCCGAGTACCGGGTGCAGATGGTCTGGTACTTCTCCATGGCCCGCGCCAGGTCGGGGTTGTTGAACTTCACCGCGTCGGCGTTGCGCTTCGCGCCCCAATGGACATCCTTCGCCAGCAGCTCGGTGCCTGCCAGCATGTTGGCCAGCTGGCCCTGGGGCCAGCCGTCCTTCAGGCCGATGGAGAAGGGCTGTATCCCCGCGGCCAGCAGCTTTTCACAGGCATCCATCAGCGCCTGCCAGGTCTCGGGAACTTCGATGCCGTTGGCGGCGAACATATCCACGTTGTAGAACACGCCGATGATCTGCTTCTTGTAGTTCGCCACGTACTGCTTGCCGTCGATCATGCCCACCCTTGGATCCACCAGATAGTCCAGGTCGCCCTCGTCAAAGGCCAGCAACGCGCCGGAGGGCACGAAGTCGGCCGGGTTCTGCATCACCATCACGTCCGGAAACTGGTCCGTGACCAGCAGGGTCTTTTCGTACTGCGGCAGCGTGACGTTCAGCGACGGGTTGCCGATGATCTCCACCCTGACGTCGGGGTTGGCGGCCATGTAACGGTCCGCGATGGACTGCCAGAACGTCCTGGGCAGCTGGGGCTGTATGTTGACGCAGAATACGATGCTGACCTCGTCTGCGGCCAGGGCGGCGCAGGCCGTCCCGCAGGCCAGGATCAGGCACATGACGATCGACAAAACCCTTTTCACGCTGATGCTCTCCCTTTTTTAATTTCGCATATCCCTCGGCGTGGCGCCCGTCACCTTTTTGAATATCTTGAGAAAATAGTGGTAGTCGGTGAAGCCCACCTGCTCGGCGACCTCGTACACCTTTAATGTCGGGTTTGTCAGCAACCGCTGGGCTTCCCGGATGCGCAGGCCGTTGACATAATCGGTAAAGGCGCAGCCCATCTCCTTCCGGAAGATCTGGCCGAGGTAGGAGGTGTTGATGCGGCAGTCCGCCGCCACCTGCTTGAGCGTCACGCCCTCCCGGTAGTGCTTGGCGATGTAAGCCACCGCCAGCCCGACGAGGGACGAGCTCCTGCCCAGCACCGCGGCGTTTTCCGAAAACAGGCGTTCACAGAGCGCGTGCAGCCATTGGCGCATATCCGAAAAATGGCGCAGCCTGAACAGCCCTCCGAAGTCGAATTCCGTCGGTTCCCGATAGGTGTTCATGCCGCCGTAGATCTCATGAAAGCAGTCGGTCATGCGCACGGCGATGTGCATCAGCAGGTTGTGGGCCTGGTTGGGGGTAAGCGGGTTCTCCTTGACGACCATGGACAGCGCTTCGTCCAGGTAGGCTTGCGCGGCCGCCGGGTCGCCCCGGCGGATCAGTTCCTCGAGCTTGCCAAAGTCGAACTTATCCAGCGTCCGCCCCGGCGACGGCACCTCGGGCACGCCGTCAAACCAGATGACGCCGCTGCCCTGCATGAACATGCCGTACTCCAGGCATTTGCACGCCCGTTCATAGGAAAAGTGCGCTTCCTCCAGCCGGTTCACCGGTTGCCCGACGCCAACCGTCAGCGTGCTTTGAGATTGCCGGGCCTTGGCCACGATGCCCTCCAGCGCCGCCTGGATCCCCTTGCGGTCGTTAAGGACGCTGTCCAGCGCCATCAGCAGCACCAGGTTGTTCTCGCTGTCATTGAACGCGATCGTGCTGGCCCCGGGAATCGCCTTCGCCAAAGCCTCGATCCCGTTCCTGCCAAGCGGCTCGCGCAGGGGTGTCGAGGCCTGGGGGCTCACGGCAATGACGACGCACAGGCAGGCCTCCGCCGTGAAGGGGATGTCCAGGAAGTCGGCCTTCTCCCGAAGCTCCTCCGGGCTGATGTTGCCGGTCACCAGTCGCCTGAGGGTATTGGTGCGCAGCAGCTCGCTGCCCTGGCGGTTGCGCTGGTCGACGATGGCCTCCTTCTCGATTTCGCTCACCGCGTTTTTCAGGTTGGAAATCAATTCGTCGTTGTCGATGGGCTTGAGCAGGTAGTTGTCCACCCCCAGCTTGATGGCGGCCTTCAGGTAATCATAGTCGCTGTAGCCGCTCAGTATGGTGATCTTGACGTCGAAGTCCAGCTGCCTGACCTCTTGGATCAGCGCCAGGCCGTCCATTTCCGGCATGCGAATGTCCGTAATCAGTATCTCCGGCCGTATGCTGCGCACCAGCCGAAGCGCCTCCACGCCGTTCGCCGCCTCGCCCGCCACCTCGAGGCCAAGGCTGTCCCACTCGATGGTCTCCCGCAACCCCTTGCGAATGATGGGCTCGTCATCCACGATGATCACTCTGTACATAGGTCTCCATCTCTTCCTTTCTCATAGCGGGCATGGCGATCGTGACGACGGTACGCACCCCCGGTTCGCTCTCGATGGACATGCCGTAGGGCTCGCCGAACAGTATCCTCAGGCGCTGGTGCACGTTGCTCAAGCCGATGCTGTAGGAATCCTCCGTCGTCTCGGCCCCCGGATCGTCCAGTCGCGCCTCGATGCGCCGCAGGGTTTCCTCGTCCATGCCCCGCCCGTTGTCGCACACGGCGATCACCAGTTGGGCCTCCGCTTCCAAACGGGCTTCTATGGTGATCAGCCCGCCCTCAATGACGCCCATCTGCCCATGCTTGATCGCGTTTTCCACCAGGGGCTGCAATATGAATTTCGGCACCCCCAGCTGCATCAGCTTCTGGGGCACCTCGGTTTTGACCTCGAAGGCGTCGGCGTAGCGCATCAGCTCCAACTCGATGAAGGCGCCGGCATACTCGATCTCCTGCCTCAACTCCACGAACATTCCCCGGGTCTTGATGTTCCAGCGGAACAGGTTGCCCAGCAGGTGGATCATCCTGGCCGTCTGCTCGTCCTTGTTCATCAGGGCGTTGATGCGTATGGATTCAAGGGTGTTGAACAGGAAGTGGGGATTGATCTGCGCCTGCAACGCCCTCAGCTCCGCCGTCTTGGACTTGAGCTGGTAGACATAGGCGGTCTGGATGTGCTTCTCCAGGCGACTCGTCATGCGGTTGAAGCTCTCCTCCAGATAGCCGATCTCGTCCCGGGAGCGCGGCTGGGGCCAGGTCCTGAACTCGCCCCGCTCCACGGCCTGCATTCGAAACACCAGCCGCTTGATCCGCCTGGTAAACAGCATCGCGGACACGAGGCTTATGACCAGCGCCAGCAGCACGCAGGCCACCAGCGCCCCGTACAGGCTGCGGCGCATGGCCCCGACCTCCCGGTGGATCACCTCTCGGCTGACGACATTCATGAACCAATAGCCCGTCCGCTCGGATTGCTGGGCAGAGATCACATAGGCGTCGTTGGAGGCCGCATTCCTGAAATCCGCTATGCCGTAGGGCGTGCCGTCAAAGGGCTTCCCCGCGCCCTCGCCGGAGGAATCAAACAGCGTCATGCCGTTGCGGTCCACCACGAAAAGCGTGCCGTTCAGGCTCTCGGCGTTTCGATAGGCCTGCTTAAAGTGGTCCGCCCATACGTTTACCACGATGTAGCCCAGGGGCTGGTTGAACCGGACCGCGTTCACGTCGAACAGGTAGATGCAGTAGGAGATGACCGCATAGTCGTTGACGCTGCTGGCGTTGATGTACGCCGGGATGTGGTTCGGGATGATGCGTATGCGATTGTCGATGTCCTCGCCGGGAATGCCCCTGTCGTAGAAGTCGTAATCCAGCGACGTATCCCTGCCGGCGATGCTGGAAAAGAAGTATATATCCCGGTCGCCGTAATCCACGATGAAAATATCCGATATGAAGTCGTTGGCCCCGCAGATATCCTGGAGGTAGCCGGAGATGAGCTCGCGCTTGATCCGGCTGTCCATGGGCGCCCGCTTCCTCGGGTTCAGGTAATCGGTGATGCTGTAGTTGTTGTAATAGCTCTTGGGCATGTACAGCTGGGCAAATATGCTCTGCACGGTTCTGTACTTTTCGTCGCTGTACGTCTGCACCTGCTGGACCATTTCGCTGTCCATGCGCAATTCCTTTTCCGTCAGCGCGCCAACGACCCTGGAGGTGGTGAGCACGGCGACCAGGCCCAGCCCGACGAATATGACCAGGCAGTAGGACAGCATCATCTTGAAAAAATACCGGTTCGCAAGGCGCGGCTCGCGCCTTGAAGCCTCCTCGCCAGCCAATGCAGTCGCCTCCCCGCCGATTTACACAGATCACCTGTTATATTACTTATTCGATTTTTATTTGTAAATTCCTCTTGATTTTATAAATTCCTTGTGTCTAAAAATACTGATTTGTCGGGCTGATAGCGGAAAAGCAAAGGGTAGTGCAAAGGGAACAGGGAACAGTCAACAGGGAACAGGAAAAGCCACGCACGGAATGTTACCGCTAAGACATAGGATACGTTCCCGCGACGAAAACAAAGCAAGGGATACACCAAAACGCTGTAGCGGCCCTAAAGGACTAGCTTGTTCCCTGTTCCCTGTTCCCTGTTCCCTCGTCTCCCCGACAAATCAGTATTTGCACACACCTGTATATCTGCTCCGGCAGTTTTATGCCCCCCATTCCTTGACAGCGCGTCCTGAATCTGGCACAATAGAGATGCAGCGGCGGTATCAGGCCGCCGCAGGACCGCTATCCCACACAGCGTCGCACGAAGACGCCCCCCTTTATTCAACCGATCAGGAGGCAACATGCAGTACGGATACTTTGACGAGGCCCATCGGGAATACGTGATCACCCGACCGGATACGCCCCAGCCGTGGGCGAACTACCTGGGCTCCCCGGAATACGGCGCGCTCATCTCGAATAACGCCGGCGGCTACAGCTTTGCCCGTTCCGGAGCCAACGGGCGCATACTGCGTTACGTGTTCAACCAGTTCGACCAGCCCGGGCGCTACATCTATATCCGGGACAACGCCGACGGCGATTTCTGGTCCGCCAGCTGGCAGCCCGTGGGCAAGGACCTGGACGCCTACGCCTGCCAGTGCCGCCACGGCCTGGGCTACACCCGGCTCACCGCCGACTATCGGGGTATCCACAGCGAGGCGCTGTACTACGTGCCCCTGGGCGCCACCCACGAGGTCTGGGCGCTGACGGTGGAAAACCGCAGCGAAACAAAGCGCGCGCTGACGCTGACCGGCTACGCGGAATTCACCAGCCACCCCAACTACGAGCAGGACCAGGTCAACCTCCAGTATTCCCAGTTCATCACCCGCACGCTGTACGACGAGGGCCGCATCCGCCAGCAGATCAACGGCAACCTGGACAAGCAGCCCGGCATCAACGGCGACGCCGTCACCGAGCGCTTCTTCGGCCTGGTCGGGACGGAGACCGCCTCCTGGTGTGGCGACAAGGCTGGCTTCCTCGGCCCCTATCGCCAGTACGGCAACCCCATCGGCGTGGAACGGGGCGACCTGGGCAACCTGTCCAACTACAACGGCAACAGCTGCGGCGCGCTTTCCGCCGTCGTCGAGCTGGCGCCCGGCGAGGCCGTGACCGTCGCCTTCCTGCTGGGCCAGGTCGCAAGCGCCGAAAGCGCGGCGATCATGGCGCGGTATGCCGATCCGAAGCCGCTGGTCGATCGCGAGCTCAAGGCCCTGAAGGACGACTGGGCCCGGCGCCTCTCCGCCCTCAGGGTGAAGACCCCCTGCCCCGAATTCGACACGATGGTCAACACCTGGAACGCCTACAACTGCTTCATGACCTTCATCTGGTCCCGGGCGGCCTCGTTTATATACTGCGGGCTGCGCAACGGCTACGGCTATCGGGATACCGTGCAGGACATCCAGGGCGTCATCCACCTGGCCCCGGAGATGGCGAAGGAGAAGATCCGCTTCATGCTCTCCGCCCAGGTGCACCACGGCGGCGGCTTGCCGCTGGTGAAGTTCACCCACGACGCCGGCCACGAGGACACCCCGGAGGACGCCAGCTACGTGAAGGAGACGGGCCACCCCTCCTACCGCGCCGACGACGCGCTGTGGCTGTTCCCGACGGTCTACAAGTACATCGCGGAATCCGGCGACACCGCGTTCCTGGACGAGGTGATCCCCTTCGCCAATAAGGACGAGGGCAGCGTCTACGAGCACCTGAAGCGGGCGCTGGACTTCTCGATGAAGCATCTGGGCCCCCACGGCCTGCCCGCCGGGCTGTACGCCGACTGGAACGACTGCCTGCGGCTGGGCGCGAACGGGGAATCCACCTTCGTGGCCCTGCAGTACTATTACGCCTTCACCGTACTGCGCCGCTTCTCTGAGGAAAAGCGGGACGGCGAATACCTGGCCTGGCTGGAGGCCGAGCAGCGGGCCTTTGGCGAAAAGCTCCAGGCGCTGTGCTGGGACGGGGATCGCTTCATCCGCGGCTTCACCGAGGCGGGCGAGACCATCGGCGCGGGCAGCGCGCCGGAGGCGAACCTCTGGCTCAATCCCCAGAGCTGGTCGGTCATCAGCGGCCTGGCCGACGCAGCGCAGGCAAGCGCCGCGATGGACCAGGTTTGGAACCGGCTGAACACCGCCTACGGCGCGGTGCTGATGGACCCGCCCTACCACGCCCACGCCTTCGACGGCGCGCTGGCCGTGATCTTCAACCAGGGCGTCAAGGAAAACGCCGGCATCTTCTCCCAGTCCCAGGGCTGGGTGATCCTGGCCGAGGCGCTGCTGGGCCACGGCGAGCGGGCCTTCGCCTACTTCGCGGAAAACGCCCCCGCCATGCAGAACGACCGGGCAGAGATCCGCGGCATCGAGCCCTACTGCTACGGCCAGTTCACCGAGGGCCCCGCCAGCCCGCGCCACGGCCGCTCCCACGTCCACTGGCTCACCGGCACGGCCTCCACGGTCATGGTCGGCTGCGTGGAGGGCATACTGGGGCTGCGCCCCGACCTGCACGGCATCAAAATCGCCCCGTCCATCCCGAAGGACTGGAAAGAGCTTGAAATTGAAAAGACCTTCCGCGGCCGCCGGCTGCACATCCGGGTGGAAAACCCGAACGGCAGGGAATCCGGCTGCGCGACGATGACCGTCAACGGAAAGGCCGTCGAGGGCAACACCATCCCCGAGGAGATGCTGAGCGCGGAGACGGAGATTTTGGTGGTGATGTAGGGAACTACTGATTTGTCGCTACGCGACAAATCAGTAGTTAAGGGGTTAGGGGTTAGGTTTTAGGGGTTAGGGAATATAGCGGGCAAACCAAAAGCCTTCCCCAGCGACCGCAGGGAGCGGTTCAGGGGAAGGTGGGCCGCCGCTTGCGGCGGGTCGGAAGAGGTCGTTCTCTTGGAAGGAAACGAGCAAATCATCGTTACCGCAGGGGGACCGACCTCATCCGACCCGCTACGCGGGCCACCTTCCCCTGAAACGCAGGCTTCGCCTGCTGGGGAAGGCTTTTGGGGGCGGCAGCCGCCATTCCTGTTCCCTGTTCCCTGTTCCCTGTTCCCTGTTCCCTGTTCCCTGTTCCCTGTTCCCTGTTCCCTCGTCTCCCCTACAAATCCATATTTCCCGAATAAAGCGCTCCCCCTGTCGACGCTTCGTCGACAGGGGGAGCGCTTTCGCATCTGTCTACGCCCTGCCCCCCTTGACCCGCCGGATCTCCCTGATCACCAGCTTCAGGTCCACCGGCTTGGCGATGTGGCCGTCCATGCCCGCCTCCAGGCAGGCGGTGACGTTCTCCGAGAAGGCGTCCGCCGTCATGGCGACGATGGGGATGGACCGGGCCCATTGGTTGTCGAGGCCGCGTATGGCCCGGGTGGCGTCCAGGCCGTTCATCTCCGGCATCTGCACGTCCATGAAGATCAGCGCGTAGCGGCCCTCGGGGGCCTTCTTCATCATGTCCACGCAGATCCGGCCGTTCTCCGCCCGCTCGGTCTCGATGCCGAACATGCCCAGCATGGCGGAGATGATCTCCCAGTTGACCGGGTTGTCCTCGGCCACCAGTATGCGCAGGCCCGCCAGGTCGGAATAGTCGTCCTCTGGCTCGGCGGAACGGGACTCCTTGCCCAGCAGCTCGTTGATCTTGTCGTAGAGGGTGGATCGGAACAGCGGCTTGCTGATGAAGCCGTCCGCCCCCGCGCCCCGGGCGGCGTCCTCGACCTCCGACCAGTCGTAGGCGGACACCAGCAGGATCGGTATGCGGGCGTCCACCTCCGCGCGGATGCGCCGCACCGTCTCCACGCCGTCCATGCCGGGCATCTTCCAGTCGACGATGACCACGGCGTAGTCCCGGCCCTGTTCGTGCCGGTGGGCGATCATGCCCAGCGCCTCCAAGCCGCCGCCCGCCCGCTCCGGCGTCGCGCCCAGCGATTCGAGGGTGTCCATCGCCGTGTCCAGCAGGATCTCGTCGTCGTCCACGATCAGCACGTCCATGGGCTCCAGCCGCATGTCCTCCCGCTGCCGCTCGGCCACGGCGATGTCGATGGTGACGGTGAAGGTGGTGCCCTTGCCCACGGCGCTCTGGCATTCGATGGTCCCGTTCATCAGCTCCACCATCTGCTTGGTGATGGCCAGGCCCAGGCCCGTGCCCTGGATGCTGTTGACGCGACTGTCGACCTGGCGGGAGAAGGGCTGGTACATCCTTGCCATGAATTCCGGGGTCATGCCGATGCCGGTGTCGCTGACCACGTAGGTCATTCGCACAAAGCCGGGCGCGGCGGCTTCCTGCTTCAGGTCCACGCAGACCCTGCCCCCCGGCTCGGTGTACTTGATGGCGTTGGACAGCAGGTTTATGTAGATCTGGTTCAGCCGGAGCTGGTCGGCGTGCAGGTATTCCACGTCCATTCGGCTGACGTGGAAGCTGAAATCGATGTTCTTTTCCTTGATCATCGGCTGGGAGAGGTTCACCAGGTTTTCCACCGTCTCCACGACGGAGAAGGTGACCGGGCTGAGGTTCAGCTTGCCGCTCTCCACCCTGGAGATATCCAGTATGTCGTTGATCAGCGTCAGTAGGTGATTGCTGGCCAGGGTGATCTTGCGCAGGTTCTCCCGCACCGACTCCCCGTCCCCCAGGTTGCGCTCGGTCAGCGTCGTCAGGCCGATGATGGCGTTCATCGGGGTGCGGATGTCGTGGGACATGGTGGACAGGAAGTCGGTCTTGGCCTTGTTGGCCTGGGCGGCCTCCCGGGCGGCAGTCTGGAACCGGTGGTTGAGGTATTGCATATGGCAGAGGTCGATGATGAACAGCAGCAGCAGCCCCGCCGAGACGACGCCCACCAGCAGCCAATTCTCGTTCACCACGCGAAATTCCGCCGTCGGGTTGTAGCCCAGCAGCACCCAGCCGCCGGTGGGCGTGATGGGCGTATAGACGATGGCGCACTCCTGGCCCTGGGCGTCCAGCATCGTAAACACGCCCTTGCCGGAGACGATCCTGTCGAACAGCGCCTGGCTGTCCCGTTCCCCGGGATTGCAGGCGCTGTAGAAATCAAAGAAGCTGGCAT
Organism: uncultured Eubacteriales bacterium; assembly: GCA_902765305.1. Lineage (GTDB taxonomy): Bacteria > Bacillota > Clostridia > Christensenellales > Aristaeellaceae > UBA2862. The sequence goes on from CACWZI010000077.1 coordinate 12,496, forward strand.
CCTTGAAGGCGCTGCCCTTGACGATGTAATTGCCCCTCGCGTCGATGATGGAGAACGCGGCGTTCCGGTAGCTTTCGCTGGGAAAATCCCACTTCTGCTCCAGCCCGCTGACGGGCAGCACCCGCAAAAGCAGCGCCTCCCGCTGCCCTCCGTCCGCCCCCCGCAGCGCGATCCGGTTGCAGAAGGCCAGCGACGGCTCCCCGTTCATCGGGTTGGTATAGGCCCGGGTGACGTTGACGGACTCCCCCACCCCCTTGATCCAAGCGGTGTCGTCCAGCAGCTCCAGGCGCTCGTAGGAGACGTCGTAGCTGGCGTCGTCGTCCTGGCGCGGGCGGGTGGAGAGGCCCGTCAGCGTGTCCGCATAAATCAGGTGGGCCGAGGCCTCCCGCATGACGTGGGAGCTGCGTATGAAATCCGTCGCCTGCTCGATGGTCAGCAGCTGGTTGTTGATGTAGCGCGCCCAGACGTCGCAGATCTGCTGCTCGCCGAGCAGGTAGTTCTCGGTCACCTGCTCCATGGCCTCCGAGGTGCCCTCGAAGGCCTCCATCTGCCGGCGGTAGTAGGTTTTGCCCTCGTAATTCGCATAGAAGGCCACAAAGCCCAGTATGGCGGCGATCAGAACGACGTTGACGACGATGACCCAGGTCTTTTTCATGATCTTCTCCCCCTCAGCACTTCCTGCAGCGTCCTGTGCAGCACGGCGATGTCCACGGGCTTGGCGATGTGGGCCTGCATGCCGGCTTCCCTGGCAGCCTGCACGTCCTCGGCAAAGGCGTTTGCGGTCATGGCCACGATGGGCACGCCGGCCAGCGCAGGGTCTTCCAGGGCCCGGATGGTCCGGGTGGCGGTATAGCCGTCCATGACGGGCATCTGTATGTCCATCAGCACCAAATCGTAATAACCGGGCTCAGAGGCCGCCACCCTGTCCACCGCGATCTGGCCGTTCTCAGCCGTCTCCACCGCAAAGCCCATCTGGGTCAATATCATATTGGCGATCTCCATGTTGATCTGGTTGTCCTCCACCAGCAAAAGGCGCATGCCGTTGAAATCCACCGGCTTATCCGCCGCCTGCGGCTTCGCGGGCTCGTCCACCTGTTCCCGGGGCATGTCCGCCGCCTCCGCCAGCTTCAGCCGCACGCGGATCACCAGCTCGGTGCCGCTGCCCGGCGAGGTGAGCACCTCGATGGTGCCGCCCATCAAATCGACGATGCTTTTTGTGATGGAAAGGCCCAGGCCCGTGCCCTCCACGCCGCTGTCGGTGGAGGTGCGCTCGCGCTCGAAGGCGTTGAACATCTTTTCGACGAACGCGCTGGACATGCCGATGCCGCTGTCGCGGACCCGGATCTCATAGTTGCCGTAGCTCTCGTCGGAGGCGACGCTCTCCCACAGCGAGGCGTCGATCGTGCCGCCCTCGGGGGTGAACTTGTAGGCGTTGCTGACGACGTTCAGCAGTACCCGGGTCAGGTTCTTCTTGTCGCACCAGGCATAGCGGTGCTGCACCTGGCCGGTGTGGACGGTGAAATCCAGCTGCTTCTGGCGCATCTGCTCGGCAAACAGGTCGTGGATCTCGTCGAACAGCGCCTTCAGGTCCGTGGGGACGAAGGCCAGCTCGATCTTGCCGCTCTCGATGCGGCTCATCTCCAGTATGTCGTTGATCAGCGTCAGCAGGTGGTGGCTGGAGGTGTCGATCTTGCCCAGGTAATCGTGCAGAACGGCGGGGTCCTCCTCCTTGCGGGCGAGGGTCGTGTAGCCGATGATTGCGTTCATGGGCGTGCGGATGTCGTGGGACATGTTGAACAGGAATTGGCTCTTGGCCAGGCTCCCCTCCACCGCGCGGATCTTCTCCCGCTCGATGACCTCGTGCTTTTTGCGGATCAGGTTCTGGATGTACATCATCACCGCCAGCCCGACGAACACGATCAGCATCAGCACGACGCCGCCCCTGACGACGATGCCCCGCACCGCCGCGTCGCCTTCGGCCACCAGGCGCTTGGCGATCCACATCAGCGCCGAATACAGCAGCAGCGCGAACAGCGTCACGCCGGAGGTGGACATGCCGGTGAACTCCGCCAGGGTCGTCTCGTTCACCGTGCGCAGGTAGAATATGAAGCCCAACAGGCACCAGATGGCCAGCAGCAGGAACGCCTCGCTGCCCATGGCCTCCAGCGCCGTCATGCGGGGCACCAGTTGGACCACGGCGAAGGCCACGGAGATCGCCGTGCCCGCGATGCCGCTGGCCACGACCCGCCGCTCGCCCTCCATGCGCCCCAGCTTCCAGGCCGCCGCCGAGGTGTAGCCGAAGCCGACGATGGCCCCGAAGGCGGTCAGGTCCACGAACCAGTCCAGGGTGTTGCGGCCCAGCATCGACAGCAGCACCGATATCACCATGATGAACACGATGCTGTATTCGGTCCTGGCGAATTTTTCCGAGAGGATGTGGTCCTCCGCCATCGTGGACAGCACCCGAAGCGCCACGCGGTACGCGCCGATGATGCCGGTGAATATGGCGGCCAGGGCGCTGACCGCCATGACGGCCAGGCCGAAATTGCCCATGTATGCCCGTGCGGCGTTGAAGGTGGGCACGGAGGCCACGCCGCTGAGTTTGTCCAGGTCGGCCACGTAGGCCCCCCAGGAAGCGTAGCCGTCCGGCACAAAGGACACCGCCACCACGGGCATGGTGGCATAGATGAACCCGGCGACGAGTATCGCGGCGAAAATCACCCATTTGGCACGCTTGGCAGCGAATTTGAAGTGGGCCGTGTCGAAGCAGATGCTCTCAAAGCCCACGAACGCCCAGGGGGCCAGTATGACCAGCGTGAACACCCCATAGCCCCTGCCCAGGCCAAGGGTTCCGAAATCCCGGAAGGCGCCGCTTGATATCGCGTGGGGCACGCACACCGCCACCGTCAGGATCACCCCGGCGACCAGCGCCACGGCCAGCGCGCGAAACAGCTTTTGCAAAAAGGGCTTAGCCTTGACAAACAGCAGGCCCACCAGCGCGAAGGCCGCCACCGACACCAGCACCTCGCTCAGGTAGATGTCGTTTCCGGCGATGGTGTAGTGCAGGCCCGACACCGTCGCGCCGTTCATCATCGTGCGCACGACGACGAACAGGGCCGTGCCGTTCAAAAACACGACGGTCAGGTAGGACAGGCACAGAAACCAGGAGGACAGGAAGGCGTGATCCCGCCCGAAGGCCTCCTTCGTGTAGGCGTACACGCCGCCCGTCCGGGAGCTGCGCCGCATCAGCCAGGCGAAGTTTGCCCCGATGACCAGCATGAGCAGGGCGCCGATGGCCAGCGCCAGCACCGAGCCCGCCGGTCCAGCGACGGGCAGGAAGGTGGTGCCCGGCATCACGAACGCGCCCCAGCCGACCATCACGCCGATGGCCATGGCAAACACGTCTGTTCTCGACAGGTACCTGTCCATGGGCTTTTGCGAAAGCTCATCCATCATTGATCACGCTCCCGCGCTTCATCGGCCTCCCAGACCAGCTCCTCCAGCGTCCGGAACAGGTGCTCCGGCTCCACGGGCTTGGACAGGTGGGCGTTCATGCCCACCTGCAGGCTGCGCTGCACGTCCTCGTCGAAGGCGTTGGCGGTCATGGCGATGATGGGTACGCGCTTCGCGTCCGCCCGATCCAGGGCGCGGATCGCCTTCGTGGCCTCCAGGCCGTCCATCTCCGGCATGCGCACGTCCATCAGTATGGCGTCGTAGTAGTCCAGTGGGCCGGCGTCGAACATCTCCACGGCGATCCTGCCGTTGGCGGCGTGCTCGATCTCGGCGTCCTTCATGGTGATCAGCTGCTTCATGATCTCAGCGTTGATCAGCACGTCCTCGGCCAGCAGCACCCGCCGGCCCTTCAGCTCTGCCCGCTTCTTTTCCTCGAACAGGCTCATGTTGTTCTTGCGGGCGATGCGCTCGAACTCGTCCACCACGTTGGTGGCGAACAGCGGCTTGGCCAGGAAGCTGTCCACGCCGGCGTGCAGCGCCTCGTCCATGATGTCGTCCCAGTTGAACGAGGTCAGTATGATGACGGTGGTCTCGTTGTCGTAGCGCTTGCGGATGCGCCGGGCCACCTCAAGGCCGTCCATGCCGGGCATCTTCCAGTCCAGCAGCACCAGGTTGTAGCCCTCATGCCTGGCGTGCTGTGTCTCCAGCATCTGCAGGGCCTGAGCGCCGCCCAGGCAGGTGTCCGCCTGTATGCCGACCTCCTCCAGCACCAGCCTGGCGTGTTCCGCGGCGATCTCCTCGTCGTCCACCACCAGCACGCGCATGTCCTTTGGCCGGATGCTGCGCACAACGGCGTCCCGGTGGGCGCAGTTCTGCAGCGACACGATCACCGTAAACGCCGTGCCGACGCCCTTTTCCGATTCCACCGAGATGGTGCCGTTCATCAGCTCCACGATGTTCTTGGTGATGGCCATGCCCAGGCCCGTGGAGCCGTACTTGCTGCTGCGGCTGCTGTCCTCCTGGGTGAAGGAATCGAATATCTTCGGTATGAACGCCTTGTCCATGCCGATGCCGGTATCCCTGATCACGAATTTGATGGTCGACTGGCCGTTGAAGCTGCCGGTGCGCTCCACGGACAGGGTCACGCTGCCGGGGGCGTCGGTAAACTTGATGGCGTTGGATAATATGTTGATCAGCACCTGCTTCAGCTTCATGTCGTCGCCGATGTAATAGTCGCTGACCCCGCCCACCATCGTGCATTCGTATTTCAGGCCGCGCTCGCTGCACTGGGACATGACCATGGTGTTGATCTGCTCCAGCATGGTCCTGAACGAGAATTCCTCCCGGCGGATGACCATGCGGCCGGATTCGATGCGGCTCATGTCCAGTATGTCGTTGATCAGCCCCAGCAGGTGCCGGGCGCTGCCCCCGATCTTCTCCAGGTACTCCCGTGTCTCAGTCTCCAGCCTGGGATTGCGCAAGGCCAGGCTGTCCAGGCCGATGATGGCGTTCATCGGCGTGCGGATCTCGTGGCTCATGTTGGACAGGAAGGCCGTTTTGGCGTTGTTGGCCTGCTCTGCAGCCGCCAGCGCGTCGGCCAGCACCCTGCGCTGCTCCAGGCTCTTGCGCATCTCGGCGTCGATGATCGTAAAGCCCACACCCACGGCGTGGACCACGTGGTCGTCCCGATCCGCCGGGTGCCGCACGCCCGCCATGCGCAGCATCTCGTAGTATTCCCTGCCACTGCGCCGCGCCAGGTAGCGGTAGGCGATGATGTTCTCGGTGGCCAGCGCCCTGCGGATGTTGTCGGGCTCGATGAAATCCATGAAGCCCGCCCTGTACGCCTCGTCTACATAATTATCGCAGTATTCGGCAAAGCGCCGGTAGAAGGGGAAGCGCATGCCCTCGGTATAGTGGTCCGGGTCCCCGGCGTCGGCCCGATAGCAGATGGCGACGTCCGCGTCCAGGTCCACGTGGTACACGCTGCGGTAATCCGAGGCCATGGCGGTGATCATGTTGTCCAGCTGCACCCGGTGCTGCTCCTGCCGGAGCAGCGCCTGCTGCACCGCCTGCTCCTGGCGGACTTCGTCGTCCACGTCCTTGAAGCCGCACACGACCCCCAGCTTGCCGCCGGGCATGTCGACCTTGGCGAATTCAATGCGGAAGAAGCGCTCGCTGCCGTCCTTCATCGTGCGCAGGTAGTTGACCGCGAACTGGGGCTTCTCCGACAGGCGCTTGGTGATGTTTTTCAGGGTCAGCTCCTCCTGGAGCCGCGCTTGGTCGGCGGGGGCTACCGTGGTGCGGATGTAATAATCCTTGGCCTGGGAATACTTCATCCGGCCCAGGGCGTCCCGGATGGGCACGGCGTGGTCGGTCAGCCCCTCGGTGTCGCCCCGGTACAGCGAGAAGGTCTCCGTCTCCACGTCCTTGATCAGCCACACCGTGTGGTAGGCCTCGCTGAGCGCCTCGATCACCGCCGTGCGGATGGCCGCGTCCGAGGCGACCCGCTCCCGCTTCTCGGTGATGTCGGAGATAAACACGTAGTAGATGCCGCCGTAGGCGTCGGTGTCGGTGTAGTGGCCGAAGTCGTCCACCCAGCGCACCGCCCCGTCCCGACGGATGATGCGGTACTCCGCGTAGTCCATCTGGTCCTCGCTGCGCTCGATCTGCTCGACGATGGACTGGGAGACCGCGTCGTAGTCGTCCGGGTGGAGCATGCCCTTGAAGGTCCACCCGGTCAGGGCCTCGAACTGGGCCCTGTCCGCGCAGCCAAAGATTTCAAACACGGCGCGGTTGGCGTACAGCAGCGTCTCCGGCGGCGCGGCCTTGTAAATGAAGAATCCGCCCGGCATGTGCTTCCCAATCTCCTCGATGATGGCGAGATTCTGCTCATTCAGTTCAAACTTTTTGCCAAACATGTTCCGCTTCCCCCGTTTGCGCGTCGATGCGTCCTTTCACGCTATTATGGCTTCATTTTTCCATATTATAGCATTTGCTTGAAAGGGTTGTCAATTCGCTGTTGGGAATGTTGCAAATACTAATTTGTCGCGCTGCGACAAATCAGTAGTTAGGTTTTAGGTTATAGGTTTTAGGTGTTAAGGAAGGTAGAAATCCTGACGGATTTCTTTTATTCAAAGGACCGAGAAACGTAGTAACTACTGCCGTTTCCTTTGAATCAAACAAATCCCGAAGGGATTTTCTCCCAAAATCCACAAAAGCTATGGACAATCCCCTGCCTGGCATGATACAATACAATAAGGTAAATGCGGTATTGTCTGCGCATTATCGATCCTTTCAAAAGGGGTATGTCTATGGAGACCAACAATCAAACCCGGCTGGGCGCGCGGCTGTCGCCCTTCAACGCCTGGGCGTTCGCGCTGGGCACGGCGGTGGGCTGGGGCTCGCTGGTGGTGACGGCGAACAGCTATCTCGGGCAGGCCGGACCGATGGGCAGCGTATTGGGCATCGTGCTGGGCACGCTGATCATGCTGTTCATCGGCCGGAACTACAGTTACATGATGCAGGTCTTTCCCGACGCCGGCGGCGCCTATACCTACAGCCGCAAGGTCTTCGGCTACGACCACGGCTTTCTGACCGGCTGGTTTTTGACGCTGACCTACCTGGCGGTGCTGTGGGCCAACGCCACGTCGATCCCCCTGTTCACCCGCTACTTCCTGGGCGGGGTGCTTCAGATCGGGAAGATGTACACCATATTCGGCTATGACGTCTACCTCGGCGAGACCGTGGTCACCATCGCGGTGATCCTGGCCACGGCCTATCTGTGCACCCACAGCCACAAGCTGACCGTGGGGCTGATGACCGGCCTGGTCTGCGTGTTCTGTGGGGGAATCGTCGCCGTGTTCGTCGCGGCGATGCTCGGTTTGAAGATACCCCTCGAGCCCCGCACTATTCCCGACGCCGGCGTCCTGGGACAGATCGTCAAGATCGCGGTCATCAGCCCCTGGGCCTTCATCGGCTTCGAGAGCATCTCCCACCGCACCGAGGAGTTCGCCTTCCCCCACAGGAAGATCTTCCGGGTGATGGTGGCGGCGCTGATCGCCACGGGGCTGCTGTACGCCCTGGTCACGCTGCTGTCCGTCACCGCCTACCCGGACCGCTACGGCTCCTGGCTGGAATACATCCGGGATCGGGGCAACCTGTCGGGCATCGAGGCCGTGCCGGCCTTCTACGCCGCCCACCACTACCTGGGCGAGGGCGGCGTGTGGATACTGATGGCGTCGCTGATGGCACTGATACTGACCTCCCTCATCGGCAACACCACCTGCCTGAGCCGCCTGTTCTACGCCCAGAGCCTGGACGGCATACTGCCCAAGAAGATCTCCGAGCTCAACAAACATGGCGTGCCCGCCAACGCCATGATGCTGATCGCGGCGGTGTCGTCGGTGGTGCCCTTCGTGGGCCGCACGGCCATCGGCTGGATCGTGGACGTCACCACCATCGGCGCCACGCTGATCTACGGCTTCGTGTCGGCCGCGGCCTACAAGACGGCGAAGAACCGCAGGGACAAGGTGGAGAAGTGGACCGGCCTGATCGGCCTGGGGCTGATGATCGCCTTCGGCCTGTACATACTGCTGCCGAACCTGGTCTCCTACGGCTCGATGGAGCCCGAGACCTATTTCCTGTTCGTGGTGTGGAGCGTCATGGGCTTCCTGTTCTTCCGCGCCATACTGCGCAACGACAGGGAAAAGCGGTTCGGAGGCTCGGTGGTGGTGTGGATCGCGCTGCTGTCGCTGGTGCTGCTGATCAGCCTGATCTGGATGCGCCAGTCGATGATCGTGGCCAACGACCAGATGCTGGGCAGCATCAAGGCCTACTACGCCGAGATCGGCGACGCCACCCGCATGGCCGACGAGGCCTATATCGAACAGCAGGCCAACTGGCTGGACACCCAGAACTCCCGCACGCTGCTGATGGCCATCGTCATGTTTGCCATCGCCGTAGGCATGATGTTCTCGAACCACGCCTACCTGAGCCGGCGGGCGAACGAGAGCGAGCAGGCGGCCAACGTCGACCCGATGACCGGCGTGAAGAGCAAGCACGCCTTCCTGAAGAAGGAGCGGGACATCGACGGAACCATCTCAGACGGCACCGTCAAGGATTTCGCCATAGCGGTCTGCGACGTGAACGGTCTGAAAAAGATCAACGATACCCTCGGCCACAAGGCCGGGGACGAATACATCTGCAAGGCCTCGAAGCTGATTAGCGAAATCTTCAAGCACAGCCCCGTCTACCGCACCGGCGGCGACGAATTCGTGGTCGTACTCACGGACCGGGATTACGCCGTGCGCAAGGAACTGATGAAGGTGCTGCACGACCGCTCCGTGGATCACATCTCCACCGAGGGCGTGGTGGTATCCGGCGGCATTTCCGACTTCGCCAAGGGCGAGGACGTCAGCTTCCACCAGGTGTTCGAGCGCGCGGACGCGCTGATGTATGAAGAAAAGCAACTGCTGAAGGGCCTGGGCTCCATCAGCCGGGACGAGGACCCCGAGGAGGAAAAGCCCGGCGACGAGGCCTCCGTGCTCAACGTGCGCAAGAAGGTGCTGGTGGTCGAGGACGAGGCGGTCAACCGGATGATGCTGGGCAACGTCATCGAAGCCGATTACGACGTGCTCTACGCCGAGGACGGCATCGAGGCCATGCACCTGATCGAAGCCAACAAGGGCGACCTGGCGCTGCTGCTGCTGGATCTGCAGATGCCCCGCATGAACGGCATGGAGGTCCTCAAGGCCGTCAAAGCGGACAAGGACCTGCGGCAGCTGCCCATCATCGTGCTCACCGCCGATCAGAACGCGGAGCTGGAATGCCTGAAAATCGGAGCCGTGGATTTCATACCGAAGCCCTACCCCGCCTGGGAGATCGTCAAGGCCCGGGTGGACCGTTGCGTGGAGCTGTCCGAGAGCCGGGAGACCATCAAATCCACGGAGCGCGACGGCCTGACCCGGCTTTACAACATCGACTACTTCCTGCGCTACGTCAACCTGTACGACCAGCGCTACCCCGAGATGGCCATGGACGCCGTGGTGGTGGACATCAACCAGTTCCACATGCTCAACGAGCGCTACGGCAAGCACTATGCCGACGATATTCTGCGAAAGATCGGCGAGCGCATTCGCCACGCGGCCCGCAAGATGGGCGGCGTGGGCTGCCGCCAGGGGGCCGACACCTTCCTGCTGTACTGCCCCTTCCACGAGGATTATTCCCCGCTGATGGAGCAGCTGGCCGCGGACGTGGCCGTGGACAACAGCGCCGCGGACCGGGTGCGCCTGCGCATGGGCGTCTATCCCCATGTGGACAAGACGCTGGACATCGAGCGCCGCTTCGACCGAGCCAGGATGGCCGCCGATTCGGTCAAGAGCGGCCAGGCCCGGGCCATCGGCATCTACGACGCGAAGCTGCACGAGGCCGCGCTGTTCCGCGACCGGCTGCTGGAGGACTTCCACAGCTCTGTGGAAAACCGGCGCTTCAAGGTCTACTTCCAGCCCAAGTTTGACATCCGGCCCGACAAGCCGGTGCTCTCCAGCGCCGAGGCGCTGGTGCGCTGGGATCACCCCGAGCTGGGCCTGATCAGCCCGATGGTGTTCATACCGCTGCTGGAGGAGAGCGGCATGATACTGGAGCTGGACCGCTTCGTCTGGCGCGAGGCCGCCGCGCGCATCCGCCTGTGGAAGGACAAGTACGGCTTCGCCGTGCCCGTGTCCGTGAACGTGTCCAGGATCGACATGCTGAACCCGAACCTGAAGGGCATATTCAACGAGATCCTGGAAGCCTGCGACCTGGACACCGAGGACTTCATGCTGGAGATCACCGAGTCCGCCTACACCCGCGAATCCGACCAGGTGCTGTCCACCGCCCGGGAGCTGCGGGGCATGGGGATGGGCTTCCGCATCGAGATGGACGACTTCGGCACCGGCTATTCCTCGCTGGGCATGCTGACCAAGCTGCCCATCGACGCGCTGAAGCTGGACATGTCCTTCGTGCGCAGCGCCTTCGGGGAGAGGCGGGACGTGCGCATGATCGAGCTGATCATCGACATCGCCGAATACCTGCGGGTGCCCGTGGTGGCCGAGGGCGTGGAGACCGAGGAACAGCTGCTGGCGCTGAAGGCGCTGGGCTGCGATTACGTGCAGGGCTATTACTTCTCCAAGCCGGTGCCCGCCGAGGCGTTTGAGCGCTTCCTGGTGGAGCGCGGCAGGGACAGCGCCGAAATCAGCCCCGAGGTGCGCACCCGCTTCATGGGCGCTTCCGACTTCCTGGACAGCGACTGCGAGCGCATCTACTACGTCGACACGCGCACCGATTGCTACCTGGAGTTCTACAGGGGCTCCCGTGGCGTGCTGGAGATCCGCCCCGGCGGCACTGACTTTTTCCGCGACGCCCCCATGAAGCTGCTGGACGGCGTGGCCGAGGAGGACGCCGAAAGGGTTCGTGACGCGCTGCAAAAGTGCCGCCTCACTCCGGCGTCCTCCGGCGAGGCCGAGACCGTGACGACCTATCGCTGCCTGCGCGGCGGCGTGCTGAAGCCCTGCCGACTGGTGACGATCCCCGCCCGCGACGACGACGGCCACCACATCGTGATCGGCGTGAAGGCGGATTAAAGGAGAATGACTCATGACCATCTATTTCGACATGGACGGCGTGCTGGCCGACTTTGACCGGGGTTTGCGGGAGCTCTGCGGCATCGAGCCCCTGTCCGTCAACGAAGCGCGCTCACCGGAATATGAGGATGCCATGTGGGCCGCCATTCGCGCCGTGCCCCACTTTTACCTCTCGCTTGAGCCGATGCCCGGCGCGTTGGAGATGTTTGAGCAGCTCTCCCGCCGGGAGGGCGCGCGTTGCGAGATCCTCACCGGCATACCCAAGCCCCGGCGTGGCATCGCCACCGCCGGCGAGGACAAGGCCGAATGGGTACGGCGTTACCTGTCCGCCCGGGTGCCCTGCAACATCGTGTTCAAGGAGGAAAAGCCCCGCTTCTGCAAGGGCCCGGACTGCGTGCTGATCGACGACACTCAGGCCAACATCGCCGCATGGGAAGCGATGGGCGGCACGGGGGTCCTGCATCGCTCGCCCGAAAAGACGCTGCGCGCCCTGTCCCCGCTGCTGTGCATGTGATACGGAAAATCCCCATCATAAAAAAGGAGAACACCGATGAAGAAGAAGCTGATACTGCTGTTCACCGTCGCCCTTTCCCTGTGTCTGATCGCCCAGGCCGCGCTGGCCGCGCCCGAGGGTTACACCCTGCGCCAGGTCACCATCCTCAGCCGCCACAACCTGCGGGCGCCGCTGTCCAGCAACGGCTCCGTGCCCGAGGAGCTGACCCCCCATAACTGGAACGAGTGGACCGGCAATTCCAGCGAACTGACGCTGAAGGGCGGCGCGCTGGAGATACGCATGGGCCAGTACTTCCGCAAGTGGCTGGAGCGCGAGGGCCTGATTCCGGAAAACTACGTGCCCGCCGACGGCGAGGTGCGCTTCTTTGCCCGAAACAAGCAGCGCTGCATCGCCACCGCCCGCTATTTCGCCACCGGCATGATGCCCCTGGCCGACACGGTCGTTGAATACACCGGCGACGCCAACCACCCCGACGACATCTTCAAGCCTGTGCTGCACTACTACAGCGACGCCTACGCCGAAGCCGCCATCGCCAACGTCAACGAAATCGCCGGTGAAAACGGCTTTGCCAGCGCCAGCGCGGCCCTGAAGGACGGCATCGCGCTGGTGATGGACGTGGTGGACATGGCAGGCAGCGAAATCTACCAGAGCGGCAAGTACGGCGATCTGCTGGCCGACCCCTCGGGCATCAACCTTGAACCCGACAAGGAGCCGGACCTCTATGGCCCGATCAAGACCGCCAACCAGGTGGCCGACGCCCTGATGCTGCAGTACTACGAGATGCCCGACCCGGTGGCCGCCGCCTTCGGCCACGAGCTGACCGAGGCGCAGTGGAAGCAGATCGTGGACGTGAAGGAGACCTTCGGCATGCTGCGCCACGGCGCGCCGCTGGTAGCCCTGTCCATCGCCAACCCGGTGGTAAAGGACCTGTACGGCGAACTGAAGAACGAAGGCCGCGTGTTCAGCTTCAGCTGCGCCCACGACTGCACCATACTGGGCGTGCTGTCCTCCCTGGGCGTGACGGACTACACATTGCCGGACACCCTGGAGATGCACACCCCCATCGGCGTGAAGCTGGTGTTCCAGCGCCTCACCGACGAGGCCGGCGCGAACTGGTACGACGTGAGCCTGGTCTACCAGAGCACCCAGCAGACCCGGGACGTCTCGGAGCTGACCCTTGAAAACCCGCCGATGCGGTACGCCCTGGATTTCAAGGGCGTGGAGAAGAACGCCGACGGCCTGATCGCCGAGGCGGACCTGCTGGGCCTGTTCGAGGGGGCCATGGAGGCCTTCGACCGGCTGGACGACCAGTACGGCGAGATGGAGACGGACGCCGCGGCGTAATGCGCCGGGCAAGGCAACGGGATGCTGGCATTTGAAGCCGGCATCCCGTTTGTTTGGCCCGAGTTCTTCACACTCCCGGTATCTTCATCGTGATATTGCTGAACTCGGCATCGCAGCCTGAGGCGAAAACGCCGATGTGCGCGCCGTCTGTAGAGTGACCGATGCGGGAGCTGAGGGCCTTTTGATCGTCGATGTACAGCACGACGATCTCATTCTCGCAGACCAGGGTCACGTGGTGGCGCTGGTCTGCGGAGAAATCGAACCGCGTGACCGCCATCGGGGGATAGTCGTCAAGCTCCGTCAGCTCATACCCCTCATAGTGCAGCAGGTTTCGCCCGGCGTCCAGGCAGAGCGCCGTCCAGGCCGCATCCGACTCACTGCCGCCGAAGGCAAATCCGGCGCAGCCGTCCGCGCCCAGCGTCACGTCGCACTCCAGCAGCATCGTCGGGGCGCGCACGCCCATATCCGCCAGCGCGATTTCGCCGTCTCCGGCCGAAAGCGCGACGGCGTTTCCCCCGATTTCTGCCTTCCCCTCGACATCCCCGGCCTCGAAGGCCAGATCCTGTGCGAAGTAATCCCCAAAGGACTCCGGCGCCTTCACGCCCAGCGTCCCGTCCCCGCGCCGGACCAGCTGGTGGTTGAGCGCGTTGCCCGCCCACTGGTAGATGCCGGAATCCGCGGACAGCCCGGCCCGGCCCAGCCAGCCGCACAGGTAGGTATTCCCATCCCACTCGGCGGTCTTGGCCGCGTAGAACACGAAGCCGTTGCCCTCCATCAGGCCCTGGCCGTCCAGTATGTTGTCCTCCGGCGCGGGATAGAGGCGATAGTCCACCGGCGCATAGGGCTCCGCCAGGGCGCATGAAGCGACGATCGAAACGAGGAGCGCCATCAGGGCCGCCAAGGCCACCGATCTTCTGCTCATATCCTGTTCTCCTTTCTCGTAAGGGCGGCGAATAAGCAAGGGACTGGAGGCCAGTCAAGTCCGGCATCCAGTCCCGGTTGTGTACACTCAGATCAGAAGTCGTAATTCTTGCACATCGGCGCGTTGTTCCTGTAGGATTCCTCGTCGAACCAGATCAGGTTGTTGCTCGTGGCCTTGTCGAACAGCTGGATCAGCCTGGGCTGGGTGGTGAAGCGGATCGTCTTGCCCATGGAGACGTCCACGGTCAGGTCGACGGTGGGAATCACCATGACCACCTCGTCGTTGTTGCTGCGGGTGTGCAGGTTGACCTCGGTGCCCAGCATCTCGGAAACCTCGATCAGCGCGGTCAGCTCGCCCTCGCCCACGGTGATGTGCTGGGGACGGATGCCCGCCACGATGTCGCAGGGCTGCTGGTGCTTGTCGCGCAGCACCCTCTGCTGGAAGGCATCCAACTCAAACCGCACGCCGCGAATCTCGGCGTAATAGACGCCGTTTTCCAACAGCAGCTTGCAGTTGTCGAAGAAGTTCATCACGGGCATGCCGATGAAGCCGGCCACGAACAGGTTCACGGGCTTGTTGAACACCTCCACCGGCGTGCCGATCTGGTTCACAAAGCCGTCCTTCATGATGACGATGCGGTCGCCCAGGGTCATGGCCTCGGTCTGGTCGTGGGTGACGTACATGAAGGTGGTGTTGATGCGCTGGCGCAGCTTGATGATCTCGGCGCGCATCTGGTTGCGCAGCTTCGCGTCCAGGTTGGACAGGGGCTCGTCCATCAGGAACACCTTGGGGTCGCGCACCATGGCGCGGCCGATGGCAACGCGCTGCCTCTGGCCGCCGGACAGGGCCTTCGGCTTGCGGTCCAGATACTGGGTGATGTCGAGGATCTGGGCCACCTCCCGCACCTTCTTGTCGATGACCGCCTTGGGCGTCTTCTTCAGCTTCAGCGCGAAGGCCATGTTGTCATAGACCGACAGATGGGGATACAGCGCGTAGCTCTGGAAGACCATGGCGATGTCCCTGTCCTTGGGGGCCACGTCGTTGCAAAGCCTGCCGTCGATGTACAGCTCGCCGTCGGAGATGTCCTCCAGGCCGGCGACCATGCGCAGGGTGGTGGACTTGCCGCAGCCGGAGGGGCCGACCAGCACGATGAATTCCTTGTCGGCGATCTCCAGATTCACGTCGTGAACGGCCACGACATTGCCCTCATAAACCTTCTTCAGATCCTTCAGCAAAACAGTAGACATAGCGTATTGCTCTGGCAGCCGGGATTCCTCCGGGGCGGCCTCGCGTCACGTATCAAACGCCATCGCGCCTCTCGTGAACCGCATTACGACAGGTCTCCACACTGCCGCACCGCGAGCCTGCGGACTTGCTTCCTCCTTCTTGAATGTGAACGGGACCAATATGTGGAGTGGCGCCGTCCCATTGGAATATGGTCGAAAGTTCAATCCTATCGGTCGTGTCAGTGTTCCTTCAGTATCGCTTCCACCTGCTGGCGCTGGGGCATGGAGCGAATCGCGCCCCGCCTCGTGGTCACCATGTAGGCCGCCGCGTTGGCGAAGCGAAGCATGGCCTTCAAGTCATCCTTGGAAAGGCCGTCCGTGCCGTGCGCCAGTACGAAATCCAGAACGCTTGCGCAGAAGGTATCCCCCGCGCCGGTGGTCTCGATGGTGCCGCCCAGCAGGAAGCTGGGCACAAAGGTCTTCCTGTCCCCGCAGAAGGCATAGCTTCCGTTGGCCCCGGCGGTGACGTTCAGCAGGCGTATGCCCGGGAAGCGCTCCCTCAGGAACCTTGCGCCTTTATCGTAGTCCGATGTATCCGTTAGGAACTCGATCTCGTTGTCGGCAATCTTCACCACGTCCGCCTGGGAAAGGCCCCAGAGCATCTGGGCCCTGGCCTCGTTCAGGCTGTCCCAGAGGGGCGGGCGCAGGTTCGGATCGAAGGAGATGATCGCGCCGGCCTGCTTCGCGGCCAGCACCGCAGCCCTGGTGGCCTGGCGCACGCCCTCATGGGTCATGGACAGCGTGCCGAAGTGGAATATCCGCGTATCGCGAATCATGTCCATGGGCAGTTCGTCCTCGGTGAGCATCATATCCGCGCCGGGATTCCGGTAAAACGAGAAGTCCCTGTCGCCGTCTTCGTACGTCTTGACGAAGGCCAGCGTGGTGTGGACGGTATCGTCCATGCGCAGGCCGCTCATGTCGATGCCGGCCTCCTCGGCGACGGCCTTCAGCTGCTGGCCGAACATGTCGTTGCCCACCTTGCCGACGAAGGCGCAACGCCTGTCCAGCTTCCGCAGCATCGCCAGCACGTTGCAGGGCGCGCCGCCGGGATTGGCCTCGAAGACGGGATTGCCCTGCGCGCTCGTGCCATTCTCGGTAAAGTCGATCAACAGCTCGCCCAACGCGACGACATCATAACGCTTCATTATTCTTCTTCCTCTTTGTCAAAGATCAGGTCGTGCTTGTCCACGTCCATCAGCACCTCGCCCTCGGCCTCGAAGCTGATCACGTCCGCGCTGACGGGGGTATACATCACGAAGCTGGCGGCCTGCTCGCCGTCGTTGACGAACAACTCCAGGCTGTGCCTGTCCATGACCACCCTCAGCTTGATGCAGCCGTGGCGGGAATAGACCGGGAATTCCCGCACATGCACGATGTCAAACGGGTATCCGCAGCGGGAGCGGTCTACGCGCACGATGGCCTGGCCGGGCTTGTAGCGGATCGTGGTAACGTGCTCGCCGTCCTTGGCCAGGTTCATCCTGAAGGCGTGGTACATATCGCTGCCATTGGCCGGCCGCACGTTCACGGTCATGTCGATGGTGCGCCCGCGTATGCCCGTCAGGAAGGTTTCGGTGGACAGGGGCACGTTCTTGTAGCTGATCTTTTCGCCGTAGTAGTTCTCGATCTCCCGCACGGGCTGCTGGATCAGCCGGCCGTCCCGTATGGACAGCTCCCTGGGCAGGGTCATCTGACCGCAGATGCGGTCGGTGACGGGGTGGCTGCGCGCCGTATCCCAGTTTTGCAGCCAGGCGATCATGATGCGCCTGCCGTCCAGCGCCTTGAGCGTCTGGGGCGCGTAGAAGTCGATGCCGTAGTCGATGGCATGGACGTTCTCGCGGATCAGGTGCTTCTTCTCGTTTTCCTCGCCGATCATGCAGACGGTACCGTTGCCCGCGTGGAATTCCAGCCCCATCGGGCTCATCTCCTGGGGGCTGACCATCAGCACGTCCTTGCCGTCCAGCTTGAAGTAATCCGGGCATTCCCACATCATGCCGTACTGGCGATGGTTGGAGGCCACGCGGCCCTGGTAGGTCCAGTGGAAGGCGTCCTCGCTCTTGAAAAGCAGGATCGAGCCGCTGCCGTCGGAGGGGCGGTTGCCCACCACGGCATAGTAGCTGTCGCCCTCTTTCCACATCTTGGGGTCGCGGAAATCCTCGGTGCTGCCGCCCTTGGGCAGGTCCTTCGCCGTGAGCACAGGGTTTACGTCGAGCTTTTCATAATCCACGCCGTCGCCCACGGCCAGGCACTGGGTCTGCCAGGGCTTCAGAGAGCCGTCCTCTTGCCGTTCCTCGCGCACGCCGGTGTACATCAGCAGCTGGCGGCCGTCGGGCAGCTCGATGGCGCTGCCGGAAAAGCAGCCGTCCTTGTCGTAGGGCATGTCCGGGGCCAGCGCCGCAGGAAGCCGCTCCCAGCGGATGAAATCCTTCGTCTTGAGATGGCCCCAGTGCATCGGCCCCCAGATCGCCTTGTAGGGATAGTACTGGTGAAACAGGTGGTACTCGCCCTTGTAGACGGAGAACCCGTTGGGATCGTTGATCCAGCCGATGGCTCCGGTGACGTGAAATTCCGGACGTTCCTCCTCCGGTACATAGGACATGTACTGGGATTCAAAATCCCGCGCCTTCTGCAAAGTCTGGCTGATCATACATGATACCTTCCTGTTATGTGATGTCGATTGAAAGAGGGCTTTCCTCCCCTGGAGAGGGGAGAAGAAACGGGGAGGAAAGCCCGGAGGGGATCAATCAGCCCGCGAAGTAGGCGTCCAGGTACTTCTGGTGGATCTCCAGGTAACGGTCCAGGCCGTAGGCCTTCAGGTCGTTCTGGAACTGATCCCAGTCGGCGTCGGTGAAGCCGTTCATCACCCAGTCGGACTTGGCGGTGTTGACGCACTTGGTCAGGTCGGCCTCCAGGTTGGAGATCTCCTTGATGTCGTCCGCATTCATGAACACGTTGGGATACACGTAGTCATGGGTCATGTCGGGGGTGTAGACGTCCTTGATCCAGTTCAGGCGATAGGCCGCGTCGTCGGGCAGGGTCACGTACTTGTTATAGTAGGTGTCCAGGATGGCCAGGGGGCCGTTCACGCTCTCGGCCTCGCGGACCTCAACGGGAGAGGCATCGCCCAGCCAGGTATGCTTCAGCATGGGCTCGCCGGC
This sequence comes from uncultured Eubacteriales bacterium, assembly GCA_902765305.1. Classification (GTDB taxonomy): domain Bacteria; phylum Bacillota; class Clostridia; order Christensenellales; family Aristaeellaceae; genus UBA2862. The sequence goes on from CACWZI010000077.1 coordinate 30,789, forward strand.
GTCGTTGGTGCTCATCTCGAAGATATCGAACTCGTCGTCCTCGCCGTAGGTGCCCCAGTTGTTCTGGGGGGACTGGATCGGATCATACATCTGGTCGATCCAGGCGCAGACCAGCTCGGGGTTCTTGCAGGTGGCGGTCACGACGCAGCGGCCGCGATCGAAGCCGGAGGTGTAGGAGCCGTTCTGGGGGGTGATGTTGCGCACGTCGGCGGTCAGCGCGGGCAGCGGCACCCAGCCCTTGCCGGCGATCAGGTCGTCCATGCTGACCTGGGCGATGTTGGCCACGTCCCAGGAGAACAGCACGCCGTAGCGGCCGGACTTGCCCTTGGCCACGTAGGTGGACCACTCCTGAGTAAAGGCCTCGGGATCGATCAGGCCCTCGGCGTACAGCTCGTGCAGCCAGGCGATGCCTTTCTTGAAGCCTTCGGTGGTGGCGACGCTGATGACCTGCTTGTCGTTGGTCACGGCGATGTGGCGGCCGCGATCGGGATCGCCGTAGCCCTCGCCGAAGCCGTTGATCAGGATGGCGGGATCCTGGTCGCCGTCATTCATGATGCAGGACATGGGGATGATGGAGCCGTCGATGTTGAACTCGGCCTTCAGGGCGTCGGCGTTGTCGCGGAAGGCGATCAGCACGGCCTTGAACTCGTCCACGGTGGTGGGCATTTCCAGCTTCAGGAAGTCCAGCCAGTTCTTGTTGATGAAGCTCATGTCGCCGATGGTCTGGATGGCGGTCTTCTCATAGCCCAGCTGCTCGATCCAGGGGAACGCCCAGATGTGGCCGTTCTCGTCGGTGCACATCACGCGATACTCGGGCGCCTGCTCGAACACCTTCTGCAGGTTGGGCATGCAGGAGTCGATGTACTTCTCCAGGGCGATGATGGCGCCCTGCTTGGCGTACTTCAACAGGGAATTGGTGTCGAAGCCGGCGTTGAACACCAGCTCGGGCAGGGTCTTGGGGTTGGACATCTCCAGGGTGATCTTGTCGCCCCACTGATCGGACTGGATGGTGCGCCACTCGACGTGGACGTTGGTGGCTTCCTCAAGGCGCTTGAAGATGGTGCGGTTGTTGGGGTCGGCCTCGGTGCCCACCGGATAGTTGGTCAGGGCGGTGAAGCTCTCGGTGTTTTCCAGCGGGAAGGTGTAGCCGTCGGCCAGGGCGGCGCTCGCCAGCATCGCCAGGCACAGGCACAGGGCCAGGATCATGGAAATCTTACGCATGGTATTATCTCCTTTTCTTTTATTGTACAGGCTTTCACGCCTGCAGGGTTATGGGTTGACGGGTTATCCCTTGACGGCGCCGGCCATGATTCCGCTGTCAAAGTACCTCTGGAAGAAGGGATACATGATCAGCAGCGGCAGGCTGGAGATGATGATGGTGGCGTACTTCAGAAGCTCGGCCAGCTGGGCGCGGGCGGCGGTGGACTGCATGTCGGAGACCATGCCGGGCTCCGGCTGGCTCTGGATCAGTATGCCGCGCAGCACCAGCTGCTGTTCCACATGCCCACGAACTGCCACATGCAGATGGTGGCGATGATCGGCGTGCAGACCGGCAGCAGGATCTTGAAGAAGTAGACCATCTCGCTCGCGCCGTCGATGGAAGCCGCCTCCTCAAGGTCGCGGGGGACGCCCTGGTAGTAGGTGCGGGCGATGATCATGTTCCAGACGCTGAAGGCGCCGGGCAGCAGTATGGCCCAGATCGTGTCGAGCATTCCCAGGTTGCTGATGAGCAGGTAGGTGGGAATCAGGCCGCCGCCGAAGAACATCGTGATCACGTAGATCGTGTTAAAGAACCCCTTGAACCTGAAGTCTGAGCGGGACATCGGGTAAGCGGCCAACAGCGTCACGATGACGGAGATGATGGTGAACAGCACCGAGTAGATCAGCGCGTTCTTGAAGCCCACCCAGATCTGCGCATTGCCCAGCACGCGGCTGTAGGCCGTGGTGGTCCACTTGCTGAAGTCAAAGGTTACGCCCTTGTTCTGCAGCGTGATGGGATCGATGAAGGAGGCCAGTATGATGTACAGCACCGGGATGATGATGGCGGCCAGGAAGATACCCAGGATCACATAAGCGACGATCAGTATCACCTTGTCCCCGGTGGGATACTTGGCAAATTCACTCTTCTTCTTCCTTGGTGTAACATTCGCAACACTCATTCTCAATCTCTCCTTTCTTTAAATACCCTTGCCTTCGTTCATCTTCTTGACAATGGCATTCATGGAGATCAGCAGGACGATGTTGATGACGGTGTTGAACAGGCCGACGGCGGTGGAGAAGCCGTAATCGCCGTCCAGAAGGCCCTTCTTGTACACGTAGGTGGAGATGATCTCGGAAGCGCTCATGTTCAGGTCGGTCTGCAGGGCGTAGGCCTTTTCAAAGCCGACGCTCATGATGTTGCCGACTGCCATGATGAACTGGATGAGCACGGTATCCTTGATCGCCGGCCACTCAACCGTCTTGATCTGCTGGATGAGGTTCGCGCCGTCGATGACAGCGGCCTCCTTCAAATCCTTGCTAGCGTTGGACAGCGCAGCGGTGTAGATGATGGAGGACCAGCCAGCGCCCTGCCAAATGCCACTGGCAATGTAGATCGTGCGGAACGCCTGGGGCATGGTCATGAAATTGTAGTTCGTTCCAAGGAACATGTTCACCATGCCGGTCGGCGAGAGAAGGATGCGGACGATACCGCAGAGAACGATGACCGAAATGAAGTTGGGCATGTACAGCACCAGCTGAACCTTCTGCTTGATCTTGGAGCTGAGTATGCGGTTGAGCAGGAACGCCAGCAGGATCGGCGCCGGGAATCCCCACAGAAGGCCGAACACGCTCAGTTTCAGGGTGTTCATCAAGTAGGTCATGAAGTCGGGCGAGGACAGGAAGCGCTTGAAGTGCGCCAGTCCCACCCATTCGCTGCCCAACAGGCCGCGGAAGGGATTGTAGTCCATGAAGGCGATCGCCACGCCGCCCATCGGAATGTAGCGGAAGATGATCGTCAGCACGAACGCCGGCAACATGAAGATCAGGTAGAGCTGCCAGTGCTGCCGCAGATACACCATGGTGTTGTGACGTCTCTGCTTGAAAGACGCCTTTTCCTTGGCAGGCAAGGGCTTGTTCATTATAATCCTCCTTTTGCTGTTCTCCCCGAATGTGCAATTGCATTGGCAGGTTGCATTTGCACATTCAATTCGGGGGCTTCGCCTATATATTATCATTATCTGGCCCCTGTGTCAATACCAAATTAATGCATATGCACAATTTTTTCCATTTGTAACCGCCATAAAGCCGGCCTTCCCCCGGGTTATTCGCTGCAAAAAGGTGCAAAAGCCCCAAATGCACAAAAGCTGCACATTTATGATTTGACATTTGCATCATTGTATGTTACAATATCTGCGAAACGCCAAGGAGGATCCATTCATGAAAAAAGTGACCATACAGGATATCGCCGACGAGCTGGGCGTCTCCCGAAATACCGTATCCAAGGCCATCAACAACGCCGATGGCCTGGCGGAGGCGACCCGGGAGAGGATATTGCAAAAGGCCATCGAAATGGGCTACAAACAGTTTTCTTATATTAAGGAACAAACCAGGGTCAGCCCCGAACAGGAGGCGCCGGGCAAGGGCGAGATCGCGCTGCTCATCGGCGACGCCATCGACGGGGCGCACTTCGCTTCGCTGATGCTGGACAAACTGAAAAAGGAGCTTTCCCAGTGGGGCTATACCCTGATCACCCACCGGGTGGAGCGGGAAAACTTCCTTTGCCGCACGCTGCCCTTCACCTTCAACGCCAAACAGGCGCGGGCCGTCATTTGCATCGAGATGTTCGACCGGGCCTATGACGAGATGGTCTGCACCCTCGGGCTGCCGGTGCTGTTCGTGGACGGCCCCCACAAGCGGGACGGCATCGACCTGCACGCCGACCAGCTGTACATGGACAACACCACCGCCATCACCCGCTTTGTCAACGACATGCTGGTGCGGGGCAAGCGCCGGATCGGCTTCATCGGCGACTATGAGCACTGCCAATCCTTTTTCGAGCGCTACACCGCCTTCCGCTGCGCCATGCTGATGGCCGGCGTGCCCGTGGACGAGCGGTTCTGCATCAAGCTCCTGAACCCGGAGCAGCTGGTGAACACGCTGCTTTCCATGAAGGACTTCCCGGAGGTGTTCATCTGCGCCAACGACTTCGTCGCCGACGACGCCATCTATGCCCTGCGCAAGCTGGGCAAATCCGTGCCCGCGGACGTGCTGTTCTGCGGCTTCGACGATTCCCCCCAGTCCCGCATCATGACGCCCTCGCTGACCACCGTGCACATCCATACCCAGATCATGGCCGTCACGGCGATGCAGCTGCTGCTCTCCCGCATCGAACAGCCCAGCCTGGACTATCGCACGGTCCACACCGAGACCGAGCTGATCTACCGGGATTCCACGAAGCTGTAACAGGGATTAAGCTGTAGCGGCGGCCTCCGGGCCGCCACAATACGCAATAATCGAGGAGGTTCCGCCATGCGATTCTTTTCCTACGACAGCAAATTCGGCCAGCTCTTTCTGAAGCTCGCCTACGGCTGCTGCCTGAACGTCATGTGGCTGGTTTGCTGCCTGCCCATCGTGACCATCGGCGCGTCCACCACGGCGCTCTACTACACCTCCTTCAAGATCGCGAAGGACGAGGGCAGCTACATCACCACCATGTTCTTCCGTTCATTCAAGCAGAACTTCAAGCAGGCCACCGTCATCTGGCTGATCATGCTGGCCACCGGCCTGTTGATCGGCGCGGACGCCGTGCTCCTCTACCGCCTGCGCGCCACCTCCACCGGCACCGCCGCCGTGGTGTGGACGCTGTTGCTGGCGGTCATATTCGCCAGCATGATCCTCTATGCCATCGTGCTGGCCTACGTCTTTCCGCTGCTGTCCATCGTCAGCAACACCACGGCCAACATGTTCAAGAACGCCTTCCTCATCGGCACCCACTACCTGTTCCTCACCCTGCTGATCTTCTTCATCCATTGGGCAATGTTCTTCCTGGTGGTGAACGTGTTCACCCCACTGATCATATTCGGCGAGGGGCTCTGCGCCCTCATCAGCGCCCATCTGATGCTGAAGGTGCTGCGCCCGCTGATCTACGACCCCAACGCGGATAAGCAGGAGGAATCGGACGAAGACGATACGGGGGCGGAGCTGTGAGGCTGACCGAATCGGAGCGGGCGGAAAACCGCGAGGCGCTGTCGAAGATGGGCCTGTCCGCCAAGCTCGGTTACGTCTTTGAATACTACAGGTTTCCACTGGTATTGGCGCTGATCGCCGCCGTCGCCCTGGGCAGCGTGCTGTACTACAGGCTCACCCGCAAGGAGGCGCTGCTGTTCGTCGGCTTTGCGAACATCGCCGTCGGCGACGACCTCGACCGGGCGCTGAACGAGGGCTTTGCCCGCGCCATCGGGGAAAACCCCAATAAAAAAGAGGTATCCCTCTACCGCGGGCTGTACCTGAGCCGGGACGCCACCCAGCAAAACCACGAATATGCCTACGCCTCCCAGCTGAAGGTCCTGGCCGCCATGGCCAACCGGCAGCTGGACGTCGTACTGATGAACCGGGAGGCCTATGACATACTGTCCGCCGGCGGGTACCTGCTGCCCCTGGACGACCTTATAAAGCAGGATGAAGGGCTGTACCGCCGGGCCTCCGACCGGCTGACCGAAAACACGGTGATCCTCGAGGACAACGACATCGAGCACCGCCTGGATGAGGCGGTGCCCTACAGCGCTGTCACCGAGTCGGTCGCCAACGGCCTGCTCATCTCCGCGTTTCCACTGTTCGAAGGCGCGGAGTTTTCCGGTGACGTCTACCTCGGCGCAATAGGAAACAGCGCCCGTTCGGACGCTGTCTTGCGGTATATCGATTATCTTACGACTGCACTCCCCCTCAACAGCGCCCTGACGCAGTTGCAGGCCATGTCGTAGACGCTCATGTAGACGAAATCCAGCCCGGCCTCGGCCATCGCCTGGCGCTGCTTCCCGGAGACCGTGGTATAGGGATACAGGCCGTACAGGAAGGGAAGGAAGGCATACAGGAAATCCTGCCGGGCCTTCGCGTCCATGCCGGGAAAGAACTTCACCAGGCAGCGCCTCAGCGCCTCGATGGATGCGCCATAGGCCTCCTTGAATTCCCGAAGGCACTCCGGGCGGCTGTTCTCCTCCATGTCGAAGTGGTTCATGCTCAAAAGCTTCAGCAGCATGCCCCGCTTTTCCAGCGTATGCGCCAGCGCCCCGGAGAAGGCCTCCACGCTCATGACGGTGTAGGACGCCGCCAGGTCGTCCAGCGCCGCCACCCAGCGCTCGTATTCCTTTTGCATCAGGGCAAGGAATATCTCTTCCTTGGTCTGGAAGTAATTATAGATCGAGGTGCGCGTGAAGCTCGTCGCCCCGGCGATGTCCTTCAGCGTGATCTCCTTGAAGCTCATGGTTTGGTAGAGCTGCGCGCAGGCCGAGATGATCTCCTCCCTGCGCGCGTTCGTCAGTTCAGCGGAACCCCTGGGCATGTTCATGCTCCCTTCAATCGCATTTGACCGCTCTTATTATAGCCCATTGGTGACGCTGTGTCAATTATTATTTTGTGCCCATAATTTATTTCATACCTTATCCCTCAAACAGCACCTCCAGCGTCTCCCGGTTCGCCTCCAGCGCCTTCAGTACAAAGGCGCTCCAGTGGCGGGCATCGGTGTCGCTGTCGCCGAACACATAGTCCTCCTGGCCATAGTCGATCACATCGAAGCCGGGTACTGCCTTGCTGGCGCCGCTGGTGCGATAGGCCATGGCGCCTGCAAGCGTGAAGGACACCTGGCCTTCGCCGTCGAGGCTGACCCAGCCGGACAGGTCGGTGCCGGTGGCGGATTCGGCAGTGCCGTTGGCCGTCTGCTTCACAGCGTCAGCCTTGACAGTTTCCACGCCGCTGACATACCTGCCGACCATCATGTCCACCCACAGGGGCAGGCTGTTGCCCAGCACCTCGCTGGGCACGTGGCCGCCGTCCCACTGCCATTCGATGGTGGCATCGATGCCCGCGTTCAGGGCCGCCAGCTGCATATTCAGGGAATCGAACATGGCGATGTCGCCCTCCACCGCGCCGCAGACGATGCGCATCCAGGCCGGGTCTTCGGTGTCCTCCGCGCCGATGTAATTCAGCGGGTTGTACAGGTCCACCAGGTTGTTGCCGTAGATATCACCGGCCTCGATCTCAGCCACGTCGGCCGCATAGGCCGCCAGCATCTCGTCGTAGCTGGCATAGTTGTTGGAATTGGCGCTGCTCCCCGCCGCCTGGGTCGTGCCCGCGTCGGGGGTGCCCACGTCCATCTCGTCGCCCGCGCTGTTTTCGGCCACGCCGACGTTGTCGAAGCCGCGTCCGCCGCCGAAGTCGGGCATCTCGCCGTTCGCGAAGTCGGGCATCTGGCCATCGGCGAAGTCCGGGCGTCCGCCGCCCATGCCGCCTTTAAAGTCGTCCGCGCCGTTCATGCCGCTGGGGCCCATGCCCCCGGGGCCGCCCATGCCGCCGCGTCCGCCGCTGCTGCCCTTGGCGTAGCGGCCCTCGATGAAGGCCCGGGCCTTGTCCGCCGCAGTCATCGCGGCCACCGCCTCGTCGGAGAGGGCGTTTCCCTCGGCGTCGAACCAGGTCCAGTCGGTGGCATAGTCCAGGTTGTCCACGTACCACTGGAGGTTCTCGGTCAGCTCTGCCAGGTACAGGTCCATGTAGTTGCCGCCGTAGCCGTTGGTGTCGGCGTATTGCTCTTCGTCGAACTCGATGGTCAGCGCCACGGTGCTGCTGAGCGCGCCGTCGCCGTCCAGGTCAAAGCCCACCTTCGCCTCCTCGACGGTCAGGCCCTGGGCGTTGATGTAGGCCATGTATTCATCCGACAGCGCCTTCGCCAGCGCCTGCTGGAAATCGGTATTGAAGCTGAAATCCTTTGTCAGCGTGTACTCCATCGCCTGGGCCATGTCGGCCTCGGCCAGCGGGGTGATGGCGCTGTAGGCCACGCAGCCCCAGGCGCCGTCGGAGAGCTCGACGGCTTCGCCATTGACGGTGACGGTGGTATCGTAGCTGCCGTCCGCGTTTTTGTAGACGCCCACCGCGCCCACCGCGATCTGGTAGTCGTAAAAATCGGGGTTGTTGGAGGTGGCCGCGAACATCGTCGCGTGGGCCCCGCCGCCGCTGCCGCCGGTGGACACCCAGTATTCCACGCTGCCCGGCAGGTTGCCCAGCAGTATGTTGTACTTCACGAAGCGGGTCGCCGCCTTCTGGTCGGCCAGGCAGGAGGGCGCGTCGCCGGTGTAGACGGTCTCCCCCGCCTCGTTGGTAAAGCTGTCCTGCTTGCCCCGGTTGCCGCAGGCCACGTTGATATAACCCTCGGCGGCGTAGGTTGCGGCGGCGGGGGTGCTGCTGGAATTGCCGTAGCCCGCCGCGCCGGTGTTCAGGATCACCGGGGCCGTGGCCGCGGTGTAGGTCTGGCCGCCCGTGCTGGTGATTTCGGCAGCGTAGTCGATCACCAGGGCGCCCTTGACGGCCCCGTCCGCGCCCTCGGCGGTCACGTCCGCCGCGCCGTCGCCGTCGGTATCGATGCCCGTGACGTAGGCCCCGGGCACGCACACCGATACGCCCTCCTCGTCCTCGATCACAGGCCGGGTCACCGCCGTCACCACGGACAGCGTCCAGGCGTCGGAATCGGCGCTGTAGGTCCATTCCTGGTCCATGTTCTTAAGGTCCAGCGCCGCCTCGATGGCCGTTTTGTCGGAAGCCCCCGCGGCCTCATCGGCCAGACAGGCGGTGGACAGGACCAGCGCCAGCGCAATTGCCATTGCCATCCATTTTTTCAACATGTGACAACCTCCTTTGTTTCGGCAGGCGCGGCCCATTTGCGTCCGCCCCTGCCCCTTGACAGTCACGATTATAAGGGATAAACCTTAAACACAGCTTAAAGCCTATTTCGTTTTTTCGGAGACGGTGACCTTGCAGGTGAGCTTCCTGCCGCCGGACAGGCTGGCGGTGACGGTGCAGCTGCCGACCTTGCGGGCGACGACCATGCCGCCGTGGACGGTGGCGACGGCGCTGTTGCTGGAGGACCAGGTCACCGCGCGGTTGCCGCGATCGACGACCTTCAGCGCCTGGAACCCGCCCACCTTCAGGGAGAGGCTCGTCCTGGAGAGCTTCGCCGCGTCCTTGACGGTGACCTTGCACTTCAGGCTCTTGCCGTTCTGGACCTGGGCGGTGATCGTGCATTTGCCGGCCTTCAGCGCGGTGACGACGCCGTCCTTCACGCTGGCGACGCTGCTGTTGCCGGAGGACCAGTGGACCGTTCGCCCACCCAGCCCGCTGACGCCCAGCCTGTGGGTGTAGCCGGCCTTCATGGAGAGGCTGGTCCTGGAGAGGGCGGCATTGTCGGTGACGGTGACCGCGCAGGACAGGGCCGTGCCGTCGCTGAGCCTGGCCGTTATGGTGCATTTACCCGGACGGATGGCGGTGACCAGGCCGCCCCTGACGCTGGCGATGCCCATTTCGCTGGAAAACCAGCTGACGGTGCGGCCCGACAGGTTGTCGACGCTCAGCGTCCTGGCGCCGCCCACGCCCAGCGAAAGGGACCGGTCGGAAAGGCTCGCCTCGGGAAAGGGCACGCTGAGGGTAATATACTGCGGCGTCCAGTCCTCCAGCCAGACCGTGATCTGCGTCGTGCCGCCGCCCCTGACGCTGACGGTTCCGTCCCGGCTGACGGTGGCCACCGAGGCATTGCTGGAATAGAAGGATATCGCCTTCCTGCCACTCGTGAAGATCCGCAGGTTATCGCCGATGGCGGCTGCCATGCGCACGTCCTTGCCCGGCACCACGAGGTTGTCCTCCACCCTGAAGCCCTTCCTGCGGGCCCATGCGGCCGCGTCGGAGCCGACGACAGTGCAAAACAAGGGCTTCGCGCCGCTGAAGGCGTTTGACGCGATGGTGATCTCCCCGGCGAGCACATTGACGGTGGCCAGCCTTGCGCAGCCGGAGAAGGCCTTTGCCTGGATGGCGGTAACGCCCGCGGGGATCGTCACCTCGGTCAGGCGGGTATTGCCCTTGAAGGCGTTCCTCCCGATGGCGACGACCGTGTCGGGGATCGTGACGGCCCTGTTGCTCCCGCTGTATTTGACCAACACGCCTTCAGCATTGATGCTGAACGGGTCCGCATCCGCATTCGGGCTTGCCGGTGCGGCAGTGTCAGCCATGTCGGAAGTGTCAACGGCAGGTTCGACCGGCTCCAGGCCGTCGGACAGTGCCAGGTCGTCCGGCAACGCCAACGACGTATCCTGCCAATCCCCGACAATTTCCGATTCAACGCTTTCGGCCAACTCCGGAACTTCTATCGCGTCCTGTGGCTTGGCGAGGGCGCCAGGCATGCCCCAGAGCATCAGGCCGGCCAGCAGCGCAGCCAGGATTCGATTCAGGCCTTTCATGTGGTCTTCCTCCTCGATGATGGTATTGCTCATTTGCAGTATAACGAAAAAAGCGGCGGAACGCAAGCGCGTTCCGCCAAAAACTCAATAGATCGCCGAAGCATCGAAAGCATTTTCGATGTGCCGGATCTCGCCCGGCAGCACCTCGATCACGTCGAAGCGCACGGGAGCGTCGGCGAGGCGCTTTTCCTGGAGGTACAGCTGGGCCGTGCGAAGTATGTGGGCCTGCTTCTGCCGGTCCACGGCCTCGGCGGGCCTGCCGTAGCGCAGCGAAGATCGGCGCTTGACCTCCACGAACAACAGCGTGCCGCCCTGTTTGGCGATGATATCGATCTCGCCGGTGGGACGTCGGTAGTTCGTTTCCAGCACCTTCGCGCCCTTGCGAATCAAAAACGCCCGGGCCTCGGCCTCGCCCTGGGCGCCGATGCTTCGCCGGTTCATGGATTCTCCCCCAGTATGCCCCCGATAAAGCTGCGCCGGTGGGCCGGGCACGGACCGTATCGCTTCAACGCCGCGATGTGCTCGGCGGTGCCGTAGCCCTTGTTCCGGGCAAAGCCGTACATCGGGAACCGGGCGTCCAGCTCCACCATGTAGCGGTCACGGGTGACCTTGGCCACGATGGATGCCGCCCCGATCATGTAGCTGAGGGCGTCGCCGTGCACCAGCGAACGGGCCTCGCAGGGCAGGCGCAGGCCCTGCACCGCGTCGACGAGCAGGATGTCTCCCCTAAAATCCGCCGCGCAGGTCTCCATGGCCTTTTTCGTGGCGTTCAGTATGTTGACGGCGTCGATCTCCTCCGGCCAGATGAAGCACGTCCGGGCGTAGTCCGCCGCTTCCATCAGCAGCGGATACAGGGCTTCCCGCCGCTTTTCCGACAGCTTCTTGGAGTCGTCCACGCCCATGACCAGCCTGTCCGGCGGGATGGACACGCAGGCGGTCACCACCGGCCCGGCCAGCGGTCCCCGCCCCACCTCGTCGATGCCAGCGATCACATGGCCGTCCGCCCACAGGCCGCGCTCGATCTCCGTCAGCTGATGCAGCTTCTCCGCCGGGGTCTCCCGCCTGCGGCGGGGCTTTTCGCTCTGCATGGTCGTCACGCCCTCTCAATCGTGATTTTGCCGATCTTGCCGGCCCGGAACTCGTCCAGCACCAGCGCGGCGGCCCTTGCGGTGTCGAAGCGCCCCCCGGACAGCAGCCAGCCCCTGCCCCTGCAGGCTGCTTCCAGCAATTCATGGGGGGCCGAACCGCAATCCTCGGGCAGCCTGTAGCGGGTGGCGAGGGCGGTAGGGTTGATGTCGTTCAGCAACGCCATCAGGCCGCCGGCCAGGTCCTCGGTGTCCATGATCTCATCGCGAATGGAGCCAAGGTAAGCCAGCAGCCGCGCCCCCTCCTGGTCGTCCATGCGGGGCGGCAGCATGCCGGGGGTATCCAGGATCTCCAGGAACGGCCCGAGCTTCACCCACTGGTTGGCCCGGGTGACGCCGGGGCGGTCGCCGGCTTTCACGATGGCTGAGCCGTGCAGCCGGTTGATGAAGGTGGACTTGCCCACGTTGGGGATGCCGATGACCATGAAGCGGACCGTCTTGCGCACGCCCCGGGCGGCATAGCGCTCAAGGGCGGGCTTCGACGCGGCCTCTATGTGACCCAGTATATCCTTGACCTTTCCACAGTTGGAGTTGAAGCGCAGGGCGGTGAGCTCCTCCCGGCGAAAGCGCTCCAACCAGCGGGCGGTCTGGCTGTCGTCGGCCAGGTCGGCCTTGTTCAGCACCAGTATGCGCGTCTTGCCCCGGGTCAGCCTACCCAGGTCGGGGTTGCGGGTAGCCTGCGGCGCGCGGGCGTCGCAGAGCTCGATCACCGCGTCCACCGCCCGAAGCTGATCCTGCAAGAGCCGCCGGGATTTCGCCATGTGGCCGGGATACCAGTTGATTCTGTCGTTTGCCATATGCGTTCCTTTGCTTTTGATTAGAAAAAACGGGAACCGCCATAGCGATTCCCGAGTGTGGCCAGGAAATCAGGTCCTCTCCTTGACCTTGGCCGCCTTGCCGCTGCGCTGACGCAGATAGTACAGCTTCGCGCGACGAACCTTACCGCGACGGACAACCTTGATGCTGTCCACGCGGGGGCTGTGCAGCGGAAACGTGCGCTCGACGCCGACGCCGTAGGAAGTGCGGCGCACGGTGAATGTCTCGCGGACAGAGCCATTGCGACGGGCGATGACCACGCCTTCAAAGGCCTGCAGACGTTCGCGGGAGCCTTCGACAACCTTCACCTGAACGCGAACGGTATCGCCGACCGCGAACTGGGGGATGTCCTTCTTGAGCTGGGCGCTCTCGATGGAACGGATGATCTCATTCATGGGATGTTCCTCCTTTCCTCACCAGGACGTTCGGATGTTCCTCCTTTCCTCACCAGGACGTTCGTGACCAGCCTGTGGCAGCGGACCGTCCGAATTCAACCTGCATATTATAGCACGCAGTGTGGAAAGGGGCAAGTAAGCGTGTGTTAAACTTCCGAATTACAGTGCTGCGCCTATTCGACGACGACCCTGCAGGTGTACGTCTGGCCGCCCTTCACCCTGGCAGTGACGGTGCATTCGCCCTTCCTCAGGGCACGGATGAGACAAATCGAACCCTTTGTCACAATCCTGATGATGCTGGGGTCGCTGCAGGACCAGGAAACCTTGCGTAAGATGCGATCCTTGAGCCTCACAGTTGTCAGTTTACGGAGCTTCAGCCTGACATAGTTACTGGTCAGCCCTTCACTGCCCTTGACCTCAACACTGCATCTCAAAAACCCGCCGTTGCTGATCCCGGCGGAAATGACGCACGTGCCCTCGCCCACGGCGGTGACCATGCCGTTGTCGACCGTGGCGACCTCGGGGTTGCTGGAGGACCAGGATCTGACACTGCGTTTGCCGAGGTTGCTGACATTCAGCTGGAAGGTTTCGTTGATGCGCAGCGTCTTTTCGGTCTCCGAGAGCACGGGGCCGCCGACGACGGTGACGTCATATTTCCACACCCTCGTCAGACCACCTCCCCAGCGGCGGACGGCTGTCACGGTGATGACGCACTTGCCTGCGGTAACAGCGGTGATGATGCCGCCGGAACTTATCCTGGCGACATTCGGGTCGCTGGAGGTATCCGTGATGATATGGCTATAATACGTTCGTACATGATTATGGACCTTTCTCTGGTCCCCGACTTCCATCGTAAAGGATTCGTGGTATACCGTGGATGTCTCCTCATCGGCATTGCTGACGACGGTGGCAGCTTCAGGCGCTTCTTCGACCAGGGAGAGGTCATCGGACAGCTCGAACGCTTCCGGGGAGATGTCCAGGTCAAGGCCGTCGATGTCCTGCGGGACTTCGATGTCCTGAGACACGACGAGATCCACATCACTTTCCGCATAAGCGGTCATCGCGCCGATAAGCAACAGCACAGCCAGCAACATGGCCAGTACACGGTCGTAATTCTTCATACGCGTTCCTCCCATCGTTTGCTTGTATATCCATTGTAATCTTTTTAGGTCAAAAATGCAAGCAAAAAGAAAATTATTATTTGGGCAGAACAGCGGCAGCCTGTCCCGCCTCACAATAATAGGGCCCCCTGGCAGGACTTCCCGTCTGCATCCACACGTGCGTCAACGTCTCATCCGCGAGGATGGCACACCCGAAAGCGGCGAGGACATCCGGTGAAATACCCTGTACCCGGTACAGCAGGGCGTCGTCCGGCAGGCAGAGCAGGCAGCGCTGTGCGCCGCAGGCCTGCCACCGTTCCCATGCCGCGTCGCCCGCTGCAAAAACGGGGATGTAGCCCATGGAAAACGCCTGCCACAGGAAGCCCTTGTGCCGCCGTCCGGAGAAGCACTGCTTCTTCGCGGCCTTGCGGCTGGCCTCGGGCACGAAGACACCGAGCCACTGCTTGGGCCACTGTTCGGCCGCCTTCAGCGGGAGGCGCTCAAAGGCGATGTCGTGGGCCGCGAGCAGCGCCTCCACCTCCCCCGCCCGCTTGAGCCGCGCCAGCATGGCCCGGTCATTCTCATCCAGCGGCGCGCTGTCCAGCAATTCGGGCCGTCTTTGGAGCGTCAGCGCCAGGGACTGCTCCCGCCGCCAGGCGGTGATGTCGGCATGATTGCCGCCCAGCAGCACCCCTGGCACCTTTTCGCCCCGAAAGTCAGCAGGGCGGGTGTACTGGGGATATTCCAGCAGCCCCGTGGTGAAGCTCTCATCCTCGCTGGATTCGTCGGAGCCCAGCACCCCGGGCACCAGCCGGGCCACCGCGTCGATCACCACCAGCGCCCCCAGCTCGCCGCCGGTGAGCACGTAGTCGCCGATGGACAGCTCCTCGTCGATCACCGCGTCCAGCGCCCGCTGGTCCACGCCCTCGTAGTGGCCGCAGAGCAGGGCCAGTTCTTCCTCCCTCGCCAATTCCTCGACGACGCGCTGGTTCAGCGTGCGCCCCCGGGGCGAAAGGTATATGCGCCTTCCGTGAAAGTCCTCCGGCAGGTTGGCCGCGAAGGCGTCCACGATGGGCTGGGCGGCCATCACCATGCCCGCGCCGCCGCCGAAGGGATAGTCGTCGGTGTTGCGGTGCTTTTCCTTCGAGTATTCGCGGATGTCGATCAGCTCCACCTGCAAAAGCCCCGCTGAAATCGCCCGCCCCAGTATGGACTGGGCCAGCATGGGCCGCAGCATGTCGGGAAACAGCGTAAAGACCTTAATCCTCATCGAACACCGCCACCTCATTGAGCCGCCTGCCGTCCAGGCGCATCTGACCCGCCTGGAGGTCAACGGCCAGCACCACGCTCTTCAGCGCCGGCACCAGCACCTCGCCCAGCGGCCCCTTGAACACATACACGTCGTTGCCGCCGGGCTGCATGACCTCGGTGAGCTTTCCCAGGTCCCGCCCGTCGTCCACCACGCCGCGCAGGCCGTACAGGTCGGTGATGAAGTTGCTGTCCCCGTCCAGCTCGACGGCGTGGGCCCGGTCGATGTACAGCCGCATACCCCGCAGCTTCTCCGCCATGTCCCGATCCGTGACGCCCGCCACGTTCATGAACACCGCGTCCGTGCCCAGGCGGTTCACGGTGATCTTCAGCGGCGCATAGCCGCCGTCCTTTTCGATGTATACGGTATCAAGCCCCTCGAAGCGCTCCGGGTCGCAGGTGCAGGGCCGCACCTTGACCTCCCCCCGCACCCCCTGGGGCTTGGTGATCTCGCCGATCATCAGGTATTGTGAAAGCATGGGATTTCCTCCAATAAATCATATTGGATATATTATAGCTTGATTGGAACGGAAATGCAAACAACTTCTTGCCAATTGTGATTGTCGAAAGCACGATTATATGCTATGATACTCGGGAAAGACGATGATTTTGTGAACAGTACAGTGGAGGTATCCATGCAAAACCGCTACGTGGGTGATATTGGCGACTTTGGTAAGCTCGGGCTGCTGCGTGTATTGAGCAGCAACGGCCTTTCAATCGGCGTCAACTGGTACCTTACAGACGACGAAAACCACAATGGCGATGGGCGTCATATAGGGTACTTGGCCAAGACTGAATACCGCGATTGTGACGAAGCGCTCTGGTATGCGCTGAAGCGCATCGTAACATCCAATCAAAGAGAAACAGCGGCTATTGAAAATTCGGGCATCCTTTCAGCGACATATTATTCAGTTCCCATAGCCTGCGCATGTAAGAACAAAATAGAAAGGCTGGAGCAGAGAAAGAGTTGGCATATGAGCGCCCTGAAGGCGCTTAGAGGCATAGATGTGGTATATATCGATCCTGACAACGGTCTGATGGTTCCCTCTGCGCAGGGAACGACCAAAATGGGCAAATATGTAGAACTGCAAGAGATTGCAGATTACTACAGGCAGGGCTCAAGCATCATCTACTATCAACACAAAGCCCGATTACAGGATAACGAATACGCAGTACAGTTTCACAACCTGCTCGCAAGCATCAATATCCCCGATGCGAGAGGACTTGGCCTGAAATTCATATCTACATCTCAGAGGTTTTACTTTTTTGTGATACAACCAAGGCATGAGTCAATTATCAGGAAATGCGTTGCGCAGATGTTGACAACAGAATGGAAGAAACACTTCTGCCTCATTGAGCCGCATGGAACAAATGACACCATTTCCCAAAGGAGAGAGATAAACATGAACGAAACCAAAAAAGCGGTCATCAGCGTGCTGGGCATGGACAAAAAGGGCATCATCGCCCAGGTCAGCCGGATCCTCTATGAGAACGACGCCAACATATTGGACATCACCCAGACCATCGTCTCCGGGCTGTTCAGCATGATACTGATCGCGGACGTGTCGTCCGGGAACTGCTCCTTCGACGCGCTGAAGACCGAGCTGGACGCCCTTTCAGGCCGCATCGGCGTGCAGATCCGCACCCAGCGCAGCGAAATCTTCGAAGCGATGCACCAGATCTGAGGAGGTACTGAGCCATGCACATGATCAACACCTCTGAAATTCTGGAAACCCTGAACATGATCGACCACCAGAAGCTGGACGTGCGCACGATCACCATGGGCATATCGCTGTTTTCCTGCGTCACCGACGACGAGGACCGGCTGTGCAGTAACATCTACGACCTGATCACCCGCCGGGCAGAGCACCTGGTGGAGGTGGGCCAGGCGATCGAGCGGGACTACGGCGTGCCCATCGTCAACAAGCGCATCTCCGTGACCCCCGCGGCGCTGGTCACCGGGGCGATCAAGAACCCGGTGAAGGTGGCCCGGGCGCTGGACCGGGCGGCCAAGACCGCGGGCGTGGACTTCATCGGCGGCTATTCGGCACTGGTGCACAAGGGCATCACCGAGGCCGACCGGCGGCTGATCGAATCGATCCCCGAGGCGCTGGCCACCACCGACCTGGTCTGCTCGTCGGTGAACGTGGGCTCCACCCGGGCCGGCATCAACATGGACGCCGTGCGCCTGATGGGCCAGACGGTGAAGGCTACCGCCGCCTCCACCGCTGAAAGCGGCGGGCTGGGCTGCGCGAAGCTGGTGGTGTTCTGCAACGCCGTGGAGGATAACCCCTTCATGGCCGGCGCGTTCCACGGCCCCGGCGAGGGCGATTGCGCCGTCAGCGTGGGCGTCAGCGGCCCCGGCGTGGTGAAGGTGGCCCTGGAGGGCGTAAAGGGCGCGCCCTTCGACGAGGTGGCTGAGACCATCAAGCGCACCGCCTTCCACATCACACGAGTGGGCCAGCTGGTGGCCCGGGAGGCCAGCCGCCGCTTGGGCGTACCCTTCGGCATCGTGGATCTGTCCCTGGCCCCCACTCCGGCAGTGGGCGATTCCGTGGCCGCGATCCTGGAGGAGATGGGCCTTGAGACCTGCGGCGCCCACGGCACCACCGCGGCGCTGGCGCTGCTCAACGACGCGGTAAAGAAGGGCGGCGTGATGGCCTCGTCCCACGTGGGCGGGCTCTCCGGCGCGTTCATCCCGGTCTCCGAGGACATCGGAATGATCCAGGCCGCCCAGAAGGGGGCGCTTTCGCTGGAAAAGCTGGAAGCCATGACCTGCGTCTGCTCGGTGGGCCTCGACATGATCGCCATTCCCGGCGACACCCCCGCCGAGACCGTCGCCGCCATCATCGCCGACGAGGCTGCCATCGGCATGGTCAACAACAAGACCACCGCCGTGCGGGTGATCCCCGCCCCCGGCAAGGACGTGGGCGACAGCGTGGAGTTCGGCGGCCTGCTGGGCCACGCCCCGATCATCCCCGTGCGCACGCTGGATTCCAGCCCGTTCATCCAAAGGGGCGGCAGGATCCCCGCCCCGCTACACAGCTTGAGGAACTGATCGAGGATGACAAATACTGATTTATCGAGCTGTGCTCGATAAATCAGTATTTAGGGGTTAGGTTTTAGGGGTTAGGGGTTAGGGCAATGTCGTCAACTTAGCAAAAGTTGTAATAGGAAAAGAGTTCACAACAAGCGTCAAAACCTCCGTAGCGGCGACTATCAGTCGCCATGCCATCT